>JADFXJ010000053.1 GCA_015233615.1 Nitrospirota bacterium
CCAGGCGCATGGGCTACCCCATGGATTACAAAAACATGGAAGAGGTGTTTCTGGAAATAGGCCGGCTTTGGCAGAACATGGCCGGGATGACCTACGGACGGCTGGAAAAAGGCGGCCTTCAGTGGCCATGCCCCACTATCGACCATCCCGGAACAAAGTTTCTTTTTAAGGACAAATTTGCACTTGCCGACGGTAAGGGTAGATTTACGGTGGTTAAGTACAGGCCCTCGGTGGAACTGCCCGATGAGGAGTACCCCTTCATGCTCACTACGGGGAGGCTTCTCTTCCAGTACCACACCGGTACCATGACCCGGCGGGTGAAAGCCATAAGGCAGGTGTCCCCGGAGGCTTACGTGGAGATAAACCCCTTCGATGCCACCAACATGTGTATTAATGACGGCGAGGAGGTGAAAGTGACTTCCAGGCGGGGTGAAATAACCGTTAAGGCCAGAGTAAGCGACCTGCCGGACAAAGGTGTCGTATTTATCCCGTTTCACTTCAAAGAGGCGGCGGCAAACGTTCTGACCAATCCCGTTTACGACCCTATTTGCAAGATACCGGAACTAAAAGTATGCGCGGTGAAGCTGGAAAGTAAATGCGTTAAATAAATTCGGAAATAAATATAGAAGACTTGATCCATCACTATCACTAAAAGGAGGACTAACTATATGCCAATTGATCCAACAAAGCACGCTGACTGGGAAGTAGCCGAGGCAGCAGAGAAGAACATGAAGACCGTCTACCAGCTCGCCGACGAACTGGGGCTGCTGAAAGACGAACTCCTGCCACATGGCCATTACGTTGCCAAGGTCGACTTTAAGAGCGTCCTGAACCGTTTGGGCAATAAGCCCGACGGCAAGTACGTAGACGTGACCGCCATAACGCCGACTCCCCTTGGAGAGGGCAAGTCCACCACTACCATGGGCCTCGTACAGGGCCTCGGTAAGAGAAACAAGAGCGTAATCGCGGCCATAAGACAGCCCTCCGGCGGGCCTACGATGAATATAAAGGGCTCGGCTGCCGGCGGCGGTCTTTCCCAGTGCATTCCCCTTACCCCTTTTTCGCTGGGCTTGACGGGTGACATCAACGCCATAATGAACGCCCACAATCTCAGCATGGTAGCCCTGACGGCCCGCATGCAGCACGAGAACAATTACTCCGACGAGCAGCTTGCCAAAAGGGGACTAAAGAGGCTGGACGTAGACCCTAAAAACGTGCAGATGGCATGGATCATGGATTTTTGCGCACAATCCCTGAGAAAGATGGTTATAGGCATGGGCGGCAAGATGGACGGATTCATGATGGAATCCCGTTTCGACATAGCCGTATCCTCCGAGATAATGGCCATATTGGCCGTATCCAAGGACCTCAAAGATTTTCGTGAGAGGATGGGCAGAATCGTCGTTGCCTACAGCAGAGGCGGCAAGCCAATCACCACCGAGGACCTGGAAGTGGCGGGTGCTATGACGGCATGGATGGTCGAGGCACTTAACCCCAACCTCCTTCAGACCATCGAGGGGCAGCCGGTTTTGGTGCATGCAGGCCCGTTTGCCAATATCGCCATCGGCCAGTCTTCAATAATAGCCGACAGGGTAGGGCTAAAACTTCGCGACTACCACATTACCGAATCCGGCTTTGGTGCCGACATCGGGTTTGAAAAATTCTGGAACCTCAAGTGCCGCTATTCGGGCCTGAAGCCTAACGCGGCAGTGATAGTGGCCACAGTCAGGGCGCTCAAGTGCCACGGAGGCGCGCCTATTCCCGTACCCGGCAAGCCCATTCCCGACGAGTACAAGGCGGAGAACGTTGAATGGACGGAAAAAGGCTGTATAAACCTGACCCACCACATTAAGACGGTAAAGAGCGCGGGTATCAATCCCGTGGTCTGCATAAATGCCTTCTACTCGGATACCGACAACGAGATCGCCGTAGTAAGGCGTATGGCCGAAGCGGCCGGTGCCCGTGTCGCTCTTTCGAAGCATTGGTTAAAGGGTGGCGAGGGAGCCCTCGAACTGGCGGACGCCGTAATAGACGCCTGCAACGAGACTAACGACTTCAAGCTTCTTTACCCGATAGAGCTGCCCCTGCGCGATAGAATCGAAAAGATCGCAACCCAGGTCTATGGCGCCGACGGCGTGGAGTACTCACCGGACGCTTTGAAGAAAGCTAAGAACATCGAGGGCGACCCGGAACTCAGCAAGCTTGGCACGTGTATGGTCAAGACCCACCTGAGTCTTACCGACAACCCGAACAAAAAAGGCGTTCCCAAGGACTGGAAGCTCTTCGTCAGGGACATCCTGCTTTACAAAGGTGCGGGATTCGTCGTTCCCGTGGCCGGAGACATCAAGCTCATGCCGGGTACCTCTTCGGACCCCGCTTACAGAAGAGTGGACGTAGACGTGGAAACCGGCAAGGTGAAGGGACTGTTTTAAGCGGTACGATTAGTGACATTGGTTTAAACATCGATATAAAGTATAATGGCAACGGCTGCTTTTACACAAAGCAGCCGTTGCTTATTTAGCGGTCGCCAAGTATAAATTTACACGTTTCAAGAGAGCTTTGCTTTCCTCAAAAGTGATTGAACCGGGGGCTTCTTCAGTGAGCCTCGGCCCAGTTCTTCCCGGCCCCCACGTCTACCCTGACCGGCACACGGAGCTCAAAGGCGTGTTCCATCTCCTCTTTAACCAACCTCGTTGCAGCCTCAACCTCCGCTATCGGTGCCTCTAAGACGAGTTCGTCGTGAACCTGGAGGATCATCCGCGTCTGAAGGCCCTCGGCCTTTATGCGGCGGTGCACGTTAATCATGGCCACTTTTATAATGTCGGCTGCGGAGCCCTGAATGGGGGTGTTTATGGCCATGCGCTCGGCCTGCTGGACAATGTTCTTGTTAGAGCTTGTCAGCCCGGCGATGGGGCGGGTTCTTCCCAGCAGTGTCAACGAGTAGCCACGCAGGCGGGTTTCCTCTATGGTACGGTCGATGTAATCCCTAAGCCCGCCGTGCCTGCCAAAAAACGCGTCTATGTAGCGTTTGGCATCCACCGTGCTTATCTTGAGCTGTTCGGACATACCGTAAGGAGACATGCCGTAGACTATGCCGAAGTTGATGCTCTTGGCGATGCGCCTCATGTCGGCGGTCACGTCCTGTTGTTCAGCGGAGAAGATGGTTTTGGCCGTCTCCATGTGGATGTCCCTGTCGTGGGTGAAGGCCTCGGCGAGGGCCGCGTCTCCGCTTAGATGGGCAAGCACGCGGAGCTCTATCTGCGAGTAGTCGGCACTGATGAGGACGTTGCCCGCTTCGGCCACGAAGGCCTCCCTAATGCGGGTGCCCCACTCGCCCTTTATCGGGATGTTCTGGAGGTTTGGGTCGCTGCTGGAGAGCCTTCCCGTGGCCGCTGCCGTCTGGTTGAATATAGTGTGCAGGCGGCCCGTCCTTGCGTTTACGTAGGCGGGAAGGGTGTCCAGGTAAGTATTTTTGAGCTTCGTGAGTGTCCGGTAGTTGAGTATCTCGGAGGGAAGCTCGTGTATTTGGGCAAGCGCCTCTAAAACGACAACGTCCGTGGAGTAGCCGGACTTGGTCTTCTTCCTGGATGGCAGTTTCAGCTTGTTAAATAGTATATCGGCCAATTGCTTTGATGAGTTTACGTTGAACTCCTCGCCGGCCAGTGCGAATATGCGTTTTTCTATAATACGTATTTGGACGTCGAGTTCTTTGGACAGATCCCTTAGCCGCCCTTCGTCAAGCTTTATTCCGTGCCTTTCCATGTCGTAGAGGACGTATATGAGGGGCATCTCCACCTTTTCGTAAAGTCTCATGAGACCGGTTTCCCTTAACCTGTTAAAGAGCAGGAGCCGCGCCTCCATCACTTTGGCTGCCCGTTGGGTGAGATCTGTCTCGTCGTCCTTTCCGGGCTGCAAAGTGTACGAAAGATGGTCCAAAAGTACGTTTTCCAGGGTATGGTTTGCCCTGTCGGGGTTAAGCAGATATGAGGCGACCATGGTGTCGTAAAACGTGCCTGCAAGCGTTAACGAATAGGGGGCGAGGCGGTGCATGGCGGCCTTTAAGTCGTGGCCCGTCTTGGCGACGGAATCATCCGCCAGTATCAGTGTCAAAGATGCCATATCGTTTGCGGCCCGATCTTCGGTATCTGCTTCATTTTTACCGGTTAAAGCGCCGGGGTTTGCGCAACAGGCCTTATCGTCGCCGGTATAAAGTGCGATAGCCGTAGCGCTTTCGATGAGCGTGCCCCTGGACGGTACGGATATGGCAAGCGATATCTCACGGGGTAGCGTTGCGGCCAGAGCACCTACGTTGCCGCATACTTCGTACTCGTTAGCGATCTGCGGTTTAACGGCTTGCGGCGGGTTGGCAACCTCCGGTGCCCCGGCTGATTCAGGCTGGTTGATGGCCCCGGGCTGCCGGGCAGCGGCAACCACGGGCAAAGGGGAGGTGCCGGCATCTGCGGGGATCATCTTCATCAGGGAAGAGAATCCGAACTCTGCGAAGTATGTCCTTAACCGCTTCCAGTCCGGCGTTGTCATGGAGAGAGCCTCCGCCTCTACGTCGATGGGTACGTTTACGTCCAGAGAGACGAGTTTTAGGGTCAGGTCTATGGTATCCAGGTTTTCGGCTATAAGGTTACGGAGCCTCTCCTTCGGGATTTTCGAATAGTTATTCATAAGGTCGTCGAGGCTCGAAAAATCCTTCAATAACCCGATGGCGGTCTTTTCGCCGACACCTTTGACGCCGGGTATGTTGTCCGTGGAGTCGCCGGTGAGGGCCATAAGTTCCCGTATACGGGCGGGAGGCAGGCCGAAACGGGTAAATATGAACTCTTCGTCGTACTCTGCGTTTTTCACGGGATCGTAGATGGTTACACGGGGTTGTACTACCTGGAGCATGTCCTTGTCGGAGGTGACAACGTACACGTGGCCCGCAACGGGAGCCAACCGTTTTGCCAGGGTGGCCAGTATGTCGTCCGCCTCGTAACCGGCCAGGGAGATGACCCCGATACTCATGGCTTCGATGACGTCCCTGATGGGGCGTATCTGTGCTATCATATCATCCGGTGGTTTAGTGCGATGCGCCTTGTATTGAGGGAAGAGCCTGTGTTTTTCCGTCGGTTCGGGACTGTCGAAAACTACTATCAGGCCGTCGGGCTTCCTTTCCCTTACGAGTTTCAGCATCATGGAGGTAAAACCGAATATAGCGTTGGTCGGAAATCCCTTTGAATTCCTTAGCTCCCGAATGGCGTAATAAGCCCTGTAAATGTAGCCGGTGCCGTCAACTAAATAAAAAGACATATAAAAACCTTCCTTTGTGCCTTAACTAAAGGGTATAATAGCAGTTTCATAGGAATCGAACTTATTGAAAAAATATCGAATAATATTTTACATTAAAGTAATGCATATAGCCATAAATAATTTTCTGAGGAGGATGGATGAATAGCCTTGTCGAAGACTTGTCTAGTACGAAAAAGAGGATAACCATAGAGGTTCAGGCTGCCGAGGTCGAACGGGAGATACAAAAATCACTCGACGAAGTGAAGAAAAAGACCAGGATGGCCGGGTTTCGTCCAGGCAAGGCCCCCATGTCACTCATCGAAAAGAGATACAGAAAAGGAGTAGAGAGTGAAGTGCTGGAAAGACTTATTCCGGATTATTACGCCGACGCAGTGAAGACTGCAAACCTCTCGCCTCTCACGCCGCCGGTAGTGGAGCGAAGGGATTACGAGAGCAGGGGAGACCTTAAGCTCGTATGTTGGGTGGAGGTGCGCCCGAATATCGAAGGTCTTCGGTATGAAGGTTTGCCGGTTAAAGAGGTAACCGTAGACGTGCAGGAGGACGAGGTACAGGGCCAGTTAAAAAGGATAGCCATCAGCAAGTCTGCCTATGCTCCCGTAGATCGTCCCTTACGGATTGATGACCTCATCGTGGCTGACCTGGACGTCATAGGGGAAAACAAGATTTTAACCGACCAATTCATAAAAGTCGGCTCCGAGATGTTTCCCAACGACTTTTACACCCCCTTACTTGGTCTGGGCAGGGGAGAGAGCAATACGGTATCCCTCTCGTTTCCCGACGACTTCCACAACGCGGAATTCAAGGGTAAGACACTTACTTTCAAGGTAACGATAAAGGACGTAAAGGACCTTTCCACGCCTGCCTTAGACGACGAGTTCGCAAAGGACGTAGGCTTCGACAACTTCGACGCCCTGGTGCAAAACGTTAGGGAAGGCCTGCTTGCCATGAAAAAAGACAGGGCTTTAAAGACACAAAAGGGCGAACTCGTAAAATCCCTCGTGGAAAAGTATGATTTCGAAGTCCCGGAAGGAGTACTCCAGACCGAGCTTGACAGCTTAGTGCGGCAGATGAAGACGTACGAAGCCTACAAGAGCCTTCCGGATGAGCAGCTCAGGGAAAAATTCAGGGATGAGGCCGTCCAAAGCGTCAAGAGCATGGTGATTCTCGATATAATAGGCGAAAAAGAGAACGTAAAGGTTACTGAGGAGGAGCTTAAGAACAAGCTTATTCAGCAAGCTTACACTGCCTCCGTGTCTCCCGAATCCCTCGTCCAGTACTACAAGACCCAGGAGGGTGCGCTGGACATGCTAAAATACTCGCTATTCAGAGAGAAAGTAGTAGACATCATATATTCTATGTGCGATAGGGGAGATGTGCAGGCATCCATCGCTCCGGCGGCTGAAGGGTCAGCGACCCCTGCTGTTGGGTCAGCAACCCCCGCTGAAGAGACCGGCGGCCAGGATAAAAAGGAGGAAGAAGCACAATGACGTTTTTTATACCGATGGTAATTGAGCAGACGGGCCGTACGGAGCGGGCGTACGACATATACTCAAGGCTCTTGAAAGACCGCATAATATTTTTGGGCTCGGCCATTGACGACAGCGTGGCAAACAGCATAATAGCTCAAATGCTTTTCCTGCAAACCGAGGACCCGGAGAAAGACATACACCTGTACATCAACTCCCCCGGCGGCATTGTGACCTCCGGCATGGCTATTTACGACACCTTGCAGTACGTTAAGCCGGACATTGCCACGTACTGCACCGGACAGGCCGCCAGCATGGCCGCTCTTTTGCTGGCAGCGGGAACGCATGGCAAACGCTTTGCCCTACCCCACTCGCGCATACTCATACACCAGCCTATGGGCGGCTTCCAGGGGCAAGCCACCGACATAGAGATACACGCTAAAGAGATACTCAAGATGAAGGAAACGCTAAACGACATCCTGGCCTCCCACACCGGACAGCCACTCAAGAAGATCCAGGACGATACGGACAGGGACTACTTCATGTCGGCGGAAGAAGGGAAAATATACGGAATCGTGGACGAAGTCATTACGTCTATCAAGCACGTTGACAAGTAAATCCGGTATGCCGGTGCTATGCCCCGGTGCCGGGCCCCGGATGCTTTACGCCGGGTGCTTTACCCCACGCTTTAACATATTAAGTTATATATGCCGATGCTGTATAAAGCACGCCGCCATGTGTTATAATAATGTCATAACAATTAACAATGAGGGGTATTGATGGCTAAGAAGAAAGACGAGCAACTGAAATGTTCCTTTTGTGGAAAGAGCCAGGGTGAGGTGAAAAAGCTTATCGCCGGCCCTGCCGTGTATATTTGCGATGAGTGCGTAGACCTTTGTAACGACATCATAGCGGAAGACATGAAGGTGAATTTCACCCACAAGGAGCAAAAGGGTGTACCTACGCCCATGAAGATTAACGCTTTTCTGAACGACTACGTTATAGGGCAGGAAAAGGCCAAGAAAATAATCTCCGTGGCCGTACACAACCACTACAAGCGAATTTACCGCCAGATGGAGACGGACGTGGAGTTGCAGAAAAGCAACATTCTGCTTGTGGGGCCAACGGGAACCGGCAAAACCCTTCTTGCCCAGACCCTCGCTAAATATCTCGACGTACCCTTCACCATAGCGGATGCCACCACGCTTACCGAAGCCGGATACGTAGGCGAGGACGTGGAAAACATCATCCTGAAACTCCTCCAGGCGGCTAACTACGACATAGATCGTGCCCAGAAAGGGATCGTATACATAGACGAGATAGACAAGATCAGCAGGAAGTCCGATAACCCCTCCATTACCCGTGACGTATCGGGCGAAGGAGTGCAGCAGGCTTTGCTGAAAATAATCGAGGGCACGGTAGCGAATATCCCTCCACAGGGCGGCAGGAAGCACCCGCACCAGGAGTATCTCCAGGTGGATACCACGAACATACTGTTTATCTGCGGGGGGGCATTCAACGGCCTGGACGAGATAATCGAGCAGCGCATGGGCAAGAAAACTGTGGGATTTGGCGCCGAGCTCTACAGCAGAAAGAAAAAAGAGAACCTCCATATGAACGTGGCCCCGGAGGACCTGACCAAGTACGGCCTCATTCCGGAACTCGTGGGAAGGCTTCCCGTATTGGCCTCGCTTGAGTCGCTTAGCGAGGAGGCACTCGTACAGATACTCGTGGAGCCTAAAAACGCGCTCACGAAGCAATACGAAAAGCTGCTCTTTTTCGATAACGTGCGGCTGAAGTTCAGCGAAGGCTCACTAAGGGCCATTGCTAAAAAGGCTTTGAAACGTAAGACGGGAGCCCGCGGACTCAGAGCCATACTTGAAGAGGTCATGCTTGACGTGATGTATGAAATCCCGTCGCAAAAGGGTATCAAGGAGTGCATCGTCAACGAAGAGACCATCCTCGGAAACGAAGCCCCGGTATTGATATACGAAAAAGCCGGTTAACGAAAGTTTAATGACGGATTAGTTTAAGGCCGATTAACTGACAGTTTAACTATAACTTATGGGCAAGGCCGGTAAAAGGGCTTTGCCCATTCATTTTTGTACATATTAGTATCAATCTGAAAAGGGCGAAAATGCATATCGTAACGGCCGGCGTAAAGGGTTTGCGGATATTGCATCCACCCGGCCCGAAGTGAAAAAGCTGCAAAGACGGTTAACGCCGGGAATTAAACGTTGGGAATCGAAGGATATACGACAATAGCTGAACCGGAAGACGGATTGTTTTCCACCGTTTACCGTGCCGTAAGAGCCGGTGACGGGAAACCCGTGATACTCAGGGTATTTAAAAACGTGCCCGGAGTGCAGGCAATTAAAAAAATATACGCCGAAGACTACCGTACGAGCCTCTCTCTGGATTTGGAAGAGGTGGTAAGGCCCGAGTGTATCGAAGATATAGGTAACGCAACCGTGCTGGTTTGCGAGGATTTCGGCGGAGAATCCTTAAAAAAGCTCATGGAAAGCGGCGCCGTACCGACGGAGGAAGCCCTCGCCATAGCCGTAAAAACCGCGGCTGCTCTGGGAAAAATCCACGGACGAAACGTCGTTCATAAACACGTTAAACCGTCCAACATCATATATAACCGCCAAACCGGGCAACTCAAACTAACCGGCTTAGGCCTGTCCACAACCCTTAAAAAGGAAATGCCCGCCCGGGTAAATCCCGGTCTGACCAAAACCTCCATGCACTACGTATCGCCCGAACAAACGGGCAGAATCAACCGCCTCGTAGATTACCGTACCGATTACTATTCCCTGGGAGCGGTGCTTTACGAATTGTTTACCGGTAGTCCCCCTTTCGGCGGATTAACCTCCTCCGCCGACAAACATATTGTCGACTATGGCCAACTCATACACAGCCACATAGCCAGGCAGCCGGTACCACCGTGTGAAGTCAACGCTTCGATTCCCGTACCTTTGTCCGATATTATCTTAAAACTCCTGTTCAAGTCGCCCGAAGACAGGTACCAGAGCGCAAGATGCATAGAAAAAGACCTTGAGTGGTGCCTCGCGTGTATTCGTTCGAAAACGCCTATGGAGAATTTTACTCCCGGTAAGTTCGACGTGCCGGAGCGCTTCACCATTCCTGAAAAACTTTATGGAAGAGACTGCGAATTGGGCATACTTATGGAATGTTTCCTTACCGCCACGGAGGGCCTCAAGGCGATGTGCCTGGTGTCGGGGCACTCAGGCGTAGGAAAATCCGCATTAGTGCGCGAGATAAGTAAGCCAATCGCCCTTAGAAACGGGAATTTCCTCTCCGGCAAGTTCGACCGTTTAAATAGAAACGTCGCCTACGGTGCCATAGTTCAGGCATTCAGACCGATGGTGAGGCAAATGCTGAGCGAAAACGAAATAAACCTGGAAACCTGGAAACGCCGGCTTCTTTCGGTCTTAGGCCAGGGCGGCGGAATTATTACGGAATTAATCGACGAGGTTAAATTGGTTATCGGGCAACAGCCGCCCATACCTAAACTGGGGCCGGTAGAAGCTCAAAACAGATTCAACATGGTATTTTTAAATTTCCTGAGGGTGTTTTCTTCGGCCGACCACCCCCTGGTTCTTTTCCTGGACGACCTGCAATGGGCAGACTCAGGAAGTGAGGCCCTTATAGAACTGATAATGGCCGACGGGGATTTCAGCCATCTGCTTATAATCTGCGCTTACCGCGATAATGAAGTGGACGCTCTGCACCCTCTGTTAAACGCAGGCATGATAACGGCGCCTTTACGCCGGAGAGGCTCGAATTGTCGGGAATGCTGGTTTCCCAGGCGGCCATTTCCCTTGAAAACGCACGGCTTTATGATGAGTTGTACAGGAAATCGGAGGAAATCGGAGAGTTAAATAAAAACCTCGCTTTCAGAGTATCGGCGGAGGTGGAAAGAAGCAGGGGAAAAGACCTGGCTCTGTTTGAGAATTCACGCCGTAGAGCGTTAAGCGATTTACTGATGAATATCGCCCATCACTGGAGACAGCCGCTGGAAATAGTGGGCATCCTCGTACAAAACATCCAGGACGATTACGTTTACGGACAACTCGATCAAGAGGGGCTCCACCGAAGCGTATTTATGATAATGGACGAACTGTCGAAACTTTCCGGTACAATAAGCAGTTTCGACAATATTTATGACAATAATAAGGAAACAACCGGGTTCACCCTTTCCTCGGCCGTCGTTGAGAGTCTGTCCTTGCTTGAATCGGAATTGAAAGGCAATAATATAAAAGTGAAGTCAGAGATAAGCGGCGACGGGATTATCAGGGGGGTGCCCGGCAATCTATCCCAGGCTCTTATAAAGATTATAACCAATTCGATAGACAATTTCAAAGAAAGAAAAACCAGCGATAAAACAATCGCGATTAGTTTGAAAAAAGACGACCCGTCGGGTATAATAGCGCTTACAATCTCGGACAACGGGGGGGGAATAGACGAGGATATAATCGATAAGATTTTTGACCCGTATTTTACGAGCAATTTCAAGGTTAAAGATAAGGGACTCGGCTTGTACATCGTTAAAAATGTAATCGAAGAGGAATTTCACGGCAGGCTTACCGTAAAAAACAACGAAGAAGGAGCGGAGTTTACCATATGGATTTAACAGGGCCGGGTAAAATGAACGACGGATGGGATACGAAAAAGGAAGATTTAGAAAAGCTGCGATCCATGAGCGTTTTGTTCGTTGAAGACGAGGAGATAGTCAGAACGGAACACTCCAGGGCTTTGCGCAGAAGGTGCAGGGAAGTCTACGAGGCCGCAGACGGCCAGGCTGGTTTGGAACAGTTTATCAGGCATAACCCCGACGTGGTGGTAACCGACATAGAAATGCCGCGCTTAAACGGTATAAAGATGATAAACAAAATCCTTGAGATTACCCCGGTACAACCCGTAATAATAATCACGGGTTACGACGACGACAAGCACAGAAGCGATAAGGCTTGCGTAAACATGCTTAAACCGGTATTGTTCGAAGACCTGCTGAGGGCAATCGTGAAATGTGCGGGAAAACGGGGTACTCAGCTATAAGCCCCTTCGTGAGGCGTTAATATTTCTAAATCTTTAAAGCCAGGCATTATGTTTATCCGATCGTCGGCTTTCGCGGCATCCGTGCTTATTATAACCACCGATATCATAAACTACTTGAAAAAAAACACTTTAAAGCCTACAATAAATAACGATAAAATAAATAAACGGCCACAAAATATATATAAGATATGCAAGGAGGACCGATTGACACATCAGATAAGAGTACGTTTCGCCCCGAGCCCTACGGGGTACCTGCACATAGGCGGGGCCAGGACTGCGCTTTTTAATTACCTCTTCACGAGGAAAAAGGGAGGGGTTTTTATACTACGCATAGAGGATACGGACAGAACCCGTTCTACGGACGAGTACATCGAGGCCATAATAGACGGCATGAAGTGGCTGGGACTTCGGTGGGACGAGGGGCCCTACAGGCAGACAGACCGGGCCGACGTCTATAACTCCTACGTACAGAGGATGCTCGAAGATGGAAAGGCTTACTACTGTTACTGCTCACCCGACGAACTCGAAGAAAAGCGGAAACGGGCCATTGCCAACGGTAAACCGCCGAAGTACGACGGCACATGCCGGAGACTCAAGGAACCCCCGGCTTACATAAAACCTACCGTGCGCTTCAAAATGCCTGCCACCGGAGAGACCGTGGTGGATGACGTCGTAAAAGGAATGGTGCACTTCGACAATTCCACCCTGGACGATTTTATCATACTACGGTCCGACGGCACTCCCACTTACAATTTCGTAGTGGTTGCCGACGACATAGACATGGGCATAACCCATATAATCAGGGGCGACGACCACCTCAACAACACCCCAAAGCAGATACAGATATACGAGGCCTTTGGCAAAAAGCCTCCGATCTTTGCCCATCTTTCCATGATTTTAGGTTCCGACAAGAGCAGGCTCAGTAAAAGACATGGGGCTACCAGCGTTCAAGCTTACCGGGACATGGGTTACTTGCCGGAGGCGCTTCTTAACTACCTGGTTCGTCTCGGCTGGTCTTACGGCGATCAGGAGGTGTTTTCCATGGATGAGCTCATAGATAAGTTCTCACTCGAAAGCGTGGGGAGGGCATCGGCAGTGTTTAACCCGGAAAAGCTCCTCTGGATGAACGGTGAGTACATAAAGAGCGCCAGGGCCGAAGACCTTATAGACAAAGTGTTGCCTTTTCTTGTATCCGGGGGCGTTGTCTCCGCGGATTACCGGCAGTCCGTCGACTCTGTATGGCTTTCGAGAGCCATAACCACGCTCCAGGAGCGCTCACGTACACTAGTAGAGCTTGCCAGGTCGCTCGGGTACTATATAGCCGGCGACGTGGAAATAGATGAAAAAGCGTGCAAAAAATTCATAAACCCCGCCACACTGGACTACCTGGTAGCGGTGAGGGATGGCCTGAGTGCCCTGGAAGTTTTTACCGCCTCCGGCGTAGAGGCACTGTTCATGTCACTTCTCGAAAAGTTTGGAGTGCAGCTTGGCAAGGTAGCCCAGCCCGTGAGGGTAGCTCTGACGGGCAACACCGTAAGTCCGGGCATATTCGAGGTCATAGAACTTATAGGCAGGGACAAGTGCCTGAGCAGAATCGGCAGGGCCATCGGGATAGCTTCTCTCTCAGCCGGTTAAATTAAGGTATTCGGGGTATTCAGGGCTTCCGATATTCAGAGGACTTTCGGGTATCAGGGGACTTTCGGGTTTAAGAGTTTCCCGGCATTTCCCGGGTTTTAGAACTTCCGGTGTTGTTTAAGAAAGAGCTCCGCTTCAAGGAGTTCCTTTTCGCTAAGGGCCTGTATGACTTCGTTTTTTTCTAGTTCTAATATTTTGGCCATTAGCTTTATGGCACCCGTAAAGGATGTGTCAATTTTCGCGGCATCCAGCAAATAGCCGATAGCGTCCCTGAGGGGGCGCAGGCTGTTCTGGGCGCGTCCCATGGTTTTGTTTTCAAGGTACCATCGGTAATTGAGATAGCCTATGGCGGCGTAATACTTTTTCCTGCTCCTGGTGTCAACCTCCGCGGCCTTGCTGTATTGCTTTATGGCGTCCTCGTAATGGCCATTTTTTAAATATGTTTTTGCCGTATTGACGTACTCTTCGGCGGCGGCCGTGGCGGTATCGATTGTCTCTACCCGGCTAAGGTCGTCCTCCGTGAAAGAGCCATTGTCCTTTTTTGTCGCGTCTACGGTATTGCAAATCGACTCGATCTCAGGACGGAAACCGGAGTCTGAGTTAACGACTTGTTTGAAGACGTTTTCCGCCTCTTTCTTTTTACCTTCGATGAGCAGTATTTTGCCGTAGTAGAGCCGCCATGAGGGATTCAACGGGCTTATCTTTATGGCTTCGAGCGCGTGGTACAGGGCCTTGTCCATATCGCCCTTATTGAGGCAGAGCTCTATCAGTGAGGCCCTGGCAGGTGCAAAGAGGTGGTACCGGGCTACGTCGAGACAATGGAGATACCTGGATTCTGCGTCAACGTTGTTTTGATCAGTTTCGAGCAGCTTTCCCTCGATATATAATATCTTGTCGGCAAAGATGGAAGCCGATTCCATGAGTTTGCATTGCCCGAGTTTTTGCGCGGCCTGATCGTATTTTTTGTGCCTCAGGTAGCTTTCGGAATATTTGAGCTCGTGCCTGATTGGATAATACTTAACGATGAAGGATTTTAAGTCCTGGATCTTCTTGTTTACGCTATTTATCGAGTAGGGTTTTACGATGACGTCGGTTGCCCCTTCCTCCAGGGACCAGAATATCTTGTGGAGAAGCTCCTCTTTCGTGCCGGCGTCGATGAGAAAAATGAAGGGCACGTCATGATAGTCGTTATCCGGGTTCCTTATCTTCTGCAGGAGCTTTATGCCGGATAGCCCCTTTACGTCCCAGTTGCAGATTACGGCTACCCAGTTGCGGAAATCTTTAGTGAACCGCTCGTAACCCTTCTCCCCATCCGGTGTGTCTATCACGTTGGTAAAGTGGTTTTTTAGTTTAGTGCCCCACAGAAGCTCCTTGACGTCGACAAGCAGGGCATCGCCATCGATAGGTTTATCTCCAAAGGTTTTTTTTGCCAGATTTGTCCCGACCATCTATAGGGTATTGTAGCATTTTGCCGCGAGAAGTTGTAACCCAAACTTTGATCCCAACCGGCACGGTACCAAAGGGGGTCAATATAGACGATGCAGCGCAGGCATCGGTTATGCCGATCTATGCCTGCGGCAGTATCACCGCTCATCCGGTGCGGACTTCTTTTCTTTCAGGAGTTTAACCAGTTCCTCGTAAGATTTGGTGTTTATAATGCTCGCAAACTGTGACCTGTAGTTGTTCACCAGCCGTACTCCTTCTATCGAGACGTCGTAGACTTTCCATTCGTTATTTTTATTCAGCATGTAATAGTTAATCGGGATTTTCCCCCCGTCTTTAGCGTTCACCTCGGTTTTCACCTCGGCGTAATTGCCGTCTACTTGCTCGCCTGCGTAATTAATCGCCTCTCCGCTATATTTTTCTATCCTGCCAATGTAGGTATTTACAATAAGGTTGCCAAACAGGGGGACGAACTCCTTCTTTTCGGCATCCGTCCGCTTTTCCCAGTTTACGGACAGGGCCCGTTTGGACATCTCTTCCACGTCGAAGCGCTCGTCGAATATGGCGCGTATTTTTGCACGGCGCTCTTTTGCCTTGCCGGGAGACTTGAGTGATTCGTCGTTTAACGACAATAGCACCCTGTCTATAGCGGATTTTATTATGGTTTGAGGCGTATCGGCAAAGGCCGCCACGGTAGTCGTAATCGTGATCGTAATGGTAAAAATTATAGTTAATGCGACGGTTTGGATGAGATGTGACATTGACGTTATACCTCCCTGGAACTATCGTGTAATTCTCGAATAACCGGCCCGGTGGCCGTAAAAAAAAGCAGCCGCGGGCTACTTTACCTCGCCAAAGGCGTACTTCGAGATCAGCTCTTCGATGTCTACGGCGGACTCCGTGTCCCTTATCTTTCCACCGCCGGCCAGCATGTTGGCCGAGGCACCGGGGGAAATCTGTACGTACTTCTCACCGAGCAGTCCCTTGGTTTTAATGGACGCGATGGCGTCTTCCTGGATTTTTACCGGGGGTCTGACGATGAGCAAAACTTTGGCCCGGTAGTTTTTATTGTCGAGAGTGACTTCCTTTACCCTGCCTATCTCTACGCCGGCTATCTCTACCGGCGCCCCGGTTTTTAGCCCTCCCGTCTTGTCAAACTCGGCCGTAAGCGTATAACCGCTTTCGCCCACAAACTGGAAGCTTCCCACCTTTACAGACAAATAGGCGAGACATACTAAACCTATAACCAAAAAAATACCAACCATCACTTCCATGTCGAATTTCTTCATAATCGTTCTCCCGATTCGCGTAAAAAATCAATTTCAAGCCGTAGTTGCCGGCTGTCAAACCGTGATCCCTGGCCGCCAGGCACGTAATTGCCAGCTTCGGGTTGTAAATCCATGCCGCCATGTCAGGTCATTACCAGGTTTGGATTGCTGTGGACGAAGGCTCTGACCTCTGGAATTTTCGAATCCACCATGTCTCTCGACGTGCCCGAAAGGGCTACTACTCCATCGTGCAGTAAAGCGATGCTGCTTGCTACGTAAAATATGTCCGGTATCTCGTGGCTTACGATGATACCTGTAAAGCCATACCGTGCGTGGTTGTCTTTGATAAGGGTATGGATGGAGTGCTTTAGGATTGGATCGAGGCCGGTGGTAGGCTCGTCAAAAAATACTATGGAAGGGTTTGTAATAATGGCCCTGGCCAGTGCCGCCCTTTTTTTCATCCCGCCGCTGAGTTCGGATGGATACTTGTCTTCGGTTCCCTGCAGGTCCACGTCCCTGAGTGCTTCGAACACCCTTGGCCTTATGTCGCTTTCCCTGAGCTTAAGGCGCTCCCTGAGGGGGAACGAGATGTTTTCATATACGGTCATGTAATCGAAGAGGGCTCCACTCTGAAAGAGGACTCCGAATGACTTACGCACCTCGTTTAGTTCCCTCATACCCAGGCGGGTTATGTCCACGCCGTCGATGAGGACTCTGCCGGAGTCCGGCTTCATAAGCCCGGTGAGGTGCTTTATCAGCACGCTCTTGCCGCCTCCGCTCTTGCCGATTATGGCCATAAGGCCACCCTCGAGCACCGACAGGTTGACCCCCTTCAGGACGTGCTCCCCGTCAATGGTCTTATGAAGAGCTTCTACTTCTATAAGTAACTTTTTTTCCACGTTTAAAGTCAGGTTAGAGGCACTTTGGTACTATTGATACTATTTTTGATGGCTATATGAAAAACGACCCTATTATGTAGTCTCCCACGAGGATAAGAACACTGGAGGAGACGACTGCGTCCGTTGTGGCCTTGCTTACCGCTCTTGCTCCGAATCCGGTTGAGTCCGACCCGACGGAGTATCCCTTGTAGCAGCACACCCACGTGACGATGACGGCAAAGGCCAGTGACTTGTAAATACCCAGGTTAATGTTTTCCATGCCGACTATTTGCCTCATCTGCGCGAAATAGACGCCGGAACTCACGCCTAAGAGCTTAACACCCACCAGGTAGCCCCCGTATATGCCTACTACGTCGAATATGGCCGTAAGCAGCGGCAAGCAGATAACGGCGGCGATGAAGTTAGGCAACACCACGTAATTGAACGGGTTCAGGGCCATGACGTGGATGGCGTCTATTTGCTCCGATATGCGCATTATGCCTATTTCGGCAGTGAGTGCGGAACCGCCGCGGCCGGTGACCATAATGGCGGTAAATACCGGGCCGAGCTCTCTTATGAGACTCAGCGCCACGCCCGGCCCAAGGAGGGATACCGCTCCGAATTTCCTGAGCGTGTAGAAGAGCTGCAGTGAGAGCACCATTCCGGCGAAGGCCCCGGTCATAATGATTACCGTCAGTGACTTGTTCCCCAAAAACCATATCTGCCGGACGATCAGGTTGTGCTTATATGGGGGAGCAAAGAAGTAAACTATGGTGTCAAAGAGGAAGATGCCCATCTTTCCGAGGCCTCTCAGGAAAGACACCGACTCCGACCCGATGGCCTTAAAGATGGCCTTAAACGGGCGAATCACTTCTTAGACCGCCATACCTTAATGGCTATCTCCGGGCACATCTCGGCACATAGGGCGCACCCCGTGCATTTGTCCATCGAGCCTGCGCAGGCGGGTAAGTATCCCGACTGGTTGAACTTGTCGTCGAGAAAGATTATTTTTTGGGGGCATGTGATTACGCAGAAGCTGCACCCCTTGCAGAGTTCCTTGTCTATGGTTATTTTACCTTTCATTTCTGCCTTCGTGTTCGTATAGTCGTTGTTAATCGTTTTTACTTGAGCCAAGAAGCTCCCTGGCGTGCTGCAGGGATATGTCAGTGACGCTGCCGCCAAGCATTCTGGCCAGTTCCCGCTCTCTTTCCACTTCGGAGAGTTTCTCCACCTTTATTTCAACGCTCTGGCCCTCCACGTTTTTTATGACTCTAAGGTGGTTGTCCGCCCTGGAGGCTATCTGCGGCAGGTGTGTAATGCAGAGCACCTGCCGGCGAGTGGAAAGGCTTTTAAGCTTTTCGGCTACCACCGTGCCGGTCTCCCCGCCAATGCCTGCGTCCACCTCGTCGAATATAAGGACGGGGACGTCGTCTACTTCGGCCAGGCAGGTCTTTAAGGCGAGCATCACGCGGGAGAGCTCTCCCCCCGATGCCACCTTTTGAAGAGGCCTCACGGGCTCCCCCGGATTTGCCGAAAACAGAAATTCGATAGTGTCCACCCCGTCCGGGGAGTATTTTAACGAGCCGTCCTCGTTTCTGTTTACAGTGAGGCTTATCTCGAATCGGGCATTTTTAAAGGACAGCTCTTTCAAAGTCACGTTTACGTCTTGAGTGAGGCGGAGTGCCGTATGTGTCCTCTTTTCGGATATTTTTAGAGCCGCATCCATCAGGCGCTCCCCGGCGTCCTTGATTTGCGCCTCGAGGGTATCTAGCTTTTCCTCCACGTTAACAAGTCGGTCGAGTTCACTCTGCGCCTCCTCTCTGTAAGAGAGTATGGCATCTGTGCCGTCTCCGTATTTTCTTTCTAGTTTCCTGATTAGATCCAGCCTGCTTTCCACCTCGTCGAGCCTGTGGGGAGTGAAGTCGATTTCGTCTTTGTAGCGGCGAAGCATGAGGGATATCTCCGAGGCATAGGACTGGATTTCCGAGGCCATCCGTACCACTTCGTCGAAGCGCCCGTCGTAGCGCTTAAGCTGGGTCAGGTAGCCAAAGAGGCGGGCGGCCTGGTCACTGATTGAGCCGTCGGCGGAGTTGGCCAGGGTGTAACTGGCTTCGCTGAGTTCCTTGATGGCGCCGAGGTTGGATAAAAACTTTTGTTCGTGCTGGAGGGCTTCCTTTTCACCAGTATTTAGTGAGGCGGCGTCAATTTCCGAAACCTGGAACGTGAGCATGTCTATGCGCTGATTTCGTTCGTGCAGGTTTTTGGAGAGGGTGTTTTTCTCCGCAGTGAGTTCGCTAAAAGTCTTCAACAGGCCGCCATAGATTTTTAGGTCGTTGTCGAGCTTGCCGAAGGAGTTCAGGAGGTTCATCTGCTTTTCCCTGGCCATAAGGCTTTGGTGCTCGTGCTGGCTATGTACGTCGACGAGGAAGGAGCCGGTCTCTACGAGAGTCTGTATGTTGACCATCGAGTCGTTGACGTAGGAGCGGCTTTTACCGGATGAGCCAATTATGCGGCGTATCTTTATGCCGTCGGACAGATCGACGCCAATGTTTTCTAGTGCCGGGTTTTTAGTTACGTCGAAGGCTGCCTCGACGGAGGTCTCCCTGGCCCCGGCTTTGACGAAGTGTCCCTGTGCCCTGTCTCCAAGGATGAGCCCCAGGGCATCGACGATAATAGACTTGCCGGCCCCTGTTTCTCCAGTAAGAACGTTCAGTCCCCGTTGCAGTTCAATCCTCACTGTGTCGATTATGGCAAAGTTTTTTATGAATAGTTCCGTAAGCATCAAGATTATTATAATACATTCGGTGGTAGTAATACAAAGTTCAATAGAGGTTCGTCAGAGGTGAGCCAGACATAAAGCAAGGTGCCGGTATTTCCGCATAGCAAAGGTTAACAAGCCGGCGTGAAGATTCGTCTCATGAATAGCTTCGCCGACATTAGGGGACATATCAACCTTAGTAACTCTGTGGAATCCACTATTGAAACAATGTCATTAACTTAGCAAATCGGTTTGTAGCATGTTGCAAATCTCCGATACCCCATACGTTTTTTCCTGGAATAATGCCTTCCTTTTCGTATTGGTTCAATGCTTTTCAAAAAGATATCCATCAACTGAGTCAATAAAGTACAGCAATTCTCGGTGAAAGCAACGCGAACTCCTTCTATGATGCAGAACAAATTTACCGTGCACGTATCGGGCCAAAAGTTGACAGAAATTCAAAGCTTTTGTTACATTATAATAGCAGCACCTGGTAAAAGGAGAATTTTCTGGTTTCATTATGTATCGCTAACCACAAAGGAGGTACCGGCAAGACCTCTTTGAGCATAAACCTGGGGGCTTTTTTTGCGAAAAAGAAGCTGAAAGTCCTGGTAGTAGACATGGATCCCCAGGGGCATGTGGCACCGGGCCTTGGCATAGAAGTGGGGTATACTGACCGCTCCATAGCAGACGTCCTGGCCAACCAGGAGGACCTGGCGACCATAATAGTGCCTTCGAACGTGGAAGGCCTTTTTGTGGCTCCGTCCAACATCAAGCTGAGCATAGTCAACGAGACCCTCTACAACACCTTCAAGCGGGAGCGCCGCCTGCAGAAGGCTATGGAAAAGACATACAAGGACGGCGTATTCGACGTAATAATCGTCGATTGTCCACCTTCCCTGGGGCCACTCGTGGAAAACACCCTGATGGTGGCCGACTATTGCCTGATTCCTTGTGAACCGTCGAGCCGATCCATAGACGGCCTTGCCGATTTTCTTCACAAGATAAGCGAAGTGCGCGAAGGAGCTTTGGACGATAAATGGTTCGTAGTCTTGTCGAGGGTTAAAAGGGCCGCGAAACTAACGAACGAGGTCATAGAGGAAAAACTGGCCGAATACAAAAGCAAGATTCTCAAGACCAGGATTTACGAAAGAGAAGCCATAAACCAGTCGCAGATAGCGGGCCTTCCGGTGCTTGATTTCCCAAGGGGACAGCAGGCCTCGGAAGACTTCGCAAAGTTTGGCAAGGAGGTTGCCACTAAGTGTCAGATAAAATTAAAAAGTTGATGTCGTCAGGTAAATCCAGGATAGAGAAAGGAAAAAAGAAGAAAAAGGAAGACGCCGGCACCCCGGATAATACCGGTGTCCATGAGGACGCCGGTATCGATGACAATGCCGGCAGACCTCTGGACACCATTGACGCTGATGGTGCCGCAGATGAAGGTGATAGCACCGCCGGGGACGTAAGCGTTGGCGCAAGCGTGCCGACAGATCAGATAGCACCGACCAATGAGCAGGAATCGTCCAATGAGCCGGCGTCGTCTACTGAACCGACGTTGT
This sequence comes from Nitrospirota bacterium, assembly GCA_015233615.1. Lineage (GTDB taxonomy): Bacteria > Nitrospirota > Thermodesulfovibrionia > Thermodesulfovibrionales > Magnetobacteriaceae > JADFXJ01. Next base: position 21,391 of record JADFXJ010000053.1, read on the forward strand.
CCAATGAGCTAACATCGCCTAATCAGCCGGCATCGTCTGAGGAACCGGCACCGACCATTCAGCCGGTACAGACAGTACAGGCATCGCCAACCGTGGTGCAGGCAGCGCTGAGCGTGCAGGACGGTCTTACCGGGCAGTTCGAATCCACTCGTGACCCATCGCCGTCTATTGCGGAATCACCATCTCCGGAAAAACCGATTCTTATGGAGGAACCACCCTCTGCGAAGAAACCGGCGTATGCTGCCGAAACTATCGTGGAAGTCCCGGAGCCCCCGATGACCCAAAAGGATAAAGAGGAGTTCGTAGTTCACGACGTATCCTCTCAGATGAGGGAGAGCCTCAACATAGTGCTTCAGTCAAACCTATCCGCAGAGATTCTTCAGACCCTGGCGTCTATATCTGCCGAGGACAGGCAAGCACTATTGTCATTACAGCGGCTGGGCACAGGAGGAATCAGCGAGTTATGCAAGATAGCCAGGGACGACGAGTACGTGATGACTTCCAAACTCAAGCTGATCTCTCTCCTTAACCTGATTAGCAAAAAGGAGTTCGTACAGAAGATACTACAGAAAGCCGGCGCCATTGTACAGGCCATAGCCCGGTTGAGGGAACTGCTATCGCTCTAAGCCTCTCAGCGAGGGGTTGCTGACTCCCCTCTGTAAAGGGAGTGGCGTTATGCCGCTCCTTTCAACCAGGACACCCGGCACACCTTATTATAAAAATCCGATATGGAGAATTGACACCCCGCATGGAATCCACTTTTACCAGAAATCTAACCGTTGAAGACTCCGAAAAGGGAGTGAGGCTTGACCAGTTCCTATCCGAAAAGTTTGGTATGACCCGTTCCCAGGCAGACAAGTCCATCAGGGAAGCCCGCGTACTTGTAAACCGCCTCATCACGAAACAGGGCTACCGGGTTAAGCCGGGAGATAGTATCGAACTTACACTCCATCAGCCTGACATGGATGTGCTGATACCGGAGGAACTGCCCATTGGGGTGGTCTACGAGGACGCCCACCTCGTGGTGGCGGACAAACCTCCCGGAATGGTCATGTATCCGGCCGCCGGACACGATCGCGGTACTTTGATGAACGCCCTTGCGGGAAGGCATACCCGGCTTGCCACGGTAGGCGCTCCCCTCAGGCCGGGCGTCGTGCACCGCATAGACAAGGATACATCCGGCCTTGTGGTAGTAGCCCTTGACGACGAGACCTACTACGGTCTTCTGTCGCAATTCAGAAACAGAACCATAAAGCGGAAATATCTTGTCCTCATCCTGGGCAGGCCAGTCGCACCACGGGGGGAACTCACCCTGCCCATAGGCCGCAGCACGGCTGACAGGAAAAAGATGTCCACCAGGTCAAGGAGGTCGAAGCCTGCCGTCACGCGCTGGATACTCCTTGAAGACTACTCGGTGGCATCCCTCATAGAGGCGACCCTTGGCACGGGCAGGACGCACCAGATAAGGGTGCATTGGGCCGCGGCAGGACATCCCGTCCTGGGCGACGACACTTATGGGCGGCAATGTACTTTAGAGTTGGATACCGGAAGGGTTAACATTGACCGCCAGATGCTCCACGCCGCACTCCTGGGTTTTACTCATCCCATAACCGGACAAGTTTTGGAGTTTAAAAGTCCCTTACCCACGGACATGGCCGGAGTCATGGCACTTCTAAGGGCTCATGCCTCCGCAGCTTCCAGGTAGACCGGGCGGTTGCACATAGAAGTGCTAAAACATTAGGAGTGCATAAAAGGTGAAAGAGGGAAAAGAGGTTAAGAAAAACGTGAAACCGCAAAATAACCGCAATAAAAATGACAACCGGAGCGCCGGACAACGCCAGGCATTACAGGCATTAAATAGTAAGCCCGATGCACCGTGCATAAACAATGCGCCGTGCATAAACAAAGAGTGCAAGCTTCGGATCAAGGGTTGCAATGGGTACGTGGGTTGTCCGGGGTACAAAACACTTTGACCAATACCATGACGGATATATTATGGATACTATGACGCATAGACGCATACTATGACGCATACTGCTTTAGAAGCGCGATTAATTGCCGACTCTGCCCTCCTGGCGACAAAGGTGGTTCGCTTAGCCTCTGAATTGGGTAAGACTCTGGGGCTGGCGGAATCCTGCACGGGGGGATTGGTAAGCGCTTTCATAACCGGCGTGGATGGAAGCTCGAAGATTTATGCTGGCGGAGTTGTCTCTTACAGCAACGACGTAAAAGAATCGCTTCTTGGCGTGGCCCACTCTACGCTTGATTCCCACGGTGCCGTCAGCCCGGAGACTGCCGTCGAAATGGCTTGCGGCGTGAGGCTGAATCTTGGCGTTGACGTAGGCCTGTCGGTAACGGGTATAGCAGGCCCGGGGGGTGGCAGCGTCGAAAAACCCGTGGGACTGCTCTACGTGGCTGTCAGCGGCCCGGAGGACCGGCAGGAATGCCGGCGGCTCCTGTTTTCGGGCTCACGCCGGGTGGTACGGCTGCTCACGGCCAAACGCGCACTGGAAATGCTCCTCAAATTTCTATCCGCAACTTAGAGAGCCGGGAAGGACTTTCATGGAAGCTGGAATTTTACATATGGACTTTTATATGTAAAGATTATCGATTTTATTTACACCTATAATAAGAGGCTGGGCTAATTATCATAGTCATATTTG
>JADFXJ010000182.1 GCA_015233615.1 Nitrospirota bacterium
GGTTTTTGTTTTCTTATCGAATCCAATGCTTCCAAACCGTCTTTAGCGGTTTTTACGTAATATCCGTGCCCCTCGAGTTCCTGTCTGAGTAGTTCGCGTATGCTTTCGTCGTCGTCAACGGCCAGAATAGTCTTTACTTTTCCCTCCCCGGAATATTCCACGTCCAAAACGTGCTCCTCAATCCTGCTTATCAGGGTTTCCACGTCAAATGATGAGATTGATGAGGCGCTTATTGGTGAAGCGCTGGAACTTATTTTCGGAAGATTATAAACGGCAAGCGCCTCTTCCGGCGTGCTAACCGGAATATTGAAACTGAATTTGCTTCCCCTGCCCGGCGAGCTTTCAACCCATATGTGGCCTCCGTGGTGTTGTATTATCTGCTTGGAAATAGGAAGCCCGAGCCCCGTACCCATGGGCTTGTCTATAAGCGTGTCACCTATTTGCCTGAATTTCTCGAATACTTTATCGTGGTCATGGGCGTCGATACCTTTGCCCGTGTCGATGACGCTTACCATCAGCCCCTGAGTGCATTTTTTAGCCTGGCAGATTATGGAACCACTGTCCGTAAACTTAACCGCATTGGATATGAGGTTTATCATTACCTGAAGCAGCCTGTCGCGGTCTCCCCAAATCAAAGGCAAGTCCTCTTCCACTTCCTTTACCACACCGAGCCCTTTTGCGGTAAAAAGAGACCAGGTCGATTGAAGAGCCCTGTCTATCAACTCCGCGACGCTCACCTGTTCCGTCTTCCACTCGACCTTGCCGGCTTCCATTTTCGCTATGTCAAGCACGTCGTTTATCAAAGACGTCAGGCGTGTCCCTTCCTGAAGTATGATATTCATGTTATCCTTTACGAGCTTGACAGAACGCGGGACTTTTGGAGAGCCGTTGTTCAGATTTGGAAATATCTGCGTTTCCAGACGGTCTTTGATTATCTCCGCAAAACCTAAAATAGAGGTCAGAGGGGTTCTGAGTTCGTGGGAAACCGTGGAAATGAAATCGGTTTTCATCCTATCGACCTCTCTTTCTTTCGTAACGTCTCTGACTATAACGACAATGCTGTTTTTATCGTGGTTGGAATCTTTGTTTTGTCCGTGCGATTGTTCCTGCATGTGTATAACCGTAGCCGACGCCTTGAGTACCTTTCCTGAGGATAGTTCGAGATCAACCGCCGCGGCTCCTTTTTGTGTGCACTGCTTTATGAGGCGTGCCATTTCCTGGCCAAAAACCTCTTTCACGGATTTTTCGTTGTTTGAGACATCGGCCACGGCAATGTCGAATATGCGGGCAAGAGGGTCGTTTATACGTACAATCTCTCCGGCGGTGTTGGCGACAAGAAGGCCGTCGGCCATGTTGTCGATGACGGCGTTTAGGTACTCGAGGGTGTCTGTGAGTATTTTGTCTTTTTCGGCAATTTCTACGATTGCCTGCTCGATACCCGCGAATATTTCGGTAATGTCGATGGCCAGAAAGTTAAGGGCGCTTGACAAAGCGTCAAACTCGTCGTTGGTATGCAGGTCTATTTCAACGTCGAATTCGTGGGCGACGAGTTTCTTGGCATACACTATGACCGCATTTAAGGGCTCGTCTATGGTTTTTTTGAACAACAGATATACAAATATCGAGACGATAGCGAAAACCCCTAAAGAAATCAGAATCTGTGCAATGGCTGCATTAAAAATCTGCCGCCTGATATGCATCTTCCCCATTCCTACGTGTACGTGGCCGAGATTGCCGGCGGAAATAGGTAAGGAGACGTCTATAACCTGCCCTACCGTATCGAACTTCTTTTCGGTTATCGCCAGGCTGCCATTTGTACGCATGAAGTTATATGCGGCGGGCGGAACGCCCAAAAGTGACGTGTGGGCTACAACTTCGTTCCTTTCGTTGATGATAAAAACGTAGACGACGCCTTCTATTTTCTTAAACCCGTCCACCAGCGCCTGCAAAGAAGCGGCATTACCCTTTTTGATAAACTCCGCCGACGAATTGGCAACCGAAGAACCGATGGCGATTCCGTTATTCCTGTAGCATTCGCTCAGGTTTCTGTCCAGATTCCAGGTTGCATAGAAAAAATTCACCGCAGTGGTAAGGGCGAGCAATGCCAGGATAATGAAGAGATTCTTTTTAAATAAAGACGATACCCTCATGATACGATGCCTTTTTTCCCTCTCTGCGGCCGATTGTTCTTAGTATTCAACACGCTTCAAGCGCTTCGTTAAGCGCCTCATTAAGCGCCTCATTAAGCGCCTCATCACTTCAAACAGATAGCCTTAAATGCGATATATTATATCATAACGGCTACTTATTGTGCAAAATAACCACCGAGATATCGATGCCAGATTTATTATTGGGATGGAAGAATCAGCGGCCAGGCGTCGAAAAAACCGCTTATATCAGGAGAGCCTGATACCGCCGTCTACGTCAATAACGGCGCCGGTTAAGAACGTATTCGATATTACAAAAAGAATAGCTTCCGCTATGTCGTCGGGCTTGCCTATCCGTTTAACGGGTGCAACTTCGGCAAAGTGCTCGAACATAGCGGCCCTTGCCTCCGGCTCCATCCAATCGTAGGCGGCGGTTTCCACCAAACCAGGGGAAATAGCGTTCACTCTTATGGGAGCCAGTTCTTTGGCCAGTGTCATAGCCATAGCCACGATTGCCCCGTTTACCGCCGCAAGCCCGGATGTTCCCGTTATGGCTTTTCTGCTTGCCGCCCCGGAAATGAAAGTAATTGAGCCGTCTTCCCTTATATTGGGCAGAGCGTACTTGGCTGAGAGGAAGTATCCCCAAAACTTGTTATCGAAATCCTTTCTGAGAGCGGCAGTATCGATGTCCTTTATCGCACCCCACGCCGGAAAACCATCAGCCGTCAAAACCAAATGGTCGAAACCGTCAAGTGTCGCAAAAAATGTCTTTACGGACTCTTCAATGCTGAAATCGAGAATCAGAGCTTTGACCCCGGTAGAAAAATAACTCATAGCGTTTGAGAGCTTCCTCTCCGACCTTCCTGCAATTACTACCTGGGCCCCGGAGTGGACGAGCATTTTGGCGGTAGCCAGGCCCATACCGGAACTACCCCCTATTACTACAACTTTCTGTCCTTCAAGCGTTACCATATACCCTCCTTTTAGGCATTCAGCAGTATATATGCATCCTTAATATTTTCTTCAAGCTCATATAAGGACTCCCCCTGGCTAAATACTCCTGGTATCTCTTTAAGGCGGCCTACATACCAGTCATCGTCCATCCAATATTCGAGGGTAAAATTCCTGCGCATCCGTTAAATACTCCTTTTGTTCATAATCATGCTACTATGGTCTTTTTTATCTGCTATAATCTGCGCCATCTAACGAGCCCTTTTCAACTTTGGCCGGGTATACAGGCGCGGATTTTTTTTAAATTAATTATATCACAGTGAGCGAACAAAAACCTTGTCATAGATAAGGGATGGCGACAATTTTTATACGCTATATCCCGCCTGCACGGTTAATAATTTTTAACGGAAGTTTTCTGTTAGCGATGAAGGCTGGTGATAAAATATTTAACAATTACCGAGGCTTACCTGCTTTCAAGGGAGATGTCGTAGTGGCTACGACGGTACCGTCTCTAAGAACCACCTCCGGTAGCGTAACCTGAGCGGCATCCAAAAGCTTCTGGATATTCGGAGATGGTTTCGGAAGCTTGCGGCAGGACAACTCCCCTTTGACCATCACGTCCATCACGCAAAACGTTCCCAATTCTCTGATGCCTTCTTCGACTGTAAGCTCAATGTCCTTCCACCGGGAAGCCAATTCCCTCATAATCAAATAGGCCAACATTACGACAAACACGTGCGCGAGTGTTCTGGAGTCCAATCGTACGTAGACTGGACGCATTTCGAGTTCAACCGTCTTGAACGCCCATTCTACCATGAACAGGTCTTTATAACGGGCATGCGCTTGCTCTTTGGATGCATATTCCCCGGACAGGCCGATCTTGAGAGCGTATCAACCATCGAGTAAGGCCTCCTCTGCGACTGCGGCTTCGTTGAGTGTTACAACGATTGCCCGCTCTACCACCGTAAACGCTGCGAAGCCGTCCACGTTTAATTTCACGCTTTTTTTCGTAAGTGTGCGCACTGCCGTTTCCGGTTTTGCTCTTGGATGTTTCGACAGATTGTCGTTTTGTTGTTTTGCCGCATTGCGTAAAGCTTCAAATTGGTCATCACGGCATTGCCGCACCTCCTGCTCCCTTACAGAGTTACGTCTGACGATGTACCGAACATCCTCCGAAGATATTTCCGCCAATGTGAAAGATTGGCAAGGGTTTTGTGTTTAACTTTTCCGTTTTCGCGATAGCTCATTCGTAAGAGGTATCGGGTGTATTTGCCTTTTATTTTACATGCGTCGACATGCATTGTGGCTACTATAATAGCCGATATACAACTTATTGTCAAGATTATAACTTATATTAGTTGTGGCTACATATTTGCACGGAAAATAACGCAACCCCTTGTTTTTTCAATAATAACCTCGCTACTGCCTGAAAACTTCCGATATAACTATTCAAAGTTTTCATCTTTCCCTTATAATACGTGCTATTGAAGCCCTTCCATGTAGCTGTCTCTCCATTTTGGAGCAGTTTCAGAATTAGAATTACCATTATACGACTATTCTATCATATGGCATGTTACAATCTGGTACATATTAAAAAAATCAGAGCGTCATGAAATAAAAAATTCGTTATCGATGCATTTTCTACTTGACAACATACCTACTGGTTGGTATAATATTATCCAGTTGATTTGTCATCAACAAATATAACGGATACACAATAAGGAGGCAACACATGCCGCTCATTAAAACAGTTTCACCGGAAGAGGCAACGGGTAAGACGGCGGAAATCTTCGCAACATTTAAAGGAATGATTGGTACCGTACCACAATCTGCGCAGCTTTACGCAATAAGTCCAACGTTATTGGAACTTCAATTTAACAGCATCGGATATTTTATGAAGCATCCTACCCTTAACATGGTATTCCTGGCTTTCGTCAGAATGCTCGTTTCGGTAGGGACCAACTGTAAATATTGTATCGATTTCAACAAAGGTATGCTGATGCAGGGAGGTCTAAGTGCCGAGGTACTGGACGCTGCAATGAAAGACCCGAAAAAGGCGCCTCTGCCCGAAAAAGAAAAAGCTCTTCTCCTTTTTGTCCTCAAAGCCGTAAAGAATGCCCACTCGGTAGAAGCAGCCGACGTCGAAGACTTGCGTAAGCTGGGCTGGAGCGACCAGGACATTTTTGACGCCACTAAACACGGAGCCAATATGGTTGCCGGAGATATAATGCTTGACGCGTTCAAAGTAACCAACGACTGAGAATTTTACGGAGGCGGGCTTCCCTATCAAACGGGGGCCTGGCCTCAATTCCCTTTTTGTCCGAGCATTGTAACGGCTTCTTCCATAAGTAACGGGTTATCCGGGTCATGCAGCAGCTCACCCTTCAACAATTTGTACTTTTTCAAGGCCTTTTTATCAAAGTACTTCGATTTACCGTCCAGCCCTTTCAACACCTTGTCCACGCCGGCAGCCATGCGGAGTGATTTAGCATACTTTTCCCTATCCGCTTTTATGGCAAAGTTACCGGGC
>JADFXJ010000054.1 GCA_015233615.1 Nitrospirota bacterium
GTAAACTAAACAGAATGATTCTATCATACTTTAAAGTTTTTTTACATGTTTTTTTTCGTGCTTTTTATTAAAATTACGGACAAAGAGGTTTTTCGCATATTTCCGGTACTTCTACGCCTGGGAAACCTTATAAAGAACAGAGCTATGGGTTATTATTTTTCACGTAAATGTAAAAGGGGCAGGTCGTGCAACTGTCTATTTGTCTGGCATGGCGGCAAACCGCTTTCCTGCCGCTAAAAGTTCCCGCTATCAGCCAACACCTTCTTCCCGCAGACTGAATAATCGCAGGACACGAATGGTCGCTGCAGCTCATAAATTCCCAACACTTCCTCCGCTTATCTTCATCGGTGTTGGTTTCAAGGAAGGTGCGCATCATTTTATACGCTCGCATCGCGGGGCAATCGGTCTTTTTTATTTCGATCTTACTCATAACCGAACCTCCTCATAACATTATAAGTATATCACAAAATGTCACAAACCGGTTTCCTGTTTTGGGTGAATTTCGAAAAAATTTTGTTGCCATATTTTTATTTTATATGCTATATTCGATGATGTTTGAATTTAATAGAATAAAACGGTTGCCTCCATACGTATTTGCCGAAGTGAACAGCTTAAAAACCGAGGCCAGGCAAAGGGGAGAAGACATCATCGACCTTGGAATGGGTAACCCCGACCTGGGCACTCCCGATCATATTGTATCGAAACTGCGCGACGCGGCCAAGATGCCGAAAAACCATCGTTATTCCGCCTCCAGGGGGATAACCCAATTGAGAATGGCCATATGCGAGTGGTACGACAGAAGGTACAACGTGTCTCTCGATCCAAACGTCAATACCGTTGTTACCATCGGTTCCAAGGAGGGATTGAGCCATCTGGCCCTTGCCGTAATCGAGCCCGGCGACGTAGCCCTGACACCCACTCCGGCCTATCCCATACATCCTTACAGCGTTATAATAGCCGGCGGGCAGGTGAGGAACATTCCCATAGGCCCCGGAATAAACTTTTTCGAGGAGATGGAGAATGCCTTCAGGAACTCCTGGCCCAGGCCAAAACTTCTCATCATAAACTTTCCCCACAACCCTACGACCGAAGTGGTAGGGCTTGACTTCTTCGAAAAGGTTGTTGATTTTGCCAAAGAGAACAAGCTTATGGTAATACACGATCTCGCGTATGCCGACCTGGTGTTCGACGACTATAAGGCCCCCAGCTTCCTGCAGGTTAAGGGAGCCCTCGACGTAGGCGTGGAGTTCTTCTCCATGACCAAGAGTTATTCCATGGCAGGCTGGAGAGTCGGTTTTTGCACCGGTAACAGGGAGATAGTAGCAGCCCTGACCAAGATTAAGAGTTATCTCGATTACGGCATGTTTCAGCCTATCCAGATAGCGGCGATCGTTGCCCTGAGGGGTAAACAGGACCCGGTGGAAAAGATAAGGAAGACTTACGAAAAAAGACGTGACGTTCTCATCGAGTGGTTAGATAAGGCCGGATGGCACATACCGGCTCCAAAGGCTACGATGTTCGTTTGGGCAAAAATACCCGAGCAGTTCGAACGACTGGGCTCTCTCGAATTTAGCAAGCTCCTGCTTATGGAAGCAAAGGTGGCGGTATCTCCGGGTATCGGGTTTGGCGAGGGCGGCGACAGCTTCGTACGTTTCGCATTGGTAGAGAACGAACACAGGATTAAGCAGGCCGCAAAAGGCATTAAAAAGCTGTTTTCCAGGGCGTAATGCTCAATTTACATATCCGGAATACACATATTAAAATTACAAGATGATAAACGTAGGCATAATAGGTTTTGGTACGGTTGGCAGCGGTACGGCCAAAATACTCCTCAATAATCGTGCTCTTATCAAAAAGCGGACCGGTCTGGATCTGAATTTAAAACGTATTGCCGATCTGGACGTCGTAACCGACAGAGGCGTAAAGGTACCCGACGGTGTGCTCACCACCTCTGCAAGCGACGTACTGAATGACCCGGACATACAGATCGTTGTCGAACTGATAGGCGGAATCCAGCCTGCCAAGAAATTTATTCTCGAAGCTATCGGCAACGGTAAAAACGTGGTTACCGCCAACAAGGCACTTCTGGCCACGCACGGGGAAGATATCTTTAAAGCTGCGCACGCTCAAAACAGGACAGTGGGATTCGAAGCGGCGGTAGCCGGTGGAATTCCCATTATCAAGGTCTTGCGCGAAGGTCTGGCAGCCAATAACATAGTTGCCATATACGGAATAATAAACGGTACATCAAATTATATTCTGACCAAAATGACGAGGGAAAAAGTTGCTTTCGCCCCGGCCCTTAAAGAGGCACAGGCACTGGGTTTTGCCGAGGCCGACCCTACCTTCGACGTAGAAGGAATAGACACGGCCCATAAGCTTACGCTCCTCAGTTCCCTCGCTTACGGCATACCACTGTCCTTTGACAAGGTCTACAAGGAAGGTATCACCGGCATTACCCCAACGGACATTCAGTTTGCGACCGAGCTGGGTTATAAGATAAAACTTCTGGCGATAACGAAAATGTCGGACGGGGAAATAGAGTTAAGGGTTCACCCAACGATGATACCCGAGGACTACCTGATTTCCCGGGTGGACGACGTGTTAAACGCCGTATACGTTATTGGCGACGCGGTGGGTGAAACGATGTACTACGGCAGGGGAGCCGGCGACATGCCTACGGGAAGTGCCGTGGTCAGCGACATTATAGACATCGCCAGGGGCTGCTACCGCGGGTTTGGCCAAAGCGAGTTGAGTGACTACCGTATTAAGGAGATGCGCAACGTCGAGTCGGTGTACTACTTCAGGTTCACGGCTTTAGACAGGCCCGGTGTGTTGTCGAAGATATCCGGCGTTCTCGGTGACCACGACATAAGCATATCGGCGGTCATACAGAAGGAAAGAAAGTTTGGAGAGGCGGTTCCCCTTGTAGTGTTGACTCACAAGGCGAAAGAAAAGAACGTTTTGGATGCTCTCGATAAGATAGATAAATTATCCGTGGTAGCCGACTCTACGAAATTCATCAGGGTCGAGGGCAAAGAATAGACCCGTGATAATTACGTGATAATTATTAGTAAAATAGTAAAACTTAGGAAACTCATGAGGCTGAAAAATATATGGAAGATATAATACCCGATAAAAAATTGGACATACGTGGCCTTCATTGTCCTTATACGTTTGTGAGATCCAAACTCGCCATCGAGGCTATGAACGTGGGCGAGGTGCTGGAAATACTCCTTGATTTCGCCGAGGCCTCCAATAGTATTCCTAAATCGATGCAAGACCACGGCCACAAGGTGCTTGACGTTGCCAGGATAAACGAGAAGGAATGGGTTATACTCGTCCGGAAAGATAAAGATTAAAACGGGTCAGGCCTTGCTTTAATTCGTTAACGCAGAGCATGGAAGCTTAACCGTTTCATCTAATGCCAGTAACCATATGCCGGCAACATACATCGGTAACTATGAACCAATGGCCATATGCCGGTAACCGTATACCAGTAACCATATATTATATTTGATAAACGTGAACTCATTAATAAACGTAAATTGATTGATTAAGGAGTGTCGATGGAATTCACCGAAGAGCAGATAATGCGTTATAGCCGCCATATTATTCTACCGGAGGTAGGAGGCAAAGGACAGGCGAAGATAAACTCGGCAAAGGTGTTCTTAATAGGCGCCGGAGGCCTGGGTTGTCCGGTGGGATATTTCCTGACTGCCGCCGGGGTAGGCAAAATCGCTATAGTCGACGACGATAACGTCGAACTGAGTAACCTCCAGCGCCAGATTGCCCATAACGTAAATACTATCGGAATGCCGAAGGTGGACTCCGTAAAGGCAACGTTTAACGCGCTGAATCCGGACGTGGAGATAGTTCCGTTGAAACTCCGGTTGAACTGTGACAACATAATGGATCTTATAAAGGACTATGACGTGGTAGTCGACGGAAGCGACAACTTCCCTACCAGGTACATGGTAAACGATGCCTGCGTGTTACTTGGCAAGCCGCTTGTCAGCGGTGCCGTCTTGCGTTTCGAAGGACAGGTAACGACGATTATACCCGGGGTCGGGCACTGCTACCGCTGTCTGTTTGAGGAGATGCCGCCGGAGGGTATGGTGCCGTCCTGCCAGGAGGCCGGAGTGCTGGGCGTATTGCCCGGAATAATCGGCGGCCTGCAGGCGATGGAAGTGCTGAAACTTATAATAGGCAAGGGTGACCTTCTGAAGGAGAGCCTGCTTCTGTTCGATGGCCTTAAGATGACTTTCAGGAAGGTCAAAGTGCCGAAGAACCCGGATTGCCCCGTGTGCGGTAAAAACCCGACAATTACGAAACTCGGAGAGTATGCGGCCAACTATTGCTCTATGGTAAAATCCACCCCACCTTTAACCACTCATTAGGGGCTCCGGCCAGGAGATTCCGGCAATGGTTATCGGTTGCTTCGTGGCCCGGATGATGTCCCGATGCAGGAATGCTTCGGCCAAAAGAGCCCGGCAACGGTTACCGGTTATCGATGTCGGTCAGATTCCCGGGTACGTCAAACTTTACGGCACGTCATGGCAATTCAATCGGAATACGTCAAGCTTTGGAGCACGCTAAACTCCGGGGTGCGATACGCTTCAGGATACGTTATTGGGGGTGCGTCAAACCTCAAGTTCCAGGCCGTCGTAAGCTATGTCTATTTTCAATTGATAGCCCGGTGAAAAGATTTCTACGTACTCTTTGGTTTCATCAAGCATTTTTTCGAGGGTAGCATCGTTTTTTGTGGGCTCGTTGTGGAACATGCAAAGGTGCTTTACGCCGGACCTTACCGATAGCTCCACTCCCATGAGATTGCTCGAATGGCCCCAATCTTCTTTAACGTATATAGCCTCCGCGAAGGAATACTGGGCGTCGAAAATCAAAAGATCGGCATTTTGGTACAGCTTTATAAGAGGGTATCCTTTGCACTGCGATTCTTTCTTGTGCTCGGAATCGGTGGAGTAAACTACCTTCTTCCCGTCTGCGGTAAAGCTCAGACCATAGGCATCGCCGGGGTGTTTCTGTCTCATCCCGAATACCGACAGACCGGCTATCTCATATACTTTTCCGGGCTCCAAAAGGGTAAAGGACTTTTGCGACTGCATGTTTTTCAAAGACACGGGAAAGTTGGGATACTCCTGCTGAGAGTAAAATACTTGCTCCATTTCCTTGTGGAAGCCGTAAAAGTGTATCACGTTGCCGGGCAGGTAAGCAGGGGTAAAAAAGGGAAAGCCCTGTATGTGATCCCAGTGCAGATGGGACAGGAATACGTGGAAAACCGCGGGTGAGTTGGCGGAGCCCGGCTTTCCGTGTTCTATTATGTGAGTCCCCAGGTCTCTGAGTCCGGTTCCCGCGTCGCAGATTACGTACTGGCCGCTATGGTCACCGTAACGAAGCTCCACACACGGAGTATTGCACCCGTAAGTTCCCTTTATGGAAAATGGCAAAAAATCGTCGATAAACCTATCGATTTTTTCGTCCGTGCTTAAGTCGAGCCCCCGGGCTGCCTGAAGTGCTTTGCGAACCTTCTCTTTAACGGCGCTATAGGTAACGGAGGATGGAAGAGATCCCCTGGAACCCCAAAAATAAACTTTCATAAGTGGCCCCCATACAATTAGTTCCTGCGCAGGTAGTCCGGGCTGTCCTTACTACACGCAGTCGAAGTTTAGTGGCGTTAAGTAAATCCGAGCTAACGAATACACCAAGTACACCATCTACCTGGTATACACCATGGCTTGTCGAATCGATTCCGCTTTCTCTTTCCCCTTGAATAGCTCTACGAGTTTCAGTCCGAAGTCTATGGCCGTGCCGGCGCCCTGGCTGGTTACGACTTTGCCGTCGATGACGACTCGCTCATCTTTGGATACGGTAGCCCCTTTCAACATGCCTTGTACGGACGGGTGTCCGGTAGCGTGTTTATCGTTCAGGAGTCCGGCCTCGCTCAAGACGGTCGGGGCGGCACAAATGGCTGCCGTATACTTGTCTTTTCGTGCCATATCCTGGAGAATCTTCTTAACCCTGTCGTCAGCAATCAGATTGTCGGTTCCCGGTCGCCCTCCCGGAAGAACGACCATGTCAAAATCGTCGGCATTTACTTTATCCAACTCCGCGTCCGGGATTATCTTCACACCCCTTGAACTCGACACCGGCCCGGCAGTTAATCCGGCCATGACCACGTTGACCTCGCCCCGTCTGAGGACGTCTACGACGGCTATAGCCTCGGTCTCTTCGAACCCCTCCGCCAATATCATCAATACTGAAGCCATTATTCACTCCTCCTTTTATCGGGCTTCCATCGTTTGGACGCCTTATATTTGGGCAACCATTTCTATTTATTGTCCGGCATTTTGCGTTTTACATAAATGCTACTTACTATTATACAAAACTTCCGACAAGATCTTAAAGATTCTTTTGATGTAATCCGAGACCAAGTAGCATTCGTACAAGAATGTGGGATTATCAATTGGCAGTCTTGTAGGGCGTTGAGAGGAACCACTGGTAACCCCTCACAACGCACCCCAAGGACTGCCTGACCACGTACTCTCTAAACTAAATAAGAACGGGTGGCCTGCAAATGGCATTTTCGGATACCGTCTTGATATAATATTGGAAAGGAGATTACCGAATGCTGTTTTATGTCAAAATGGAACAGGCAGAAGATGGCTGGATAGTGGCGGAGGTTCCTGCTTTGCCGGGTTGCGTATCACAGGGTAAAACTGAAGAAGAAGCGATAGAAAATATCAAAGAAGCGATAACGGCCTGGTTATGGGCGGAAAATCAAAAGGCACTGTCATTGCTATCAGCCGATGAAAATTATAGAGAAATAGTAGTATCTGTATAACCTCATGGGTAAATTAGCCAATATATCCGGCAAAGATACCGTTAAGGTTTTTCAGCGATTGGGCTGGCAGGTAATTGGACGAGTGGGCAGCCACGTTGTAATGAGCAAAGAAGGAATGAGGGTTAATCTATCTATTCCTCAACATAAAGAGTTATCTATTGGTACACTTAGGGTATTGATACGCAATGCAGGTTTAACTGTCGATGACTTCTTAACTCTACTGTAATGTCGAAGATAGGTTCCGGTTTTTAGGAAAAAAGGGACAGTCTGATTAAGTTAACCGTATTGTCGGAACACCTATCCGATAGTCAACGATGAACTCATCTTGGCGCTCGCCCCGGTGCCCCGGAAAGTACCGGACACGACCGCCGCGTTGCCCGCCGATGCTCCGTGGGAGACGGCCAGGTGCGAGTCGCACGTGGCCAGGCCCAGGGAAGGGTCATACCCCCGCCATCCCCCGCCGGGAATGTACACCTCCGCCCATGCGTGCAGGTATTTGGAATCGTTGTCCGGGTCGCCCGCGTGGTAACCGCTTACGAAACGGGCGGCAATACCAACGACCCGGCTTACATCCATAAACAAACAGGCAAGATCACGGCAGGAGCCCCGCAGCTCTTTTAGCGTAACGTGGGATGGGTTTGGCGGGCCTTCCTCCCGTATCACCTTCTCGAATGAATCGTTTATCCACGTATTGAGGCGGTTTAAAAAAGCGAGCGTTTCGTTACCGGCTTCCTTTGCGATTTGCCTGGCAAATGGTTCGATAATCTCCTCCGCATCTACCGTACCGGAGAGCTTTAAATAAGGGGCCAGAAGTTCCAATTCCCATTCTTCGTACGATATGGGCACGCGGATGCCCGAGTCGCTGAGCAGGTAGTCGAAAGCATTGAGCCTTTTCGTGGAAGCGGTTATTTCGACGTTAATGGATAGACGGCTTGTGCTCTCGTCAAACCACGCAAACATGGTGGAATTACCCTCCGCGTCGTAAGACTCGGACAATCCGGATGGATGCGGATCTATGGCCACCCTGAAGTTTGAAACCTCCTGCCAGCCGTCGCACCTGGGCCTCAGGTGAAGCTCGTGAGGCTCGAGAAAGACCGGCCTGTCATATTCGTACTCGATTTTATGGTCGATATTAAATAGCATCACAATTACACCGTATCACAATTTACACCGCATCACAATTTATCGGGGTTATTGGGTGCCCGTCGGGTCTTGCACCCGGAAAACACCGGTTCCACCCAATCGGAGGGGATGTCGTTTATCGAATTCCTGAGACGGCTGTCCCATCCCTCCGATATTGGCGCCAGATCGGTCTTTTCGAACCGGTGCTCCACCATCTTGAAGGTATCCTTACAATAGACCACCACGTCGAGCGGGAAATCTACGTCGGAGGCGCTGATTCGCGTAGAGTCAAAGGATAGGCATCCCACCTTCAGGGCGAACCTCATGGAGTCGGAATACTTTAGAGTCCTGTCCAGAACCGGTTTCCCGTAGCCCGGCGCTCCGATGATCTGATACGGAGTACCCTCCCCTATTTCGACCCAGTTGCCTTCGGGATAAACGAGGTAGAGCTTATGCTCCTTGTCGTTTATCATCTGCCCGCCTATGAGACAATAAATGTTGAAGTTCAGGCCGCTGTCGAGCAGGGCGCTCCTATCCTCGCGGGATACCCGCCGGATTTGTTCCGCAAAAGCGTTGACGGCCTTAAAGAGGCGGTCGAAGGGTTTATCCATCTCTTCGACGAGTTCGTCGAAATAGGTCAGAGCCTTGTCCCGCACGGAGCGCAGTCCGGAACTCATCAGGAACATGGCGGAGTTTTCCCGGTTGTATACCGATATCTTACGGGCGGTGTAGCACTCGCTGCCGGAGATAACCCTTGTATCGGCCAGGCCTACAAGGCCGTCCTGCACCTTCATACCTAAACAGAATGTCATATTATAACTCCTTTTATCACTCCATTAACTTCGCGCGTTTATCGCATTCGATTAAAACGCGGGCTTCAAAGAAGAAATAGGCCTCAGAGCGAAGAAAGTATCGAAAACGGCATCGTCTATGCCGTTCAATTTAACCTGGAAATCGTCTATGAACTCGTGCAGGCCGCTGCCGATGATGTCGCCGGCGTTGGCGTAATCGAACTCGGACCTGAGCAGCCCCATGCGGCGCTCGGCATCGTTTGTGTACGTGCCGGGCGGGGTATTCGTTATGGACAGGAGGGATCTCTCGGCCTCTCGTACGCAAAAGTGGACGGAGCGCGGAAACTCCTGGTCGAGGAGCAAAAACTCCACGATCTTTTCCCGGAGCAACTTGCCGTGTCTCTTGCGGTACATCTCGAAACCGCTGGTGGAGCGCAGGAGAGCCGACCACTGTATGTAATCGAAAGTCATACCCACGTAGTGTACGTCGGGCAGAAGGATAAAATATTTCACGTCTAAAATTCTCGACGTCTTGTCCGCCCGCTCTATCATCCTGCCGAGTTGGGAAAAGTGCCACCCCTCGTTGTGTGACATGGTGGCGTTAGTTATGCCCTCAAAGAGATGGCTTGCCATCATCACCTTCGAGAAAAATTCATGCGATGAGTCGTGTGCCATGGCAAGGGCCTCATCGGAGTTCACCATCAGATAGAACTTGTTGATCTGCTCCCACATTTCGAGCGTAATGTATTCCCGTACCGTACGGGCGTTGTCACGGGCGTAGCACAGGCACGATAAGATTGAGTTTGCGTAATGCTTGTCGAAGGTGAGAAACCGTATGACGTTTCTCTCGTCGGCCGGGCCGTAGTATTCGTTAAAGTATTTACCGTCGCCGGTTACGTTGACCAGTGGTTGCCATTGCTGAAGAGTTCCTTCCGGCAGGTCGAGGATCATCTGCAAGTTGGTATCGACGAAACGGGCGACGTTTTCAGCCCTCTCGATGTACCTGCTCATCCAGTAAATACAGTTCGCCACGCGGCTCAGCATACCGCCTCCGTTATCGCTTTTTTACCAATTTCATTATCCATTGTAACTACTCAGATGTCTGAACTGTGATTTAAATGATTTTTTGATTTACTATGATTCATTAATGTGGAAAGCGGAGATTTGTTATCAATCATAGCTTTCATTTAATCATTATTAATCACAGTTCAAGACAATTTGCTGCATTTCTGCTATTGAAACACCGTAACAGTTCACCCGCGAAATCTGCTATGCCTAAAACCACCCCGCCCTTCGGGCACCCCTCCTTAAAAAGGAGGGGAGTTAAAGAAGCCAAACCAGCACTTACTCCCCTCCTTAAAAAGGAGGGGTGCCCGAAGGGCGGGGTGGTTCGTCTCTCTCTTGCCCGCCAATCGATAATCTCACATATTATTGGTGAACGGTTATGAAACACCCACCTTTTAACACTAACCTAAGTAGTTACTATCCATTTACATTCTGAATGCATTCCGAATTCATTCGGATAACACCCACGTATCCTTGCTGCCCCCGCCCTGGGAGGAGTTCACCACCAGAGAGCCCTTTTTCAGGGCAACCCGCGTCAACCCTCCCGGCAAGACGTATATGTTGCCGTAATCTTTATTGCCGCTACTAACGTTATCGTTATTGCCGACGGCGTAATTGGCGTTGCCGCTATAGTTGCTGCCGTATAGTATGAATGGGCGAATGTCTACGTGGCGGCCCTCGAAGTGGTCGCCCGCGATTACCGGCACCCTGGAGAGGGATACCACGGGCTGGGCTATGTAATTGCGCGGATTTTCATTGATTTTAGCCACGAAATCCTCCTGCTCTTTCTTCGTCGAATGCGGGCCTATGAGCATCCCATACCCGCCGGATTCGTTTGCAGCCTTAACCACCAGGCGAGATATGTTTTCTATTACGTAGCGTCTCTGCTTTTCCTCCCAGCATACGTAGGTGGTAACGTTAGGTATAATCGGGTCCTCGCCGGTGTAGTACTTAATTATCTGCGGCACGTAGGCGTAAATTACCTTGTCGTCCGCTATTCCCGTACCGGGGGCATTAGCGAGGGCTACCTTGCCGGCCCTGTATGCGTCCATAAGACCCGGAATACCCAGCATGGAGTCGGGCCTGAAAGAGAGGGGATCCAGGAAATCGTCGTCGATACGCCTGTAGATTACGTCCACCCTGTGAAACCCCTTGGTCGTCCTCATAAATACGTAGCCGTCGTGAACTATTAAATCCCGGCCTTCAACGAGTTCCACGCCCATCTGCTTGGCCAGGAAGGTGTGCTCGAAGTACGCGGAGTTAAACGTTCCCGGTGTAAGCACTACAACCGTAGGATTCGGGGTGCCCCCTTTGGATAGCGACTGGAGCATGTCCAGAAGCACGAACGGGTAATCCTGTACGGGTAACACCTTCATGGCTTCGAAAGTCATCGGCAGGGTCCTCTTCATGAGTATCCTGTTTTCCAGTACGTAGGACACTCCGGAGGGGCACCTGAGGTTATCTTCGAGGACGTAGATCTGCCCGTCCCTGCCTCTTATCAGGTCGGTACCAGTAATGTGGCACCAAACGCCGCCGGGAGGATTCAGGCCCTCGCACTGCTTTCTGTACGATTTTGCCGAATCTATTACTTCATGGGGAATCGCCCCGTCCTTAAGTATCTTCTTTTCGTGGTAGACGTCGTTTATGAAGGCATTTAACGCGTAAATACGTTGCTTAAGCCCTCTTTCTATCCGGTCCCACTCGGATTTTCTTATTATCCTGGGTATGACGTCAAAGGGCCAGATACTTTCGGCCTGAGAGCCTTTGCCGTAGACGTTAAAGGTGATTCCCATGTCGAGAAGCGCCCTGTCGGCCGCCTTTTGGCGACTGATAAGCTCACCCTCCGGCAGCGCCTCGATTTTGTCGACGAGATTGCCCGCCTCGGGCCTCACAAGGCCCGGCGAGATAAACATCTCGTCGTAAAAGTCGCCTACATCGTAACCGTCAAACTTCATACCGGCTCTGTTTCATATCGGCTTTGTTGTGTATTGACTCTGTTTTGTATTGGCTCGGTTTCATGTTGATTCCATGATTTAACTATTATAACATGAATGCGTTCATGCCGATTATCATAATCATGTTTATGATATAATAAGCGTAAGAATTATCAGGTTATCATTATGAGGTATAACATATGTTAAACACGTACACTGTAAGATATATTAAGATTAGCACAGGTTATATGGGACAGGTAATTGAGTGGCCTGAAGTTATAACCGAGGGTAAGGATTTAGAGGAATGCAGAGAGATGATTTACGATGCTCTCAAAGAAATGATAGAAGCTTATCGTCAGCAAAACCTGGAGATACCTACCGGCAGAGCTTTAATAGAACAGATTCCTATTGAAATATAGATGTCTGTAAAGAGACGGGAATTAATGAAGTTTTAATATGAAAATAAAGACAACCAGAAGAACGACGTACGGTAACACGTGGTGGGGGAAAGCATGGATCGATGCGATGGAGAGAATCGATTATAACACCAACCGCCTGCCCAGAGGGAGAAGGTACGCAAATAACGGCAGCGTTAAAGAGATCAAGATTACAGACGGCCATGTATCCGCAAAAGTTCAGGGGTCGATGAGGCTTCCATATAAAATAAACATCGATCTCTTAAAATTCAAGGATACCCATCTGAAAAAGATAACTCACGTTATCGGCGATAATCCCGCCATAGCTTCGGCACTTACGCTTGGACATTTGCCCGAGGAGTTGCTGACGCTGCTGAAAGCCGGAAATGTGGATCTTCTGCCTGCAAGCTGGAAGGACGTGGAATCCCGGTGCTCTTGCCCCGATTGGGCGAATCCGTGCAAACATCTTGCCGCCGTGTATTATCTCATCGCAAACGAGATCGACAAGAACCCGTTTTTGGTATTCAACCTAAGGGGCATACAAACGGAGGAGATTACAGGGGCTGCCGGTCTTACAAGTGAATACTCCTATGACAACTGGCAAAATTATCTTGGAAAATACGTCCCTTATGCTAATATCGATTTAAAGGACGATACCGGCAAGAGCGCAGATTACCGGAAAGACGATTACCCCGACCTGTCATTCAGCAAGATGGATATAGATAATCTGTCGTTGCTTTTACGGGATAATCCAATGTTTTACAAGAGGGGCGATTTCAAAAGTATCCTGCTTCGAATCTATAAATATGCGACGACAAAAGTAGATACGATACTCGTCGATGAGGATTTAACTCCTCCGGAGGGGCTTGATTTCTACCTGTTTTATACGCCAAAAGACGAGTTGTCCGGCTTTCTGTCTCCGGCGGAAAGCATACCGGCTAACATATCGGCTAATAAATTGGCTAATAAATCGACTACTATACCGGCTACTATACCGGGTTTTATGGATGGAAAGCAGGTAAAAATGGAGATTCCTCTCGCGGAGTTCGAAGCCGCGCCACCGAACTTTACCAACCTAAAATTTACCGGTCTGAAATTCACCAAACAAAAAGGTATGGTCATTAGCGTACCGGCGTTATTCGATTATTTCACAACCGTATCGCTGAATGCCTCCGCAACGATGACGGCCTCCGCTAAATTTCTGAACTTCACCTCATCGCTGGCTTTGGCGTTAATAAGGGCCGCGTCTTTTGTTCCCGAAGTATTCTCGTACGATAAAGACGAGTTCACGATAAGGTACGTGCCGCTGGTCAACGACGATAAGGTAAAATCGGCGATGAAATACCACAGGGAGATTATGCCGGTTAACATGGTTTTCAGGCAACGTGATAAAACCGTTCTTTCCAAAGACGGGGCATATGACGTCTTATCGGTGTATATAACCCATCTGGTTTATTATTTTATATCGGAAATCACGTCGGAAATCACGTCGGGAATTGTACCGGGAACCGTATCGGCAACTGGCATTTCTCTTACCGGCGATAAACTAATAAATACCTTTATAAACGGCGAAATTTTCAAGGCGGTATTATTCGAGGAAAGCAACACGGCAAAGAGCATCAACGACTGGCTCGAGAATTTCTCGTTCAGAAAGAAGGATATATCGCCGTTAATCAAGATAGAGACAGCCGTCGATGCAGGCCCGGAGACGGGCGGGGAAGACAATTTTCTTACAAGCGTCGATATACAAAATAAAGCGGACCCCGTATCGCCTGCGATTCCCTTGTCCGATCTTTTCACCGGCAAGAAGGAAATATACTCACGGCCCATCGACGAGGTCAGGACGGAGGTTTTAAGGCAACTCGTCATTGCAAGCGATCACATGCCTCAACTTAAGGGCATAGTAAACGGCAAGGGTAAGGTGCCTGCCGTGATCGGTATGCAGGATATGGCGGACATATTAGGCAAGGTAAAGAACATATTTAACGTTTTGGGCATCGGCGTAATGATTCCCAAGGGGTTACGGGAACTCGCAAGGCCGCAGCTCACGTTAAAAGCCTCTCTCAAGGGCAAGACACAGACTGTCTCTTATTTATCGTTTGACACGCTGCTCGACTATTCGTGGGAAATAGCCATTGGCGATAAGACCATCGGTAAGAAAGAATTCCTTCAGCTCGTTAAATCCGCAAAAGGCGTCGTCAAATACAAGGACGAATACCTCCTGCTTAATCCGGACGAAGTAAAGAGCATCATCGACAGATTAAGCAAACCGGTTCCCGAAATGTCCGCTATGGAGATGATTCATTCGGCATTAATCGGCGAGACCGACGGGACGCTTTTTGCACCCGACGAGGCTTTAAAGCGAATTCTTGAAAACATGACAAAGCCGGAGGATATTGCATTACCATCATCATTGAACGCTCAACTGCGTCCTTACCAGGAGATCGGAATGAAGTGGCTTTACACCAACTCCATAAGAGGGTTTGGTTCGTGCCTTGCCGACGATATGGGATTGGGCAAGACTATTACGGTAATCTCGGTAATTTTAAAACTGAAGGAAGACGGCAGGCTCGACTACCCGGTACTGGTAATATGTCCAACGACCCTTGTCGGTAACTGGGTGAAAGAGTGCAATAAGTTTGCCCCATCGCTCAACGTATCCATCTACCACGGCATGGAGAGGAAACTGTCGCCGAAAAATAGAGACATGGTGATAACCACATATGGCACACTCAGGCAGGATATACAGAAGTTCTCGGCCCGCAACTGGGGGATGGTCGTAATCGACGAGGCCCAGAATATTAAGAATCCGGAGACAACCCAGTCGAAGGCGGTGAAATCGTTAAAGGGTGGTGCTTACATCGCGATGAGCGGTACGCCGGTGGAAAACAGGCTGACGGAGCTTTGGAGCATAATGGACTTCGTAAATAAAGGTTACATGGGAAGCCTTGCGAGCTTCAAGACACGGTATGCCCTTCCTATCGAGAAATACAGGAACATTGAACAGATAGATAAGCTCAGGAGGGTAACGGCACCGTTCGTACTTCGCAGGCTTAAGTCCGACAGGTCGATAATCAAGGATCTGCCGGATAAGATTGTGTTTGACGAGTACTGTTATCTTACCAAAGATCAGGCGGCGCTGTATCAGCAGGTCGTGGACGGCGTGATGAAGGAGATAGCGGAAAGCGCGGGGATAAACAGGAAGGGGTTAATCTTTAAGCTCATAACGTCGTTAAAGCAGATATGTAATCATCCCGTACACTATACGAAAAAAGGAAAAGCCGCGAAGGAATTTTCCGGTAAATCCGAAAAATCTATAGACTTATTGAGTAAGATCCTGGCATCGAAGGAGAAAGCTTTGATTTTTACTCAATACAAGGAGATGGGCGAGATTTTATCCGGGATAATTAAAAACGAGACAAACGAAGAGCCGTTATTTTTCCATGGAGGCTTACAGAGGAATAAACGGGACAAGATGGTGGACGACTTTCAGGGCAAGGATAAGCACAAGATAATGATTATATCGCTGAAGGCCGGGGGAACCGGGTTAAACCTGACGAGTGCCACAAACGTAATACATTACGATCTCTGGTGGAATCCCGCCGTGGAGGCCCAGGCAACGGATAGAACCTACCGTATAGGCCAGGATAAAAACGTTATAGTACACCGGCTGATAACTTTGGGGACGTTCGAGGAAAAAATCGACGAGATGATAAAGGCGAAGAAGGAACTTGCCGATTTAACGGTGGTAACCGGCGAGCAGTGGCTGACGGAGCTTTCCAACAAGGAGCTGAAGGATATCTTCTCTTTGGCAAAAGAAACTCAGGCGTAAAGTCAGGTGCAGAGTTAATACCATTTTACTGTCATAAAAGTAACAAAAGTACAAGAAATGAGGAGGGGAAAGCCTTCCCCTTGCTTCGGCCGCCTTCGGTGCCCTTTCGCTACCCCTTCTGATTGTGTACTTGGCAACCGCTTGGTATAAGGGGTTATGAGGGTTATCGGGGTCGGAATTTGGAGGAAGGATGGCTTTTTACAATTTACAAATAAATACGATAACTGATATTCTTATTGAGGCTTTATAAAGGCCGTGCCGATACCCGGAGCGGGCCGCCGGGCTGCCGTAAGGCGGCCGGTAATGTTTTTTTGCGAATATATTTGTGGGTATAACGGCTTGCGGGTATAAAGGCCGGGGGCTTTCGAATATATTCGTTTAGCCGATAACGTAAAACGACGATAAAGGAGATAATCTATGGGTATTTACAAGATACATCCATTAGTGGTAGGAACCAAAGTATTCGACAAGTCTTACATGACTTACCAGTTCGGGCAGGGTGAAACTTACACGATACCGATCTACGCGTGGTATATAGAAGGTAATGGCCGTAAAATTCTGGTCGATACGGGTGAGTTAAGTCCCGCCCGCTTCGAGGCAAGAGAAAAGGCCATCGGCGGCAAAATCTATTCATCCCTCCAAGACGCTCTATCCCGCTGGGACTTAAGCCCTCTTGACATAGACACCATAGTACACACGCATCTGCATAACGACCACTGCGAAAACGACGATAAGTGTACTAACGCCACTATATACGTCCACGAAACCGAGATGAGAACTATCCATGACTCCCACCCCCTCGATTACCGCTACATGGAAGACTACATCCTGGAGCCGGAATCAAACGGACAGATAAAAACGATAAGCGGCGACACCGAGGTGTTGCCGGATATACACATGATCCATACCCCCGCCCACACCTCAGGCGGTTGCAGCGTGTCTGTCCAAACAGGCAGCGGCAAGGCCGTAATAACCGGATTCTGCTGCATAATGGAAAACTTCACCCCCCCGCCTCAAATAAGAGGTATGGGGATGGACGTCATCATACCGGGCACCCATGTCAACGTCTACGAGGCCTACGACATTATGCTAAAAACCAAGTCAATGGCCGACATACTAATCCCACTTCACGAACCGCGTTTTGCACGGGCAGATACAATTCCTTAACCTGCTAGCCCGCGCTTTAACACCCGTATTTTAACCTTTTGTAACCTTAATCGGCTAAAAGTGACACTAGTGTCCCGTCAAGGGTATTATGTCGGATTCTGGATAGTGCCCTGTCAACAATGATTTGACGTATTGCGGCTAGTGTCGCGTCAGGCGTGAAATGACGCATTCCGGGCGAGTCCCGGAGTCTGTTCTTGCCCTGTCTTTGTCATGCCCCTGCCCGTCATTCCGGCTTGGCTTGAATACGACATATCATGCTTGACAGGACACTATCGGGTTATTCGTAATTTCGAAACCCTAAAATTTATTCGAAGATTTCGAAGATTTTTCTTGACAACTTGAGTTTATATAGAGTAAAATCAATTACAACAAGATTCTTTAACCAACGCAGGAAAATCAACGTTTCGGAGGTAATCATGAGGAAAACTCTAACGCATTTGCTTTGCGTAGTACTTTTACTTAGTGGTTTTTCGTTAACCGAAGCCGGTATGTATGCGAATAACAAGGGAAATCCGGTAAACAAGCACAAAAGTTCCCCCTATCTCACAGCGACTTGGTACGGTACCGGCCATCACGGCAAGATATCGACTTCAGGAAAGCCATTCAATATGTATGCTCTCACCGCGGCCCACAAGTATTTACCCATGGGCACGGCATTACGCGTTACCAACCTGAGGAATAATAAGTCGGTTATTTTAACCATCACCGATAGGGGCCCCTTTGTGAGTGGCAGGGACATCGACCTGTCTTACGAGGCGGCAAATCGGCTGAGTATGGTTAAAAAAGGCAGCGGCAAGGTCAGGATAGAGGCTTTTTATGAGGAAGGCAAGAACAAGAGGTTTGTCGACATATCCGGAATAAGAAACAACCCACGGACTATACTGGAAGCCAGATTCGAGAACAGGAAAAACGCGTTGCATTTGATGAAAATCGTATCGTCGGCACACAAGAAAGGTGTTTTCCTGGAAAAGGAATTAGTGAATGGGCAAGTCTTATACAGGATAGCCATCGCAGGATATAACCATATCGAAAAGCCTCCGGCATATTACGTTAACCTGAGGAGGAAACCATTTGGCTATACCGGTAATCTAAGGCTGGCTAAAATTGTGCAGGGCAGAGGTGTGCTTCTGACTCTCGATAATCATCCAGTCTCACCGGTTGCTCCCGTGGTGAACTGGGGGCTCTATGCTTACGGAAGCCAGTTTAACGGCTATGGGATTACTCCCATAGACAAGACTACCTTTTCCATTAAGATGTTTGAAAATGGCTTGTCGTAGCCGGCATGTCTGTCATAATTTTGTACCGTATCACCTGGTATAACGCGGTTCAGAAGTTTTTCTTATAACCGGCCAGTAGTCGATTCATTTCGTACTGGCTGATTATAGTGTCCATTTCGTGCCGGTCGACTATCGCGATGCTGCTTGGGCCAGGCTCATCCCGTGTGGATTTCTCAGATAGATTAATTGCCAGTTTACTGACTATCTCCATGAGCTCCGGGTTTTCACCCCAGGTGCATCCGAAGCTACGGTCCTCAACGTCTACGTTTTGTACGGTTAACGATACGTGGTACATGTTGTCTCCGAGGATATTTACGAAACCGTCGATCTTCTGATTTACGTAAAGTTTGTCTAATGGGAAAGAATTTCTTATAACCCTGATTCTCAGGCCTTCTTTGGATATATTCAAAAGGCATAACATGCCGTTACAGACTGGGAACTCATTATCGAAATGTAAAAAGATATTGTGTCTGAATAAATAGCGCGTACCGCAGCGTCTTTCTCCGTTATTGTTGTCAGCCTCATTGTCCATATTAAAATGTAACATAATAGTTTAAATGTGTCAACTTCCATGTTTACCCCAAATCCCGACATAGAAAAACGTCATTGCGAGCGTAGCGAAGCAATCTCGTCTTTGAATGAGTGATGCTAACTAGTACCTGCAACTTTAAGCTTGCCCGGCTCAGAGTGGGGAATGAAGCACGCGGAAAGGAATTCTCTCATGAAGTCTCCATCTTCATTCATCTGCTTGTAAGTGATGAGTGAGGTAATGCACCTGACGTCATCGAGCAAGTGCCTGTTTAATAGTAGCGCCTCCGCACCTTTCAACGACGTGTTATCAAGGAAGACGAGCCTGTTTTCGGGAAAATCCGGTATAAGGCCCAGCCTTACGGCCGCTTTCGGGTCTATTCCCGTTCCCAGTGCCCCTGTTACGTAAACCCGCTCTATGTCGCCGAAGGTAAGTCCCAACGTACCCGTAAGCACGTAAAAAAGAGTGAACGAGGCCGCTTTGGTCCGCATGAAATTGTCGACGTCTTTCTGGCTGAGGATAAGCCGCCTGCCGCCTGCATCGTCGTATAGTACGTAAGCGGGTTCATCACCCTCAGTGCCTGCAGTCGTTATGCCGGCTTTGCCGGAAATAAAGCAACCACGGTCGTCTATAAGTCCAACCCTGTGGAGTTCCGCCACCAGGCTCACCATTGCCGAGCCGCAAAGGCCCTCCGGTGGCAGTCCGCCAAAAGTCTTCAACGTCGCCGCGTAGGAAGCTCCGTCGATATTGACGGCATACACGGCACCGGGACAGGCTCTTTTCCCGATATCCGCAACGCCCTCGTCGAAAGCAGGGCCCGCCGCTCCGGCACCTACGAGTATCCAGTCTTTGGAACCGATGGCAATTTCGGCGTTCGTGCCTACGTCTATGAGTGCCGACGGGGTATCGCCCCCGTACAGGCCGGTTGCGAGTATTCCGGCCACTATGTCTCCCCCTACGTAGCTTCCCGTTGAGGGAAACACATAGACGACGGCCTCCGGGTTAACCTCCAGTCCAAAGTCGCCGGGGCTTACGAACCCGGGGGCATGGATGGCAGGCACGTATGGGGTTACGGGAATGTTTTCCACGGGCAGGTTTAACAGGAAGTGGGTCATTATGGTATTTCCGGCTATGGAAACCGCCATGACGTCATCCGTGTTTGCCCCGCAGTCAGCCATGAGGTCTTCTACGATACCGTTAACGCCCGCTATGAGTGCCTTGTGAAGCGATTCGCCACCATTGGAAATAGCGTAAAACATGCGGGTGAGCACGTCTGCACCGTATATGGACTGCGGATTCGGTGAAATCAACGTGGATAAAACCTCTCCGCTATCCAGATCTACCAGTTGCGCAGTTACGTTAGTGGAACCGACGTCCATGGCTATGCCGTAGAGCCCGGCGGGATTAAACGACAGTACCCTGCAGCCGGTGCCGTCCCACCCGAGTACCACGGATAGGTCAAAACCGCTTTCACGTAAAACGGCAGGAAGCTTCCTGGCCAGTGTAAGAGGAATACGGACGGGACAATGGAGCGAGCAATAGAATGGGTTACCGTCGAGAGCCCCTGTAAGTCGTTCGACGTCCGCTTGCTTGTCCGTGTCCGACGGGGGCGTTAAGCTGACTTTTACCCTCCAAACCAGTGGGGCCAAAGCAGTATTCACGAATAATTCTCCATAGGTTATACATTTTATCATAGTGAGTCGATTTTACGTAATACCAAGCGGCATTCAAAAGAGTAAAGGACAAAAGATTAACACGAAAAGCACGAACAAAGGCACGAAAGACACGAAAAAGTACAGAAGTGGTGCATAGTGTCGTGTCAACTGTAAAGTGACGCATTCAGTCTGGTGCCGCCAACCACACCCTCTTCGTCATTCCGGCTTGTCTTGCAGTCGCCTTTCCCCTGCTCCCCTACCCTGCTTTTGAAACTCGTCATAGATTCGACGAGTTTTTCCCGGTTAAAAACTATTTTAAAGGAATGTACCGTAAAATAGTATGTACTAAAGGTCTGCGAATCTTGTATATTAAGGAGCTAATGAAAAAGACTTCAAGGATATATGTAAGTTTGGACAGTGACACTACGAAAATGCTTGACGTCCTATGTACGTTGAACAACTCCGACAGGGCGCAGGTCATACGCAACATGATTTCCAAGTCGTACAGCGACTATCTCACCTTTTTGCAAAAGAAGGACAAAAGGCAGATAGAAGCATTTGGGCCGAATACCGAATAACCGCTATAATCGCCATGAAAATAAACGTGGAATACCCGATAACATTCATCGTGCCAACTGCTATGTTTATTTGTTACGTGAAATCCTCGATGGACGGAGCTATAAAAAATCCTGGTGACGTGATGATATGTGGAGTTCTACATGGCGTTATGATATGCGAAGTTCTGCATCAACGGCTAAAATACTTGAAAGGCGGCGGCCGGATTCGAACCGGCGCATAAAGGTTTTGCAGACCTCTCCCTTAGCCACTTGGGTACGCCGCCAAAGCCAAAGTCAATAATAGCATATCCCGATCGATGATTTCAAGAACAATTTTTGCGGAATATTTTATCCATATTTATGCCGGACGGTAGTATCGCGACCATTAGAAGGTTTACGCATTAACGGCTCTCGTTAAAATCGTAAACGGGAACTTCAAGTTTCTTAACGGGCTTAAACTTGTCTTTAGCGAACTTTAACAGTTCGTCTGTCACGCCGGGAGAATAAGTTTTCTCTCCGCAGCGATTGCAAACCTCGGCCGGAACATTCTCTACAAGGAAATGCCTGTTTTCGCCTTCATAGCTAAAAGTGACTAACGTGTGCTCTGTTTCACCACCGCAAAAAACGCATTTCATCTCATTTTTCTCCTAAATCGGTATTGGCCATCGATAATTTTATTTCTGATCTCTTCTATCATTATACACTGTTTTAACATATTACATTAGTGATTGGCAAAAAATATATTAGCATTAAATGGGGCCTGAGAGCCTACAGCGGCACTGGTGACCTTGCCGGCACCTTAGGACGCGACTTAACCACCCTCTTTACGGGAGATACCCTATCATTTAAAATGCTCGCCGACCCAATTTCAGACAACTTGGAGTTAAGAATTATCTTGACCTTTTGATAGCGTTGGATGTATATTTAATAAAACTGGGGGAGAAAAGATAAATATGAAAACGGAGGATGAAAATGGACATCTTAAGTGAACAAATCATTATAGACGACAAAGGAGAACGGACAGGAGTGATCCTTTCAATAGGCGCCTACAAAAAAATACTTGAAGAGTTGGAAGAATTAGAATCTATCCACGCCTATGACGAGGCAAAAGCATCCGGAGACGAAGCGATATCGTTAGATCAGGCTATCAGAGAAATTGAAGTAACGCGAAATGAGTTATAACATTCTCATTTTAAGGAGAGCACAGAAAGAGCTATCTCGTTTAAGCGATAACACATTTAAAAATATGAAGAAAATGAGGAGGTTTTTCAATCATGTCTAAGCAGGTAACTTTAGAATTTCCGGTTGATTTGCCGGAGGAAATATTGAAAGACAACAAGGCTTTAAACAAAACAAAAATAACCCTGGTTTTAGAACTTTTGGGCCAGGGGGAAATATCACAAGGTAAAGCCGCCGAACTCTTAGGGATAACCCGGTATGATCTTTTTGATCTGATGGCACAATATAATGTGCCGATGGCTGACTTTTCCGCAGAAGAACTTCAGCGCCAAAGGAAAGATGTGGAATAAGGCTTATGGGGGAAAAAATAACGACAACTTTAATCGTTTCTGATAGCGGTCCGCTGATTAGTTTTGCCAGAGCGAAAAAACTGTACCTTGTCCGCGAGGTTTATGGGGCGGTAATTATCCCGCCTGCGGTATACAATGAGATTGTGGTTAAAGGTAAAGACAAGCCGGGAGCAGAAGAAATTAAAAGGTCAAACTGGATTACCATCCAGGAACCGAAAAACAAAGACGAAGTAAAAAGACTGAACCTGAAATTTGATCCCGGCGAATCCGAGGCCGTAGCCTTAGCTCAAGAGCTGACGGCCACGCTTTTGGTGGATGAAAGAATTGTCATTAAGGAGGCCCGCAGCCGGGGACTTAAAATCACCAGTACTCACATGACCTTAGAAAGGGCTAAAACCAAAAGGCTTATCAAAAGCGTAAAAATAGAACTAGATGCATTAATCGCCGCCGGATTTAGAACAACCAAAGAACTTGTCACCGAATTATTGCAAAAAATGGGAGAATAAATAAACGAGTTATACAACTTCAAGGCCTCTCCGCACTGTTAAAAATTACATTTCCGTTAAAATGTTTGTTATCATTTGCCAGGTTGGGGAACCTTTTCACCAGAGATTTCTTTGGAAACCTCATCGTAGAATTCCGGACATGTCGTTTTCATGAGATCGACAAGAGATGCATTTGTTCTGTCACGATTAAATTTATTGATTATATCTTCTGCGGCATATTTGTTTTTGCATACGAATTCCTGCATGAAATTAACATGCGTACCCTTCGATTTCCCTAAAAATATAGCCTTTACAGCTTTTTCGGAACTGTCCGGCCATTTCTCGCAGTAACTTATTGTGCTTTCAATTCGTTTTGTGAAAAGTTTATTCTCCTTGAACTGTGCTATGATCTGAACCCAGTCCGCTTGTACTTTTGTGTCGACTGTCTTATCTGCGTCATTAGAGAAATAACCCTCGATTTTGGCTCCATCAAGATTCGCACATCTCAAATGTGTGTCCGTAAAATATGCCAAAGATAAATCTGCATACATCAACACGGCACCCTGGAAATTGGTAAAACTTAAATCCGCGCCACGAAAGTTGGCACCCTTTAAATCCGCGCCCTGGAAGTTGGCACCCTTTAAATCCGCGC
>JADFXJ010000055.1 GCA_015233615.1 Nitrospirota bacterium
TAGAGGTTATCCGGTTTCTACTCGAAAAGGGAATAAAGGAAGAAGTCTTCTTCGAGCCGTCGGATTTCGATAACCTGAATTGAACCTGGATTAAGGGGATTGGTTTTAATACAGGTTTGATGGGATTAAGGAGTTACCGGCAAATCAAAACGGCAAATTGTTCGCCGCGTGGTCAAATCAAGTGTTGCAAAAAACTGCGAAAAATGCGATAATAATCCATATGACGATTGCAGGAGCAAATACAGTGGAACTCGCGGTGAAGCATACGCCAGCCAGTGATGACGATAGCATTTTCGATGATGCCGAGGCATTGATTGAGCTTGCGCAAAAGTCGTTTACAAAAGCGGCTAAGAAGGCCATTGCAGAAAATGACGCTCTCGGCATCCCCTCGCCAGGCTCTGTCGATGGTAAGATTGTTTTCCGTATGCCTCCTCCTAAGAAAGCAACCCAAACACCGCGATAACCTTATCCTATGTCAAAAAGGATGTGGGTTATTGCCGGGCCAAATGGGGCGGGGAAGTCCAGCTTTGCCGGAGATTTTCTCGTCGATCTCGGTCACAGGAATCTCATAAAATTGAACGCAGACGAGCGCACAATTGAGTTGCGTAAGAAATTTCCGGCTGCATCACAAGACGAACTCAATTTGAAAGCCGCAATTGAAATTGACAAGGAAGTAGAAGACTGCATCAAGTCCCGTGTCAGTTTCGTTGTCGAGACGGTTCTATCATCCCCAAAGTATCGGGACGACGTTCTCGCCGCAAAAGAAAAGGGCTTTAAGATCGGCCTGATTTACGTCTCGATCTATCCGCCTGAACTATCGCCGCAGCGCGTCAATGTACGGGTAACCAAAGGCGGGCATAATGTCAGGGCTGAAAAAGCAATCGAACGGCATCGCAAGTCCCACGAACAATTACGCTGGTTCGCGCTGCAAGCCGACGTCTTCATGGCTTTCGATAATAGCTTAAAAGACGGTAGCCCTGTCTTGATAGCCTCCCGCGCCAACAATGAGCCTCTAAAATACCTCGCTCGTGGCGTAAACCCCTCCGTAGATAGCGCCCTTGCGGACATGATGCCGAAGTCGCCACCCCCCAATCTCAAACCGTCTTGAGAAAAGCCCTGTAGAGTGTTTGTGCTCGGTCATCGCTTTGTCTAATGTTGGCCTTATTCGCCTTCAGGAAAAATGCGGGTTTGCTGGCCGTGATAAGCAATACATTAGACAAAATGAATCTTATCGTCCAGGGTAACAGAAATGTGATTAATTTCTTCTAAAATATGTAAATTCCCCAGTATTTTACTCTTCTCGCTGCCAACGTTAGAATACGGAATTACCGAGTTATCAAATTGCCAACCTGTCCTCCACGCACAGGCCAAAAATAGACCGCCTTACCGGGTAGATCCGGATAATATTTGAGAAAGCTCACGTAGCCGTCTCTCAATCGAATGACCCAAACTTTGTGAGTATCGAAAGCACACGTAGTAGATGACCAATAGAATTCATCGGAGTGTATAGACAATGGAGTTCCTTGTAGCAGAGCAGCATTACATTCCGAATAATCCACCAAACTCCTAAGTTCCTTCCTGTTTGGCAGTCGCCAATCGGTGTGGCCATAAGTACCTGAGCCAGTGTTAATAGACGCCACGTAGTCCAGTGCCTGCGTCCAGGTTTTGTTTCCTGTCCTGTTTCCTTTCCAGTTCACGTCATAAGTCCACATCAGATTAGTCCACATCAGACCGGTAAGATTATCTGTTACCGTGCCATCACCGTTATCGATAAATCTTGGGTTTGGCCAGCCAGTTCCAGACTGGATCGCTCCGTCATCACCGCGATAGTATCTGGTTGTCTGACCCGTGGCCAAAATGGCCAAATTACCAAGTGACCCAGACTGCCCTCCACGCACAGGCCATACATAGTGGATGTCATAGTTTGGACACAATAAAGATCGATTATAAAGGCTCCCAAAACTAGGCCCTACAAAATAGTTGTCCGATTCCGTCTTATTGCTGTGGGACACACAACCATTGTCTATGCCAACCACCCATGCATAGGCCTCTTTAGATGCGTAGGTAGTAGACGACCAGTAGTTCTCCTGGACATTCG
Organism: Nitrospirota bacterium; assembly: GCA_015233615.1. Classification (GTDB taxonomy): domain Bacteria; phylum Nitrospirota; class Thermodesulfovibrionia; order Thermodesulfovibrionales; family Magnetobacteriaceae; genus JADFXJ01. Next base: position 2,099 of record JADFXJ010000055.1, read on the forward strand.
TAAATCCAAAATTACCAAGCCTTTTACCATTGCCACTTTCTTCAACATTCACCATGCTTTCCAACTCATTAATGTTGGGTAACCGCCAATCATTATGGTCAAGGTAATTGGCGTCATTCAAACAAGCTACGTAATCGAAAGCGTTTGTCCACGTCATATCGCCGCCAGTACATGCTCCAACCGTAGACGTGCCAGCGTCTTCTGCCCACATCAGACCGGTAAGATTATCTGTTACCGTGTCATCACCGTTATCGATAAATCGTGGGGTTGGCCAGGCAGCTCCGGCCTGGTATGCTCCGTCATCGCCGCAATAGTAACTGGTAGTCTGTCCTGTCTGAGGTAGATTGATTTTCGACTTATTGCTAATCATAATTTTCCTCCTTATACAAACTTCTTTCAACTTTTTACTTCGTCTGTTTCTCGAATATTTTTTACATTCTAACATATTTCGAGACAGTATGGGGAAATCTTGCATAAAAAGGAAACAGGTTTCTTTTTGCAGAAAAAGGGAACATGCAGAAAAAGAGCACAGGCTACTTTTTTGGACACTGCTCTTCCGACACCTTGACATAGATGTTTGGGAAGACCTACAATATAAGTAAGGAAACGGTAAAATGCCTAAACACAAGCACACAGAAGGTGAAGCGTTCCGCTATTTGGAAAACGCCAAAGCGCTACTAAAGAACGCTTCCATTGAAAATGACTTCTTTCTCGATAGAAAACCGGTTCGCGAAGCCTTTGGAACGGCTTACCTTGCAGTGCTGGAAGCTATTAACGAAGTCTTGCTAAAAAAGGGATTGCCCGCCAAACAACTTCCAAAGTCTGTAGACGCCTATAGAGCCGCTTTACAAAAGTACTTGTCCGTCAACAACGGAAAACTTGTGAGAGAATTTGGAAACCTCTACGATAGCTTGCATATAGCCGGTTATTACAGAGGATTGCTTAGTAACGCAACCGTTGTCAAAGAAGAGATCAAAAGCGCCGAAACCTTCATTAAGAAGCTCCTAACTTAAACTAAACCGTTTGTCTTATCCTCAGAAAGGGTGACAGGCTACTTTTTGGATAGGAGCAGAAGCTTGTTGTGCCGGCGTATTTGTATAGGCTTGGAAACCACTAACACGGCAGTGCGGCAAACAGGCTACGCAGGGGGCAAAGTAGACCCCCTTTCAAACGGGTATTTTTACTAAAATATTATCGTAATTCACTTTAGGAGTTGTTTTTTCTCTTCCCTCCTTGGTCTTTGTAAGTTCGATAAGACCCATTTCTGCAAGAAAATGAACGTCATCGTAAGTATTTTTAATATCTCTGTCGAGTAATTTAGCAAGTTCATAAATAGATTGAGGATTATGTTTCTTTATAGCTTTCAATACCTTAAGCCGTCCGTCTGTGAGTATTTTCCGCAGAGTATCTATGTCCTCAAAGGATATTCCTTCGTGTTTTTTAACGTTATCGCCTAGTTCAATTTTTCTTACAACCTCTTTTATTTCGTTAAAAATATCCTCGTCCGATTTAATTACTATTTTTATGTTTCTTACTTTCATCGTTTGCCCTCTTTAGATTATTAATGTCACTTTCAAAATCTTCCAAAAGTTTTTCTATGCTCAGGAATTTGTAAGAATATTCGTTACCTTTGTAATGTCTATGATCTCCTTTACCCTCTGCATTGTCATAACCGAGTATTCTTTCACCATCAACGATATAAACCAGAGAATATTTATAGCCATATGGTTTATCCTTCGTATCGGGAACTTGCCATATCTTTATTTCGACAATAGAACCATCCTGGTAATATTTCTTTTCATGGTAAACAAGTTCTACCTTCATATATTAGTCTTAATATACCATATATTGAGCCTATAGTCAATGCTTTGAACGAATATCCGAAGAATTCATGGAAGTACAAGGGCGATTCCGGACAAGCCGGAATGACGACAGGGGGGCTGACGGCTCTGCTGAATTCGCGGGCCGCTCTCTTAAGAATTTTTCATCCAGTGCCGCAATTTCGAGCCATAGGGCGGATTAAGGCGGCACCCTTCCACTATCGTGCTAGTGCATCGTCCCCGGGCGAAAAGAAACGGGTACAGATGGCGTTTTGTGGAATAGCGGTGAGGTCTGTTGTAACTCTGCTTATCAGTTAATAGCATAGATATCGTTGAAACACAAGTAGTTACATTATCTTTCGCATAATTATTTAGCCAGTAATATAATGCTTAACATGCGTTTGCCATGCCCTTGACTCTTTTCGTATTTTTATTTTACCATATTATGTGATAAATTTTTCAGAGGTTTCAATATATGTTATTTTTTATAGATGAGAGTTGGCAATCGACACTTGACAATCAATACAAAGTGGGAGTTTTGTCAGCAATACAAATTAATAGCTGCGATTTCAATGAATGTTCTCAGAAGATCTTTAAGCTTAAAAGTACTTATTTGGGGTTCAATAGCGGAGAAATTAATGGAAAAGAGCTTTTCAAAAATTATCTTTTTAATCTTGAATTAAAAGGTATAAAGTCTAAAGGATTAGACCTTGCAAGAGATATCTTTGATTATATGGAGACTCTAGGTACAAGATATTTTGCTTCTATTGTGTTTTCCAAAAGAGAGATTGACCTGGCCTGCGAAGATGCAAATCAACTTGAAAGACCATATTTTTTCTTATTTGAGCGAATAGACTTGTTTATGAAAGAGAATTATCCTAACCTTATGGCAAAACCAATTTTTGATGACCGGGGGGTACAGCATAATGTAAAAACATCTAAGAGTGTAAGTAACTTCTTTCATAAATGCAAAGCAGGACAAAGGTTTGATACCATTATTAAAGTTCCATTCTTTGCAATTTCTTCAGAAGCGGTATATGATGCGCGTGGATATAAAGAAGATCCAACACGTCGCGCGGCTCGCGGCGACCGGCCGCCGCCAACGCCTTGTTGGTTGCAAGATCGGCAATATGCAGCCGATACCCAAACAATTCATCCCTGAGCGTCGGGAAAAACCGAAAATCGCTATCGCGCACCCATTCCAGCCTGGTGTTTTCGCCCACCCCCGCTGCACGATATCGGCATGAATACCGGGCTCGCGTCGTAATCGGTCAAATGTAAATCCATTGTCGGCCGGCAAGGCGGTATCCGCGTTTGACGCCTGCGCGACGCTTTCCTCCCGGTCATGAAAAATGTCTATGTCGCCGGAAAAACGCGGGCCATTCTAGTTGAGCGCACTTGCGCCCGTGACATAGCTTTCAGGATTCCGGTGTGTTGCCGGAAGATGCAGGATTTACATTTGCAATTTAGAGAGAGGCACGACACGCCTCTTCGATCTGAGCAGCCAGAGGGAGCGTTTCCATACTGCCTTCACGCCGCAGTGCGTCCGCAATAACAAGAACCTGAGCAATTGTCGGATGAACGCCTGGCTTGCGGCTCCAAAGCGATCGAGCGCCAAAATCCCTGAACGCCTGACGATAAAGCGACACAATCCCATCTGGTGCAGGGACACCGGCGCCAAGCTCTTTCAGGTCATCAAAACTACGCTTATTTGACGGCGAATCCTTGAGGCCGTAAGCCTCTCTTGTAATCTCTTCCACGGCATCCATGCGGACATGAGCCGGTTGTTGTTGCCAATACTGAGGTTCGTCCGCCTTCATTTCTTCGAGGCTGGCAGAACTGCGAATTGTGAAGCGTGATCTTCCGTCAAAGAAAATTTCGTATTGCAAAATGTGTAGCCTATAGGATACTATAAATTAGTGGAGATCACGCCTAAACGGATTGAGATTTATGTTACGGAAGATGGCAGGATACCATTTCTGGATTGGCTAAACTCGCTTAAGGACGTTAAAGGAAGAGCGAAGATAAGGGTAAGGATAGATCGCTTAAGCGTTGGCAATTTTGGCGATTGCAGGGCGATCGGTAGTGGAGTTTATGAGTTGAGAATAGATTATGGACCGGGATACCGTGTCTATTTTGGACAAGCAAGTTCCGATATTATGTTGCTTCTATGCGCAGGAGATAAAGACTCTCAGAAGGCAGATCTTAAAAAGGCCTTACTATACTGGGAGGATTTCAGGAGGGATGTATGATAGGAAAGACCATTAACTACAAAGATACCATGTCTGAAGCCTTAAGAGACCCTGAAGAGGCGGTAGCGTATCTTAATGCCGCTTTAGAGGAAAACTCAAAAGAAGCGTTTTTGTTGGCTCTTCGCAATATCGCCGATGCCAGAGGGTTTGTAAACGTTTCTAAAAAAGCAAAACTCAGCAGGGAGAGCATGTATCGAATGCTATCGGGAAAAGGAAATCCGAAACTTTCGAGTCTCTCATCGTTACTTGACGGCTTGGGCTTAAAATTTGCCGTTGAAGTAAAGAATCAATGACGACGCGAGGTATTAAAAGCTGCTTTTGGGAGATATAAGCAAAGCGACACGGAGTCCCTTACACTGGTCAAAATGGCAACACGATCCACTCTTTAGATAAGATGCAGTTCCCTCAGATAGCTCTCAAAGAGATTTAGGCCGTCTTTGTGGCGGCCGGTGAGGCAGTACGAAATGGTTTTCCAGTATTTAACAAGGGTCTCCGTGGAAAAGATCTCCGCATAAGGTGAGTTCTCGGCTATAATATCGAAACTGGAAGTAGCCTCTGCCTTAGCCCAGTCGAGGTCTTTGGTAAAACGCTCCACGTCGGCAGCGTTACAATCCCGTTTTGCTATCCAGAGAGCGAAGACGAATGGAAGCCCGGTGTGCTCGTACCAGATTGCGCCCAGGTCGTAGAGGTACGGTGTTGTTCCGGGTTGAAGGCTTGCACGTTGCGCCTCGTACATGGCACTGTCGCCTATTAACATGTAGGCGGCATGCTCGGCCAGCCCGTCTTTCAGCGTCGCACCCGAAACCCTGACGTCTGCGGAGAGGCCGTAGAACTTACCGAGTATGATCTTCAGCAGGGCAGTCGACGTCTCGGACTGGAAGGACGCCAGCACGGTGGTACCATCGAGCCGTTCGATACTTACCTTGCTGAATAGCACGATGCTCATGATCGGCCCTATCGAGCTTATCGAGTGCCCATCTATGAGATAATATTTCCCGGGGTTTCTCAGGTACTCGATGGACGACGACGGCGATATGTCGATACTACCCTCGCGTATTAGAGCGTTTACCTGCGACGGAACACCCGATATGAACTCGTACCGTAGGTCTGTAGTGATGTCTGCAAAAACGTCCGCATCCTGGTATGCCTTTTCGAGGCAGTGGAAAATGGGATAGAGGTTTGCGAAATTAATCCGCCCTATTTTCATGCCACTGCCACGTTTATGTCCCAGCCTTTTTCATATCCCTACCGTTTTCATCCCCCTACCCTTTTACCACGCCCATGGGTTTCAGTTTCGCTACCTTTTTGGCGATACCCGCATTGTGCACGACGTCTACGACGTTTGCCGCGTCCTTGTAAGCCTCCGGCATCTCTTCGGCAAGGGTGCTCCTTCCCACGCTCATAACCGTTACGCCCAAATCTTCCATCTCCCTGTGAATGGAGCGGCCACGAGCAGATTTGATGGCCTGGTGCCTGGACATTATCCTTCCCGCCCCGTGGCAAGTCGAGCCAAAGGTCTCCTTCATTGCACCCTGCGTGCCGACGAGGACAAAGGAGGCGCGCCCCATGTCGCCGGGAATCAAAACGGGCTGTCCCACGTGCCTGTAAGTGGGCGGCAACTCCGGATGTCCCGGAGGAAATGCCCTCGTAGCGCCTTTCCTATGTACCATGAGCCTTTTTGCCCTGCCACCCACCGTGTGCTCCTCTATTTTCGCTATGTTGTGGGCTACGTCGTAAACGAGACCAAGTCCGAGGGACTCCCTGGTACCGCCGAACACCTTTATAATGGACTCCGCACACCAGTGCATTATGCACTGCCTGTTTGCCCAGGCAAAATTGGCCGCCCCCTTCATGGCGGACAGGTATAATTGGGCCTCTTCAGAGTGTACGGGAGCACAGGCCAGTTCCCTGTCATGAAGGACTATGCCGTGTTTGTTGGCCGTCTTCTCCATTAAGGGAAGATAGTCGGTGCACACCTGGTGGCCCAACCCGCGTGAGCCGGAGTGTATCATAATCGTCACCTGGTCCTTAAAGAGGCCTAATGCACGGGCTGCGGCCTCGTCGTAGATCTCTCCCACGTACTGGACTTCGAGAAAATGGTTTCCGGAGCCAAGAGTTCCGGCCTGGCTCCTGCCCCTTTCATAAGCCTTCGTGCTTATGGCCGATGGGTCGGCACCATCGATACATCCGTTAGACTCGGTCTTTTCAATGTCACCGGCAGTACCGAAACCGTTTTCTACCGCCCACTTTGCTCCTTTGACGATCACCCGTTTTTCGTCATCGGGGGAAAGTTTAATCCGTCCCTTACTCCCCACCCCTGCGGGTACGCTTGAGTAGAAAGCCCCGACCAGGTCTTTCATTTTTGGAAGCACCCGGTCTCTTTCCAGGTTGCTTCTAAGGAGCCTGACTCCGCAATTTATATCGTAGCCTACGCCTCCAGGCGATATTATCCCGTCCTCCAGGTCGAAGGCGGCCACCCCACCTATGGGAAAACCGTACCCGGTATGGATGTCCGGCATGGCCAGGGAAAAACCAACTATACCCGGCAGCGTGGCCACGTTAGCCACCTGGGCTATTGCCTGGCTCTCAAGGTGGGTGATTAATTCGTCGTCTATGTAAATACGTCCGGGGACGTTCATGCCCTCCGTGTAGCCCATGGGCACTTCTACGGTATTTTCGTCAATCCTTATGAGTTTTTCTTTTCCCATACTTCCTCCTACTTTCTCCCTTCTCTAAAGGTCCAGTATGACGGTAGCCTTCCACGTGCCTCCGTCATACAGGACGGACAAGCCATGGTAAGTGGCAGCCTTCACCAATAAACCGCATTCGTGCCGGACGGCGTCGAATGGTTCTCCGTGGAGGTCCGCGACTAAGTGTCTTTGGCTAACGCTTTTGACGTCCACGTACTTACACAGGAAACCCTCCGCGTCAAGCAGGTAGATAAGCTCGTTGAGCCATGCCACGAGGAGTGCTTCCAGCGACTCCTCTTCAAGACTGACGCCGATCTCGGTCTTTACCAGTATTTTGCCGGGGTCCGTGACGGATGAATAAAATCCAAGGGCCGCGCTCACGAAAAGGTCATCGAGGCTTTCACCAAATATCCTCAATCCCAGGTCTCCCGACAGGTCGAATACTTCAAAGCCCTTCATATCTTAATTTAACAGATAAATTAAAAACAGTCAATTTAAGAAGTATGTCAATTTAAGTAGCCCCGACTAAATCCGAAATATTGTATAATAAAGATTGAAATGTTGACGTTAAAGCTAAAATAAGCATATAAAGGGGGTTTCCATGGCGGATGATGAAGCTTTGATAAGGTGCAGAGCGTGTAAAACTGTAAACAAGGTACCCGTTTCCAGGTTCGAAGAATCTCCCCATTGCGGCAAGTGCAAGGGCGTTTTAGAAATACCCGCGAAACCGGTGGACGTAACGGTTATGAACTTCGACGAAGAGGTGAATTTATGGCCCGGCCTTGTCTTGCTTGACTTTTGGGCACAGTGGTGCGGAGCGTGCAGGATGGTTGCACCGATACTCGAAGACCTGGCAAAACGGGCAAGGGGGTTTGTGAAGGTAGTGAAGATAGACGTGGACGTGGCCCAGGAGTTAGGCAGGAGATTCGGTATAAAGGCAACGCCTACGCTAGTGCTATACAGAAACGGAAAGAAAATCAACGAAATAGCCGGTGCTCTTACCAGCGAACAGATCGACGAGTGGTTAGCGGCATCCGTCAGGGCGTGAGGCTGCCTCATGCCCCATCCCGGGCCCTTTTCCCAAATGGAGGATTAGAATGTTTTTATTTGGCAACTTTTTTATAGCGATAGCCAACGTCCTGGATATACTCTTAGGCGCTTACATGTGGATAGTTATCATATCGGCATTGATAAGCTGGGTACGCCCGGACCCTTACAATCCCATAGTCCGTTTCCTCTATGCCGCCACGGAACCGGTACTCAGACCTATCAGAAGGAAAATCGGCTTTCTCGGTCCCATAGATTTCTCCCCCATGATACTTATACTGGCCATAATTTTTCTAAGGACATTCGTCGTCAGGTCGCTTATGGAAATGGGCAGCCAAATGAGATAAAAACATAAGATAAAAAACATAAGATAAAAAACTCTGGCATACAACAACGGCAAAATGATATAATCTCATTTATTCGAATGAAAAGTTATAAATTGCGATCGATAAATTGCGATAAAGAATGAGCCTTTAAATATAAAGAGGAGGCAACATGAGGATTACACCCCTTGACATCCAGCAAAAACAGTTTCCCGTAAAATTCAGAGGGTTTGACGTCGAAGAGGTCTACGCCTTCCTGGAAGTGCTGCGGGAGGAGATGGAAGAACTGCTGCGGGAAAATACATCTCTCAAAGAACAGATCCACATCATCGAGGGCCAGTTGAAGGAACATAAGAACATGGAGAGCACCCTTCGCGAAACCCTCATTACGGCACAGCAGATGATCGAGGCCTACAAGACGAACGCCCGCAAGGAAGCCGAGTTGATTACCAGGGAAGCCGAACTGAAAGCCGATGAAATTATAAAGAAAGCCCAGGAGCGGGTCGTTAAAATCCACGAGGACATAGTAGATCTACGGGGAATACGGCGCCACTTCAAGGAAGAGATCAAGCGGCTGGCCGAAAAGCTCCTGAGAGAGATCGAATTCGACAAGGAGCGGGAAGGGGACGCCGACGAATACACGGGCAAGGCCAGGGAAGGCGCAGATAACGCAATTGAGCAGATTTAATACCCTAAAAGGTGTCCAGGACATTTGTCCCCCGGACGTTTTAATCTGGCAGGAGATCGAACGGACGGCAAGAGAAGTCTTTCACGTTTATGGTTTCGGGGAAATCAAAATACCAATAATAGAATATACCGATTTATTCGTAAGAAGCATCGGCGGCGACACGGACATAGTGGAAAAGGAGATGTACACTTTTACGGATCGTGGGGGACGCAGCATAACTCTAAGGCCGGAGGGTACGGCCTCCGTGGTGAGGTGCTACGTTGAAAACCACATGCACAACCTGCCCTCGCCGCAAAAATTTTACTACTCGGGCCCCATGTTCAGGTACGAAAGGCCGCAAAAGGGGCGATTCAGGCAATTTTACCAAATCGGTGCCGAAGCCTTTGCCTCGGAAAGCCCCAGGTGTGACGCCGAGATGCTCTCCATGGTAAACAATATTCTCTTGAGACTATCTATCGGCAACCTGCGGCTGGAGATAAATTCCATCGGCTGTAAAGTCTGCCGCCCCCGTTACAGGGAGGCTCTGGTATCGTACTTTTCGGAAAAAGAGGACAACCTCTGCACTGACTGCAAGACGAGGCTCAGGAGCAACCCGCTCAGGCTGCTCGACTGCAAGATTGAAACCTGCGTGCCGCTAAAGGCGGACGCTCCCTTAATACCGGACTATCTGTGTGACGGTTGCAAATCCCACCACGAAAGATTGAAAGAACTGCTTGCGGCTTGTAACGTAAACTTTTACGAAAACCCATTAATAGTCCGTGGCCTGGATTACTACACAAAGACAACGTTCGAGGTAACGACCGAACACCTGGGCGCCCAAAAGGCGGTAGCCGCCGGAGGCAGGTACGACTATCTCGTTAAGGAGTTCGGCGGGCCGGCAACCGCCGCCATAGGCTTTGCCATGGGCATGGAGCGGCTGGCCGCACTGATGTCCGAAAATCCCCCAAAAGATAGCGCCGCGTTGCCCATTTACTTCGCCCCCCTGGGGCAGAGGGCCGAGACCATTACCCTGTCTCTGAGCGAAAAGCTGCGGGCCGGGGGTCTGGGCGTCGAGCCCGGCGACGGCGCAACTTTGCTCAAAAGCCATATGAAAAAAGCCGACAAACTGAACGCAGCCTTTGTAGTCATTGTCGGCGACGAGGAACTCGATAAGGGCTACGGCACGTGGAGGCGCCTGTCCGACGGTACACAGGGGGAGATTGCCCTGGATTGTCCGGACGTTGTCGATAATTTCCTAAGGCTCGCACGTTGCCCGGAGGAACCCGTCAGATGATACAGAGCATGACCGGCTACGGGGAAAGCGAAAAGGATGGAATGAAAGTAGAAATCCGTTCGGTAAACCACCGGTTTCTCGACGTTAATGTAAAATCCCCGTCACACTTTCTGAAATACGAGATGCAACTTCGAAAGAGTGTGCAAAAAACATTTCACAGGGGGCGCATAGACGTCTATATCACCGTACAGCCCCGCAACGCGTCAAGTATTAACTACGAATACTTGAAAAGTACGGTAACCCTTCTCGAAGATCTCAGGAAAAACCTGGGCATAGGGGGTGAAATAGATTTTCCCACTATTTTTTCTTTCATGGAAAAAGGCGTTATGGAAGTCAGGGAAGTCGACGAAAACGAGCTTGACGAGGTTTTCACCGCTGCTCTGGCCAACCTCAAAACCATGCGTGAGAAGGAGGGCCGGGAACTCCTGATAGAGATTAACCGACACGCGGACTTATTGGAAACGACACTGGAGCAAATCATAGTCCTCGACGCAGACAGTCCTCAAAAAACTATGGACAAGTTAAAGAAAAAAATAGAAGAACTCCTCGAAAAACAGACTTTTGGCATACAGGAGTTGGATCAAACGCGCCTGATTCAGGAAGCGGCGCTAATCGCCGAAAAATGCGATATTTCGGAGGAACTCGAAAGAATTTCGAGCCATTTGAAACAATTCAGAAAAAATCTCTTAAATAATGATAAAATAGGTAAAGCGCTAGACTTCATATTACAGGAACTCTACAGAGAGGCAAACACCGTGGGCAGCAAAACCGGCGAATACGAAATAAACGCCTTGTCGGTCAGCTTAAAAGCCGAAATAGAGAAACTCCGTGAACAAGTACAGAACATTCAATGAATTAAAGCCATCGATAAATTAAGGCCATCGATAATTAAAGCCACAGAAGAATATAAGCCATATTAGCGGTGTCAGGTAACAGCGAAGAACAAGGAGAGATGATAAATGAAGAAAGGCAACCACACTCCAGTACTGGTTAGTATTGGTTTTGGCAACGTAATAGCCGTTAACCGGGTGGTATCTATACTCACGTCCGCATCGGCTCCTATGAAACGCCTGCGGGAGGAAGCAAAAAAGATAGGGAAACTCATAGATGCCACCGAAGGCAGAAGAACGAGGAGTATAATAGTAACGGACAGCGACCACATAATACTAAGCGCACTACAGACGGAAACCCTGACGCAGAGGCTTATTACACAAACATTGTCCGAGGATGACAATGAGGCTAAATAAATGAGGCTGAATAAGGGCCGCCTGTATATCATATCGGCACCATCCGGAACCGGCAAGACCACCCTCTGCAGAATGCTCTTGAAAAAAGTGCACCGTCTGAAGGAGTCGGTATCCTACACGACCAGGCAGCCCAGGGAGGGAGAGATAAACGACGTGCATTACACCTTCGTATCCATCGATACTTTCAGGGAGATGCTCGGCGGGAATGAATTCCTCGAACACGCGGAGGTACACGGTAACTACTATGGAACCTCTATGAGTAGAATAGAGGGTATATTATCGGAGGGTTTCGACGTGCTTATGGATATCGACGTGCAGGGGGCAAGGCAAATCAGGGGGAAAAATATTATCGCCTCTTATATTTTCATTGTCCCTCCGGCTTTGGATATACTTGAGCAGCGCCTTAATAAGCGCTCCACCGATAGCAGCGATACTATACAAAAACGTTTGAATAAAGCAAAAGACGAGATTAAGGAACTCTTTAGTTACGACTACGTGATCATGAACGAAGACCTCCACAAGGCATTGGAAGATTTGATAGCCATTATAACCTCTAACAGGCTGAGGACCGAGTACCTGGACCCGCAGTGGATGGCGAGGACTTTCGCAGTGCAGGAAGCGCAGTTCAGGGTATATAAGAGCGATACCCCCTGTTAATATACAAATATCAGGCAAGCGACCGGTAAGTAATTGCAAGTAATTGGCAAAACCGGGCGCGGCACGTCAGGCACCATAAATATTTCGACAAAGGTTTGTTTAGCGTGAGATTTAGTAAACAATAGTCAAAACATAGCCGGTAAGAGTGTTTACGAATAAAAACGAGCAAAGAGGAGGTATTAAAGCTAATGGATATTATATCATTGCCTATCGAGCTGGATGAGAACAAGATCGATGGACGTTTCAGGCTTGTTAACATAATCACCCAGCGATCCAAGGAGCTGGCCCACAGGGGAAGCCCAAAGGTGGTAACGAAAGCAAAGAAAGTGACAACCATAGCCCTGGAAGAGGCGGTAGAATATAAACTTGACTTCATAACTGGAGAAGAGGCGAAACAGGCCAACGAAGAGGCAAAAAAACTCGATTACAAGAGATTCCTCGAAGAAAAACGCCGGGAGTCCGAGCAGGAAGACCTTTCCGAACTGGAAAAGGATCTCAAGTTTTACCTGGACGAAAAGGAAGAGATATCGTCAAAACGTTCTACACTGGAAACCTTGTTTATGGAACCGGGTACAGAATCCAGCTCTGCCTCCGAGCCGGAGACCGACATAGATGAAGACATCGATAAGGACATCGATACCGAAGACAAGGACGAAAACAAGGATGAAGACAAGGACGAAGACGTAGATGAGGGCTTAGATGAGGACAAGGATACCGAAGACGCCGATGAAGAACTGGATGAGGACGAGGACGAGGATGAGGATACCGAAGACGTCGATGAAGAAATGGATGATGAATAGATGAAGACAGGGATATGGACATGGATACCGGAGACCGTGGGAATTTGGACTGGTATCGATCAAAAAAAGCCGGAATTGAGCTAAAACGGTACGTGTGCCTCCACTTCGATGGAAACTTATGTAATACTCGGTATAACGGGAAGTATAGCTGCTTATAAGGCACCTGAACTCGTGAGGGCTTTCAGGGCAGAAGGCCTGGAAGTAAGGTCGGTGATGACGGAGTCTGCTAAAGAATTCGTAACCCCGTTAACGCTCGAAACGCTTACGGGACACACGGTACTGACGGATATCTTTAGCTCTCCTCTTGCACACATATCCGTCCCACGCGATGGATCTGTTTTTGTAGTAGCTCCGGCGACGCTTAATACGATTTCGAAATGGGCTGCCGGTATAGCCGACAACCTGCTCCTGGCCATGCTTATGGCATTCAGGGGACAAGTGCTGGTAGCCCCGGCCATGAACTGGAGGATGTATGAAAACCCGATTTTCCAGGATAAGCTGGCCTATCTTAAATCCAGGGGGATAACCGAGATTCCGCCGGAGTCGGGTAATCTTGCCTGTGGTGAGGAAGGGGTTGGTAAAATGGCCTCACCCTCTACGATTGTACAGTATGTAAAGAGGGCTCTTTCGAAACAGGATCTCCTGGGTCTGAAAGTGGTCGTTACGGCGGGGCCAACGAGAGAATACATCGACCCGGTGCGGTTTATATCGAACAGGTCGAGCGGGAAGATGGGATACGCCCTTGCACTTGTCGCCTTTTTACGGGGAGCGTCCGTCACACTGATAAGCGGACCTACGTGCCGGCCGCCGGTTGAGTTACCGAATGAATGTATAGAACTGGTAAGGGTGGAGACATCCGAAGAGATGGAAAAAGAGGTTTCCGTAAAGTCCGTGGACGCAGATATCCTGGTAATGTCCGCTGCAGTAGCAGACTTCAAGCCTGCCGTGCTAAGCAGCGAAAAATACGAACGCCACGACGGCCTGTCTCTGAGCTTCGTGAAGACAACCGACATAGTGGCCGGCATTGCATCCCGCCGACCCCGGCCCTTTATCGTGGGGTTCTCGGCCGAAACCGGCAACCGCATTGACAGGGCCAAAGAAAAAATGGCACGAAAGGGCATCGACATGATGGTCTTTAACGACGTCACGGCTCCTGGAGCAGGTTTCGACGTGGATACCAACATCATAACCATAATCACCGCAACGGCCATTTACCCTTTGCCGATAATGACAAAGGAAAAGGCAGCCCACGCTATATTCGACAAGTCTCTTGACGCCATGGAACAAGGTCCCCAGTGAACGTTATGAGAATTAACGCCACTAACAAGAATTAAAATTCACGACAATCCAATATGAACGTTCGAAAAATAGAGAAGATGAAAGAGAGGGTCTTCAAAGATTCCGACCTTAATCTTTATATTCCTCTGGCAGAGGAATATAAAAAGATAGACATGGTGGATGAAGCGGTAAAAGTGCTGAAGTTCTGTTTAAAAAAGCACCCGACATACATGAGCGCGAGGGTAGCCCTCGGTAAAATATACATGGAGAGAGGTTACCTTGTAAATGCCATCGAAGAGTTCGAGAGTGTTGCTTTGGCGATACCGGACAACCTGCTGGCACACAAAAAGCTCTCCGGGCTTTACCTGATACTGGGGGATACGCATAATGCCTTAAAGTCATTGGAGCACATACTGGTACTTAATCCCAGGGACAAAGAAGCCAGGGAACTCATCGAAGAACTGTCGGCCCCACCGCCACCTCACGCGGACCAAACTACGCCAGTGACTCAGGCATTACTTGAACACTCGCCCGGCCGGGAGAGTGCCGCAAGCCCGTCAACTACCTCCCTTGACGACACTGTGCCGTATGACGCATCCTTCCTGGTGTCGGATCCCTTACCCATGGATTTGGACGACAGGCAGCCTCTTTCACCCGACGAAATTACCGGGGAAATCGAAGAGGAAGTTGAAGAGGACATTACCGAAGAAATTGCCCTAAAGGACCAGATATACCTGGAGACACTGCTGAGAAGCGACTCCGTAACCGAGATACGTGAAATAACGTACGGCAGCGATGCCACTACGCTTGAAATTGAGCTGCCGGCAAAGGAAAGCCAATATTCCGATACTATCGAACTGGACACAACCTATTTCTCCGATGAGTTATCCGGCAAATTGGCCACCGCATCCGATGCCATGGAACAGGACTCCATAATCGCCGGCCATCGGCATGACCAAAGCAGTTTCGAAGATGAAGATACGGCAAGCTGGGTAACCAATAGTGATGTCGCACTTCCTGCAATCGAGGATCTCGACTTCCCGTACGTGACAAACCCGGATACGATGGAAGATGAGGCACACTCCTTCGAAGCATTGGACAAAAGATCGGACAAAACATTGGATGAAAATCCTCAGGCAGAGGAAATTCCATCGGGCGAAACCGCATTCCCGGCAGATGACCAGCCACAAGAGATGCCGTCGGATGAGATGCAACCAGATGAGATTCAGCCATACGGTCCAAATATAGAAGAACACCGGGAATTCGAGGATATTGAGGTTGTCGGGGATATCGAGAATATCGAGGATACCGGTCTAAGTTTAGAAACCCCGGAGGACGACATTACAAGTTTCGCTATCGAGGATGTCGCGCTCGATTCTGCCGGAGTTCCACTCGTGTCCGGAGATGACATCACCGAAATGAATATAGACATATTCGATACAGTAGGCGGCAATGTCGACGGTGAAAATGTCGGCATTGGCAACGTAGAAATCTTGCCAGACACCGTACCCGGCACTGACGTTACCGGCTTATTGACGGATGATTCGAAATTTACGGATGATTCAGCACTAATTGACGATATGAAGTTGACGGACGATTCGAAAACACAAGGGTTAAAGGACGATACTTCTTATACCCCATCCATGGATACGGAGAGAAGATCCTGGCTGAAGCAAGAGATAGAGATGGTGGACAACTACGTTATAACCGGGCAGTTCCTGGCAGCAATCAGGGCTTACAACCAGCTTCTCCAACAGTATCCCGACAACAAAGAGATCAAACAGAGACTCCAGGAGGTTAGGACCTTCGCAAAGTTGTTGGATAAGGATGAAAAAGCCCTTATCAGAAGACTCCAATCCCTCTCGGCCAGGTTGAGGGAAAAGGCGGATGAATATATTAACGAAAGGATATCGGGAAACGGCACATGGTAAATGGATCGGGAAACAGAATAAAGAGTCTCAAAGACTCGTCCCCGAAAAAGAAGGGCAACGCATTTCTCATAACGAACCTGCGTAACATAAGATACATGACGGGATTTACCGGTTCAAACGGGGCACTTCTTATATCCGGCGCAGGTGATTTTTTCTTCACTGACTTCAGGTACAAGGAGCAGTCCGCCGAAGAGGTAAAATCCTGTGAAGTGGTAATAAGCAAAAAAGACTTTTTTGGATTTATAATAAAATTTATAAACAAGCTCAACCTTTGGAAAATACTCCTGGAGGATACGATCCAGTACAAGGACTATGCCAGGGTATCGAAGCACTTCACGGTAAGTACCACCACGGATCTCGTAGAAAACTTACGGTCGATAAAGGATCAAGACGAGCTGAAACTGATAAAGGAAGCCATAAGGCGGGCGGAAAGTGCGTTCACCTCCGTTAAGGCATTCATAAAACCGGGAATAACGGAAAGGGCCATCGCCAACCGCATGGAAGAAAAACTAAAACAAGAGGGTACCGAAGCAATTCCCTTCGACACAATCGTAGCATCGGGAAAGCGCTCAGCCCTGCCCCACGCCAGGCCTTCGGAGAAGAAGCTCCAACGAGGAGATCTCGTCGTCGTGGACTGGGGCGCGGAATGCGGCGGTTATTTTTCGGACATGACGAGAACTCTTTTGATAAACGGTGAGGGTTTAGATAAAAAAAGAGAAATTTATGATATAGTATTACGAGCTAACTCCATGGCAACCCGAAAGGTTAAAACGGGTCTTACCGGAGCGGAGATAGACGATGCAGCGAGGGGCTCGATAAGGTCGGCCGGATACGGTGAGTATTTTGGCCACGGCACCGGGCATGGCGTGGGTCTGGACGTACACGAAAAACCATACATCTCGGCAACCGCTACCAAGCTTACCCTCTCCTCAGGCATGGTATTCACCATAGAGCCAGGCATTTACATCCCCGGCCTTGGAGGGGTAAGAATCGAGGACATGGTCGTGGTGTCAGGCGAGGGTACCGGTGAGAAAATGACTACCTTGCCGGAAGAACTGGAAACGATATGGTAACGATAAGGACCGGATTGCCGCGAAGTTTACCCCCGGCTTGAACGGGGGCGACAATGACATAAGGGACAAGGCATAGAAGCGGTATGGAAAAGATATGATAACGATATGATAACGATATATATGGTAAAGAACACTTAAAAATATACTTTAGGAGGAAATGTGATAGCAACCAACGATTTCAGGAGAGGCACCAAGATAGAATTCAAAGGCGAGCCTTATGAAGTAATCGAGTTTCAGCACGTGAAAATGGGCAGGGGAGCAGCCTTCGTCAGGGCCAAGATGAAGGGGCTGAAAAACGGCAAAGTAATAGAAGAGACGTTCACATCGGGGGATAAATTTCCAAAGGCAAACCTTGAAACCAGGGAGATGCAATACCTCTACGCCCAGGATAACCTGTATTATTTCATGGATCTGGAGACCTACGAGCAGACACCGCTCACGGATGAATTGCTGGGCTCTGCAAAGCTGCTCCTTAAGGAAAACATGAACGTGACCGTCTTAAACCACAAAGGCAAACCGCTGGGCGTGGAACTTCCCACTTTCGTAGAACTGATGGTGGCGAAAACCGAACCCGGTTTCAAGGGTGATACCGCTTCGGGAGGCAACAAGCCGGCTACACTCGAAACCGGAGCGAGCATCAAGGTACCCTTCCACATAAACGAGGGTGACATTATCAAAGTCGACACAAGGACGGTTGAATACATAGAAAGGGTGAAGTAATGGAAACCAACGACATCAAAGAACTTATAGAACTTCTCGCCGGTACCGACGTAACCGAACTGTCGTACGAAAAAGACGGGATGAGGATAAGGCTAAAGCGCGGGCCACAACCTATGGATTCCCAAAACCAGGGGATGGCTCCTCCGCAAGGCTCCGGTGCCACCGGGGGCGTTGCCCCTCCGTCATCCGCTCACGGCCCCGACGTGCACGAAGACGATCTTGCCGGGTTAACTGCGGTGAAATCACCCATAGTCGGCACCTTCTATCGCTCCTCTTCGCCCGATTCCAGTCCCTTCGTAAACGTAGGCGACAGGGTTAAAAAAGGACAAGTTCTGTGCGTCATAGAGGCCATGAAGCTGATGAACGAGATAGAGAGCGAAACCGACGGTAAGGTGCACAGTATTTTAGTCGAAAACAGTAACGCAGTCGAGTACGGCGAGATCCTTTTTTACATAGAACCTATCTGAATAAACATATCGGAAATATAAGAATGCGAAATATACGAATGCGAAATATACGAAAGGTGGAATGATGCCAGGAGGAATAATGCCTCTTTTTAGAAAGATTCTGATAGCCAACAGGGGAGAGATAGCCGTTCGCGTCATACGCGCATGCAGGGAACTGGGTATAAGAACGGTGGCCGTATACTCCGAGATAGATCGCGGCTCCATGCACGTCAGGCTGGCCGACGAGGCTATATGCATCGGGCCTGCCCGCGTCGCCGACAGCTACCTCAACATACCCTCCATACTTAGTGCCGCAGAGGTTACGGATTCGGATGCCATACATCCGGGCTACGGTTTTCTGTCCGAAAACCCCCAGTTCGCGGAAGCCTGCTCGAAATCGAGAATCGCCTTCATAGGTCCCACTGCGGACAACATCAGATTAGGCGGCAATAAGGCCAGGGCTAAACAGGTGATGAAAAAACACGGCATACCCGTGGTGCCGGGAAGCGACGGTATATTAAACGATAAGAAGGCCACCATGGCTATTGCAAGGAAGATAGGGTTTCCCATAATAGTAAAGGCCTCCGCAGGCGGCGGAGGCAGGGGCATGCGGGTGGTTTACGACGAGATGCAGCTCGACCAGGCGCTGACGGCCGCAGAGACCGAGGCCATGGCCTCCTTCGGCAACGGAGATCTCTACATCGAAAAATATATCCCGAATATAAGGCACATAGAAGTTCAGATAGCCGTGGACAGGGAGGGCAACGTCCTTCAGCTCGGAGAGAGGGACTGCTCGGTACAAAGGAGGCATCAGAAACTCCTCGAAGAGTCCCCTTCCCCCATAATAACGGAGAAGCTCAGGGATAAGTTCGGTAAATACGCGGTAAAGGCCGCTGAGGCCCTCCGTTATAGAAACCTTGGCACTATAGAGTTTATTTTCGACAAGGAAGAGAACATCTATTTTATGGAAATAAATACCCGCGTGCAAGTCGAGCACCCCGTCACGGAGATGGTCACGGGTATTGATATAATAAAAGAACAGATACGCCTGGCTACGGGCCTTCCGCTAAGTATAAAGCAGAGAAACATGCACCTGAGAGGCCATTCGATAGAGTGCCGCATCAACGCGGAGGACCCTTTCACCTTCGTACCCTCACCCGGTAAGATAAGCTTTTATTACCAGCCGGGAGGTCCGGGCATTCGCGTGGATTCAAGCATCTACTGTGGTTACACGGTTCCGCCCCACTACGACTCCCTGATAGCAAAACTCATAGCCTACGGCTCCAACAGAAAAGAGGCCATAGACAGGATGCGCCGCGCCCTGGGCGAATACAGGATAGAAGGAATAAAGACTACCATCCCCTTCCATAAGACGGTACTGTCGAACCCGGACTTTATATCCGGCAACTTCGACACCGGGTACCTGGAGAGAGTAAATGTCAAAGGGCCATAGACCATTATACTTAGGCGGCCTCTGTCTTCTCCTCGAAAGAGAACTCGACGGCAAATCCGCGTTCGACACCGTAGTAAGCATAATTCCAAAGGGAATCAAATGGGTACAGCTCAGGGACAAGGAAAGCACCCCCCTTCAGCTCTATAAGAGCGCACGCCTCCTTCGAACCGTAACGAGCATAAACGACGTTACGCTGATAATCAACGACAGGCCCGACATAGCCATGGCCGCCGGTGCGGACGGCGTCCATCTCGGCCAGGACGACCTGCCCATTGTGGAAGCAAAAAAGATGATGGGTGGCAAACTAACCGGTGTTTCGACCCATAACCTACAGCAAGCCATCGAAGCGCAAAGAAACGGCGCCGACTACATTGGGTTTGGCCCCATATTCGATTCTTCGACCAAGGACGCCGGCCCTCCCCTCGGCCCGGAAGCGATAACGGAACTCCTGCCGTACATAACCATACCGATCGTAGCCATAGGCGGCATAAACCTGGATAACCTGGAGAGCGTACTTAATGCCGGGGCAAACGCAGTAGCCGTAGCCTCCGCCATAACGTACGAAGACGACATACCGGAGGCAGTCCAGCGGTTTATGGGAATTTTGGGAAGCTGAACCGAAGCTGAACCGGACAGAGACAAAGCCTGATGTAATTATAACGATATCTTCGGACAATGGCAAAATAACGTTTAGGAGTCTGCGATTAATCGGGCATGTCTTCCAGGTCTTCGACCGTTACGGATTTCCTGATAAATTCCTTAACCAGCTCAAGCTTGTTCACTTCAACGATGGCCGATTTTTTTCATCGCGGTAAGCCCCTCGTCTCCGTACTTAATGTCGAGGGCCAATTGAATACCCTCCAGAAGCCCCGCACGCATGCCTTTCAGCTCACCTTTCAGCCTGCCTTCGGTCCAGCCTTCCTTCCCTGTTTAAATAAACGATCTTTTGCCGCGTCGAATATCAGGGTTTAAGCTTTCTGTTGACAAGAGTTATCAAATCATGATATCGTAAGTTGCAAACAGTAAATACAACATAATCCGCAAGAAGGATGTACATGAAATTGCAGTTACATATAGAGCAAGACGAGGTAGGCTATTTTGTGGTTGAAGTACCAGCGTTACCTGGTTGCCTTTCCCAAGGCAAGACCAAGGAAGAAGCTATCCTAAACGTACATGAAGCAATTGAGGGCTGGCTTGAGGTTATGAACTCAAAAAACGAGTATTCCAAGGGCGAGCTTGTTGAGGTTAATGTTTAAGTGCACCGATTAAGGCTTTGTTCTGGTCTTGAGGCTATAAATAAATTTAAAAGAGAAGGATGGAGTATGGCAAGACAAAAAGGATCTCATGTAATGATGACAAAGGAAGGTTATGAATATACGTTGTCCATACCACTACATCCTGAACTAGGCCCTGGAATTTTGAAAAAACTACTATGGCAAGCAAATATTTCGGTGGAGGAGTTTAATAACTTATAGGTCCATAATAATAGCGATGCCGATTTTTTATATAAAGGAGTGGACAACCACTTTAAAGAAGAGGTATATAACGATATTTGATAGAAATTGATGAAGCAAACGGCCTCGCGCTCGCTTTTCGTCATTCCGGCTTGTACGGAATCTAATTCCCTAGGGAATCTGCATCTTACAGGTCAGTGGAGTAATCTTTACCGCATCGATACCCAGTATCTTCCCGATGAATACGCGTATCGACTTACCCAGGATTTACTTTAATATTCTGTCATACTTACCGGACATAACCGTTTACAATAACATTTAAGGCAGGAATATGTCCTATAATCGGTGAACCCGTGAACCCGGTGTTCGCTAAACCATAGCTCCCATGCTCCGATGCAGAACATCGTCATTCCGGGGAGCTACGGCAACGAAGCAATATCGTCTTTGCAGGCCGTCAGCCAGACTTCGTCGATATAGATCTACGATTTTATTGGGGGGACTTTTGGTTTCGATATCTATTGACAAAAGCTTATACGGAGTAATACAATCGTTAATGTTATTTATAAGATCATTCA
>JADFXJ010000056.1 GCA_015233615.1 Nitrospirota bacterium
ACATTACGATATGCGGCTTAAATTATGTCGTCTTACTAATGCACGGATTAATAAGAAGACATATGTAACCGTCCAAACATCTCAATATATCATCGGGCGGAACATTTTCGCATTTCCAATTTAAAAAAAATCAGCCTTGTTTAAGATTAGTTACACAAGTCTCATATCCCCCTACCGATATTAAGGGTTCCATTTATAGAAAAAACGATCCATGGCATAAGTTCCCGCAACGGGAATATGTCCATAAAATATCGTAAGCTGCTTTTGAGCTTCCGATTTGGGTTCTTTATCGACGACCACTTTCCATATCGCGGCAACGAGCCCCGATCTATCCGCTCCGGCCTTGCAATGTATCAAAATGGGTCGCTGAGCCGTATTGAAAATCTCTATGATTCTTCTAACGTCGTCCATCGAAGGTTCCTTCGACGACGATAAAGTAACGTCGTAATGAGCAACTTTATACTTTGCGCTCATACTTATTTCATCCCTATACCATTGCATATCGGAACCGCCTCCTCTGAGGTTAAGAATGCTCTTTATGTGATTCCGCTTGATATAGTATTCAAGCTGATTGCCGTCAAGCTGGGCGGACCTGTACGACTCTCCCGGCGTGATGGGATGGAAATTGCCTATCTCTATAATATAGGCAACGTAACCGCCAATTACGAGCACCGATAGCATTAGTATCGTTACGATTATTTTATTACTGCGTCTCATTTTTCCTCCTAATCACCGCTATGAATACAATAAATAATATCGAAGAGGCCGCCGCCGTTGCCGAGCCGTAATAAAACGTGGCCGACGGAGACACGTGATCCCACAGCCAACCGCCAACAAGACTGGCCGGCAGCATGGCAAGCCCTACGGCGGTATTATAGACACCAAAGGCGGTTGCTTTGAAGTCGGCTGGAATTATTGTCGCAAGGAACGCCTTCTGCACGCCCTCGGTGAGGCCCATGAAAATACCGTAAAGGCTGAACAGTATCCATATCGTCTTTGGCTCCGAAGCTATCGCAAAACCGTAATAAAGGAACGCAAAAAGCACGAAACCCAGGAGGATGATTCTCTTTTTCCCGTACTTGTCGGCCGAGGCACCGGCTATTACTCCCGAAATCGAATAGACGACGTTGAACATCAAATACACCACGGGAATTATATGTGCGGGTATACCCGTCTGCTGAGCCCTGAGTATAAGGAATACATCGCTCGAATTACCGAGGGCAAATAAGGCCGCTATGAAGACGAAATATTTAAACTTCCAGTCGAAGTGTTTGAGCGTGAGTTTTGGCCTTTCGGCGGATGACTTATTCACCTTTGTCTTTTCCCTGATGAATAAAACGATTATCAACACGGCAATTGCGCCCGGTATTATCGAAATCCAGAACACCTTCCTGTAATCGTTTGCGAGCATGGCAAGGAATAAAAAGGCCAGAGCGGGACCTATGACCGCCCCGACCGTATCCATCGAGCGGTGAAAGCCAAATGCTCTGCCGAGATGATCTTTGTCGGTGGATTCGGCGATAATTGCATCGCGTGGAGAAGTTCGGATTCCCTTGCCAAACCGGTCGATAAATCTATAGCCCATTACGGTGTGCCAGTTAGCGGCGAGTGCCAGCATCGGTCTGCTCACCGTAGATATACCATAACCGACGGCCATAAGCCACTTCCTGTTGCCTACCCTGTCGGAAAACCAGCCGGAAAAGACCTTAAGCAGACTCGCGGTCGATTCGGCCACTCCTTCTATAAGGCCGATAACGGATTTGTTTACCCCAAGCACGTTGGCAAGGAAAAGAGGGACAAGCGGATATATCATCTCGGAACTTACGTCCATGAACAAGCTGACAAGACCCGCAAAGAATACGTTGTGGCTTAAGCCGAAATATTTCCTGTCTTTGCCCGTATCTTTGCCAATTTCGTTACCAACTTCTCTACCAATTTCCTTACCCATTTATCGGAATCCTCACTGTAACCGCCAATCGCTTAATCGAAAGCCGTTTAATCGTAACATTGCGTTATATAAATTCCGGTGCGGCAATCACGGGTATGGCATCCCCGGTTGTGGCATCCCTATGAGTGTATTTTATAACGTCGACGTCCGAGAGTACAACTATTCCCTCATTTACCATGTCGTCGAGGATTGGTATTATCTTGTTTATCTTATCTGCCGTATCGACGACGGAAATCATTACGGGCAATTCCCCTGCCGGCGAAAGAAACCGCTTTTTATGAAAACGGTGGTGAGGGCCGTATCCCGCCAGTGCCTTATAAACCGTGGCGCCGGCTATATCCGTCGTTATGAGTCTTTTAACTATCGCCTCATAAAGCGGTTCGCCTTCCCATTTGTCGTCCTCACTGACGATTATCCGGAGCATTTTTGCTTTTCCTTCGAGTTTCATATGTTTTCCCCCTTCTTTGGGCTTCTCACCCGCTTTGGAACTACACTTCAGAACGTTCGTATCGCTAATCTCTATAAGTCCGTTTTCGACGACGTGATATACGTCGGGAAGCACCTTGTCGATCATCTCTTCAGTGTCTATAACCTCAATTTTTAAAGGCAGATTCAGCGATAGTTCGAGTACTTTTGCCGTATGTATAACTTTGTTGGCTCCAAAGCCCTCTATGCCTCTGAAAACGCTTACCCCGGTGATATTCTTTTTATAAAAGATATCGACCAGCACCTCGTAGACGGGCTTGTGTCCAAATTTATCCGTCTCGTCGATATAAATCGTAAGTTTCCTGGCCGGTCCTTTCGTCAACATAAATAACCCCCTATATTATTTTCGAGATTATCTCGCCCATCCTCAGAGCTATAAATCCCGCAAAGACACTAAGAACCAC
Source organism: Nitrospirota bacterium (assembly GCA_015233615.1). GTDB lineage: Bacteria > Nitrospirota > Thermodesulfovibrionia > Thermodesulfovibrionales > Magnetobacteriaceae > JADFXJ01. The sequence goes on from JADFXJ010000056.1 coordinate 2,839, forward strand.
GTTAAGAGCGGCGTAGAGAATCTCCCCGTCTTTTAACAGATTGCCGGTCTCAAACTCAAAGGTGGAAAAAGTGGTATAGGCCCCAAGAAAACCCACTACCAGCAGTAACCTCCAGTATGGGTTTGCCATAAACCTTTCAGTGAGCAAAGACATAATCAGCCCTATAAGAAAGCTCCCGCTTACGTTAATCACAAACGTGCCCAGGGGAAAACTCCTTCCCCACCTTTGGCCTATCCACGCGGCCAGGGCATATCTGGTTATCGCACCGATAAACCCACCCGCGCCTATTATTAAATAGTTTATCATAAATAAGACGTCTCCCGATACTTACTTAACAATTCTTTCCAGGCATAAAAACAAAAACCCCTACCCTTCTATACAGAGTAGGAGTTATCAGTCCATTGGACGGTTTAATCGGCGAACTCCATCGCCTTAAGTATAATTATTATATAGCATATTCAATCTTTTTACAAGCGAATTTTACCCCCTATTCCATTTCTGCATTCGATAATGGTAAACTTACGTCGTGTGAAATGTATATTTTACCGATTGGTAATCAGCTTGTGAAATGGTGCACTTGAGGCCGAAGTCCGGGATGCCCCGGCTTTGGGTGAGATTAGAAAATATTTTGTAAAACAGGAGGAGTATTGTGTTGCGAAAAATGTTGAGAAAAATTCTGTTAGTGTTTTTAAGCGTTTTGGTATTCTCGTCTGTAAGCGTCGGTGTCCAGGCCTTTATGACGAAAGAATATTCGGCTGATTTAGAAACCGTCACCAACAAGGATACCGTAACGAGTAAAGTTTTTTTTAAGGGCGGGAAGGTGAGGATGGAGACCAGCGCCAGGGGAAATGAAGCTATCATGATCATAAGGCACGATAAGAAATTAACGTTGATGCTAATGCCCGACAGAATGATCTACATGGAGATGCCCCTGCAGTCTAAAAAACGCGATATACAAGCCCAGATGCACGACCCTGACGTAAAGACAGAGAAAGATTTTATCGGCAACGAGACAATCGATAACCATCCTGCTAAAAAATACCACGTAACTTTTTACAGAGACGGTGCAAAAGAGAATTCCGGCTTTATGTGGGAGGCTACGGATCTGAACAATTTCCCCGTAAGATTTCAAAACGAAGATAAAACGTCTATGACTACGTGGAGGAATATTAAAATGGGCGGCGTCTCCGACGATCTTTTCGAAATACCGGCGGGATACAAGAAAATGGATATGCCTATGATGCCTCAAGGTATGGATGGCCGTGGCCGTATGCCGAGATAGACAGGTAAAACAGACGGGCAAAGGATAAGTTTCTTTTCAGTCCGATGACAACTACACGGGGTCTGTAAGGCAGCTTATTTGCTGCCCTTCAGCCCTTGTCATTACTATGGAAAGCTTATCGTCCACCGTCCATTTCCTTTGTCCCATCTGCGTTTTCTCCCGTCCTCACTAAGATTTGCTCTCCGCTGTGCAGAAAGTTTAACCTTTACCTCTTACAAGTGTCCAATCTTTTATGGTAGCAGTATATATGGCATTATTGACAACACCTTATTTCTCCATATATAATAAAACCATGCTTCAGGTGAACGAGATTGAACTTTATGATGCATGCAGAGTGCTTTTTGGTAATGAAGCGAGGGTTGACAGGCAGTTTCTCGAATACATCCAAACTTCCGGCTTAAAAAGCGCATACAGGAAAATCGCTCTTGCCACCCATCCCGACAGATATGTCTCGATGGGCGAAGAGTATCAAAAGAAGTGCTCGGAAAGCTTCATAGCGGCGACGGAGGCATACGAAAAGATTAGCAAGTACCTCAAGCTGCGGGAGGATGGGTTTAAGTTTGCCGCCGTTTTAGGTAATAACGCCGGAAATAACATGAAAACCCATAACGCCAGTTACTCCTCCGGCTACTCGCATAGTTATGGGGACTCTGCGTGGCAAAAGCCGCACAATGGCAAAACCAATAGCGGCAACGGCTACGGTGGCAACGGTTACGGTAGCAATACATATAATAATAGCGGGTTTGGCCATAATTCTAATGGCAAGAGCCCGTACGGCAGGCAATCCGACGGCAGACAATCCACCGGCAGCCGGGCTTACAATACCAACAAGACTTACTCCGGAGGCGCCTTTAATTCCAGAACTGACAATAGCAGCCGGCAAGGTTCTTACTCGAAGTCCTCGTTTGCCGGTAGTGGTAAGTCTGCATCCGCAAATGCATCCGGAACCACGTCGGGAACCACGTCGGGGAGAGGTTTTTACGACAGTAAACGGTTCTACAAAAAAGACGATTACTTTACCATAAACTCCAAAGCGGCAGGAGCGTACTCTTACCAGTCGAAAAGCCTTCCGGGCAGGAAGCTGCGTATAGGGGAGTTCCTGTATTACTCCGGGCTGGTATCGTGGAGAGACCTCATAGCGGCCATATTGTGGCAGTCCAGACAAAGGCACCGCATGGGGGAAATAGCGATTCGCTGGGGCTGGCTCACCGAGGAAAGAGTAATGGAAATCATCAGGAATAAGCACAGGGGCGAGCGCCTCGGAGAGTACCTCGTAAGGTACAATATAATTACCCCCTTTCAGTGCAGTATGCTCCTGTGGCAGCAGCAAAAAGCCCAGAGACCTTTGGGTGAATATTTCGTAAAGGAAAGACTTCTTACCGAATCGGATCTCAATCGCTATCTCAGACACCTGAGAGACCATAACGTAAAGCAAGCGCGCTGAAATGGCCGCCTTTGCCCAATGGCCTTCCCAGATGGCCTTCGAAATGCCGGCCCCCATACCATTTTCCGCCTTTTTTAAATAACAATTTGATTGTATATCGTATTTATTATCATATTTACTATATAATGTAAGCAATGGCATATAAGATTAGCGTTATAGGGGCAGGCAGTTGGGGCACCGTACTGGCTAACCACCTTGGTGCAAAGGGATACGCAGTTACCCTTTGGGCTTACGAAAAAGAAGTGGTAGAGGCTATGCGCACTTCCCGCAGGAACGTCTGTTACATGCCAGGCTTGCCGTTAAGCGAAAACGTAGCACCGACTGACGACCTCAGGGAAAGCGTGGCGGATGCCGATGTAATCCTGTTGGTCGTCCCCACTCAATTCGTAAGAAGGGTCATCGAAGGCATGGCTGATTATATAAAACCTCAGGCCATGCTCGTTACTGCAGCCAAGGGAATAGAGAAGACCACCTTAAAGACGGTATCCCAAATCATCCGGGAGCTTACCGGTAATTTCAGGGCGGTCATATCCGGCCCAAGCTTTGCGGAGGAGGTTTCGAAAAAGAAGCCTACGGCCATAACCCTGGGTGTGGAAGACGAACAAAGGGGCCATGCCCTCCAGGAAGTCTTCAATACCGGGAATTTTCGGGTCTACACGCACGACGACCTTGTGGGAATAGAGTTGGGAGGCGCCTTGAAAAACGTGATCGCCATCGCCTCCGGCATATGCGACGGGCTTGACCTGGGACTAAACGCAAGAGCCGCGCTGATTACAAGGGGGCTTGCCGAGATGGTGCGGTTAGGCCAGAAGATGGGGGCAAAGGAGCGTACTTTTTCAGGCCTGAGCGGTCTGGGAGATCTCGTTCTTACCTGTACCGGTAATCTTTCGCGCAACTACTCCGTCGGTGTAAGTCTGGGCAAAGGACAAAGCCTCACGGAGATACTCTCGGAGATGAAGGCCGTCGCAGAGGGAGTCGAAACTTCCTACTCGGCTTACGAGCTTTCAAGGGCTTACAGCGTGGAGATGCCCATCGTAGAACAAGTCTATCGTGTACTTCACGACGGTAAAAATCCCGGTACCGCGGTGCATGAACTTATGACCCGTGAGTTGAAAAAAGAGTTTTAACCCGTTATGAACGTTTTAACCGTAAATGGACAAGAAAACGTTTTAACCTGCAAAGGATAAGAGAGCGGTTTAATCGTTAGTGGATAAGAAAACGGTGGAAGAAATTTTGAACGCAGTCAAAGAGGGCTCTATGGGCGTAGAAATCGCTCTGAAAAGCCTCCGGTACCACCCTTACGAGGACCTCGGATGTGCCAGGATAGATAACCACAGGGAGCTTATCAGCGGCACGGCCGAGGTAGTCTATGCTGCAGGCAAGAAACAATCACGGGTTATCGAGATAGCGCGGAAAATATATGAAATTCACGGCTGCGTGCTCGTTACAAGATCGGACGAAGAGACATACGGGATGTTAAATATCGAAAATGCCAGGTACTATCCCGATTCATGCATCATCGAGGCAGTGGACAAGAACTCGCCTAAGGGCAAAAGGGAAAAATCGGGCCACGTGCTGGTCGTATCGGCAGGCACGTCGGATATATCCGTAGCGGAGGAGGCTGCGGTCACTGCCGGCTTTTTAGGCAGCCACGCCACCACGCTATACGACGTGGGCGTTGCCGGCCTTCACAGGATTCTCTCCAACGCCAGGTTTATAGACGACGCACGGGTGCTGGTGGTCATAGCCGGTATGGAAGGCGCGCTGCCCTCCGTCATAGGAGCCCTTACGGACAAGCCTTTAATAGCGGTACCTACGTCCCAGGGGTATGGTACGAGTCTGGGTGGTATTACCGCCCTTTTCGCCATGCTTAACTCCTGTGTGCCCGGGATTGCCGTCATGAATATAGACAATGGGTTTGGAGCCGGTTGCCTGGCCCATAAGATAAACTCGATAGGCCTTTGATTATACACGGTTATGGTAACTATTGCCGATTATGCTTGATAAAGTAAAAAATAAGCAACCCGACGGGTTACAAACAAAAACTCTGACTATACAGTTAGTAGCCGAGATTCTCCAAAAAAAGAACCTCATATCGGAAAAGGTTTATACCGAGTTGCTCTTAGACGGTGACTTAATAAAGAAACGCCTGCAAAAGAACTTAGATTCCAACACCGGCGGCAGAGCCAGCAAAATTCGCGACATGGTATCGCCAACCGAGGTAATACTCTCACTCACCCCGGAGCTACCCGGTACGGAGGGCAAGCCCCTGACCGAGGACAGGATAACCGAAGCGATAGCGGAATACGTTAACATGCCCTACAAAAAGATTGATCCCCTGGTTCTGAACCTGCAGATTGTCACCAGGTATATCCCCAGGCCATTCGCCCTGAAGCACCTGATAGTGCCGATAGAGGACTCTCTCGGATCGGTTACCATGGCCGTGGCGGATCCGTTTGACATGGATGGCGTCAACAGCATCAAACAGATGAAGAAGATAAAGACTAACATAGTCTTGAGCTCAAAGACCGACATACTGAAAATAGTGAGAGAGTTTTTTGGTTTTCAAGCTTCGATAGTCGCAGCACACGCAGAGATGAAGCCATCTACGGAACTCGGCACTCTTGAGCAGTTCGTTTCCATGAGGGGCCAAACGGAGATCGACGCAACGGACTCCCACGTAATAAACGCAGTGGAGTACCTTCTACTTTACGCATTCGACCAGAGGGCCAGTGACATACACATAGAGCCCCGCAGAGATGAGTCCATAGTCAGATTAAGAATAGACGGCGTGCTCCATAATACGTACTCCATGAAAAAACCCGTACACGCTCCGGTAATATCCAGGATAAAAATGCTCTCCCGCATGGACATAGCGGAGAAGCGGCGGCCCCAGGATGGAAGAATCAAGACGAAGTACAAGGGAAAGGAACTGGAACTCAGGGTGTCCACTCTTCCCGTGGTATTTGGCGAGAAAGTGGTGATAAGAATATTCGACCCGGACGTGCTCTTGCAGCCGATCGAGAATCTCGGTTTTTATCCCAGGGAATTCAAACTCTTCAGCTCGTTTATCAGAAAACCCCACGGGATAATATTACTTACGGGACCAACCGGAAGCGGCAAAACGACGACACTATACTCGGCACTGAAAGAAATCTCTACGCCGGAGTTGAACATCGTAACTATCGAGGACCCGGTGGAAATGATAGTGGAGGATTTTAGCCAGGTGGGAGTGCAGTCCGCCATAGGTGTAACGTTTGCCAATATGCTTCGCACTATCCTGCGCCAGGACCCGGACATCATAATGGTTGGCGAAATAAGAGACAAGGAGACCGCGGACAACGCCATCCAGTCCGCTCTTACAGGGCACCTGGTACTGTCGACGCTCCACACCAACGACTCGCCTACCGCCATCACGAGACTGATGGACCTCGGTGTTCCGCCCTTTCTGATAGCATCCACTATCGTTGGAATCGCGGCACAACGCCTGGTAAGAAAGATATGTACCAATTGCGTCCAGGAGCGGCTTATGAGCGATGAGGAAATGGAATACCTTCAACTGGAAAAAAAGCAGTATACCATAAAATACGGCGAGGGCTGTGTCGAGTGTCGCGGAACCGGCTACAAGGGGCGTACCGCCATCTACGAGATCATCGAGTGCACGGACAGGATAAAGGATATCCTTAGCGGCACCGTGGAATTAAAAGACATCTATGCCGCAGCCCGGGCCGACGGAATGATAGGCCTCAGGGAAGTCGCAATCAAGAAGCTTCTCGACGGCACAACCACCTACGACGAAGTCATATTCATGACGGGTTAATGGCTCTTAAGGAGATTACCCGGAACAAGGGCCGCAAAAAAGTTAAAAAAAAGGGCTCTCTGGCAAAACTTTTGGCAAAGATTCTGCTGGTATCCGCTTTATCCGTGCTCGTCCTGTCGTCCCTGGTATACACCGGAGCGCTTATTTTGAAAATGGTTAAGTACAGACACGCAGTGTCTCTCACGCAAAAGGCCCTCGATTTCTATAAATCCGGACAGTACCCGGAAGCCGAGTCCACCTGCAAAACCGCCATCACATTGAACGATGACGAGTTCCGAAAATACAACCGCAGCCTTGAGTGGGATAAAGACCGCATCGACGCTTATTACGAAAACTTAGTGGCCTCCCTGGCCGAAAAGCCCGTATTCAACCGGATCTTCGCCTTCTACGACAGGCATGAGGGGCCCCGTCGTGTAAACCTTTCCGGAAAACTGGTCAGAATTTGTTCTTATGTCGACAGGGGCATCCACAGCCTGGCTGCCAGGAATCCCTTCAGGTGGTTCTCCGATTTTTATAACAGCGACTTAAACAGGTACAGGCTGAACAAGGCGTTAAACCTTAACAACTTAGGTTCTATCTACATGGCCTCAAAAAGGTATACGGAGGCCGAATCGGCGCTAAGGCAATCTATATCGATTTACGACGAAGTTTTGGGCACAGGCCACCCCCAATCGGCTACGGCTCTGCAAAACCTGGCATCTCTATATAAGATTAAAGGCAGGCCGGAGCCGGGAAAGCATTTGGCCGGGAAAAACCCGCAGACAGGTCATAACCGGCATTGAGGACGATTTTTTGGCCCGATCAGAGCGATTTATGAGATCCATACGAATTTATCGACAGAAACTGTTGATCATTATGTTATAATCTGTTGGTTTTACGTTTTGGTCAACCGGGCCATAACAATCGGGGCCATTATAAAGTATATCAATATAACAGGAGATTTAAAATGAGAAATGTTAAAAGAGGGCAATATAAGTTATTTACGTTCATCCTGATGAGTTATCTCCTTTTAGCCTCGAATGCCTACAGCGAAACGTACAACTTTGCCATGCAATGGGGTTCTCAAGGTATCAATAATGGCCAGTTTGCTTACCCAGAGGGAATAACCGTAGATGCGTCGGGCAACGTGTACGTCTCCGACGGTGCCAACGACCGCATACAGAAGTTTGACTCCAATGGTAATTACATCACCCAATGGGGGGGGTATGGCACTTATCTTTATAGCGGCCTGTTCAATGGCCCTGCCGGCTTAGCAACGGATAAGTCTGGCAACGTTTTCGTGGTTGATTTCGGTAACGACCGCATACAGCAGTTTGATTCCAGTGGTAATTACATCACACAATGGGGAGTTTACGGCATCGGTGACAGCCAGTTCCAGGGACCTGTAAGCATAGCGTTCGATAGCACCGGCAACATCTACGTATCCGATTGCGGCAACAACCGCATACAGAAGTTTACCTCTCAAGGTTCTTATGTCACCCAATGGGGATACGGCGGCACCGGTTCCGGCCAGTTCAATCACCCTTATGGCATAGCACTCGATACGTCGGACAACATATACGTGGTCGATAACGCCAACCACCGCGTCCAAAAATTCACATCTCAAGGTACTTATATCACCCAATGGGGGAGTCAGGGCTTTGGAAACGGCCAGTTCTTTTTCCCTGCCGGCATAGCGGTAGATACGTCGGGCAACGTATACGTGGCGGACGAGGGCAGCTACCGCATACAGAAGTTTGACTCAAATGGAAATTACATCACCCAGTGGGGAAGTTATGGCAATGGTAACGGCCAGTTCAGCAGCATTGGCGGACTAGCCCTGGATACTTCGGGCAACGTCTACGTAACCGACATATATAACAACCGCGTCCAAAAGTTCGCGCCCGTCATGTCGATACCCGCGGGACAAAACGTATATACGTATGCTCCGGTACAGAGTCCCGTTGTTGGTGCGACCCCCCTGAGTGCCAAACCGCTTTCCATAGGAACCCTGGCCGGCGGTGGTAATACGCTTAGCCTTACAGCCGGACTTACAAGCCTGTCAGGCAAAGCGGACGTCTATATAGCACTGGCATTAAACGGAAAAATATATTTCTTAATGCCGGACCTTAGTTTCAGCCAAACACCGGGAGCCTGGCAATCAGGCACCAGCGGCCCGATTAACGCATCGCTCTCCGGCGACATCCCTCTGAGCAGCTTGCCTCATGGCACATATACTCTTTATTTTGCCGTAACGCCAGCGGGAAGCAAAAGCAACTACTATATCTGGGATACCCAATTTGCCGTCCAGTAAACATGCCGGTAAACGTGACGTCAAACACGCGGGTAAATCTGCGGGTAAATTACGTTGGACGACAATAATGGGAATGTTTGTAACCTGGCAGGAATCTTTATCCTTCATCGGGCAAAAGATTATTAGAAAAATATTTACACAGTGGAATGAATTGAGTATACTAATACACCTGAGATCATGTATAATGCCTGTACGTGCATTATGCACGGAAAAAAGAAGGACGGTTGGTACATCGATACTTACGCTGTTGCGGCTTGTCCCCGATTGACTGCTTTAAGATTGATTACGTATTGAAAAAGGAATAAATGGATAACTTTATAACTAAGAGCTTGCCCGGTAACACCGGGGAACCCGTTAAGAAAAAATCCGGAAAAGGAAAAGGGATAGATTGCGGTCAGGCCGAAATGACGACGGTAATCGGCAATCGGATTTCCAGGCTTGTCCCGCTATCGTTATTGTATATACTGGTACTGATATTCACCGGCATCAGCTTTGGTGAGGAACCTCCGGCACAACAGAAACCTGCCGTAAAACAGGAAGCTCCGGTAAAACAGGAAGTCCCGGCAAAACTGGAGCCTCTGGTAAAATCCATCGAGATAAAGGGTATAAAGAGGATAGAGGAAGGTGCGGTAAAATCCAAGCTGACTCAGAAAGTCAATCAACCCCTGTCGAAGAATAAAATAGAGGAAGACATCAAGATAATCTACCAGATGGGTTATTTCGACGACGTTAAAGTGGAGACGACTTTTTACGAGGGCGGTTTGAAGCTTATTTACTATGTTACCGAAAAACCAACGATAGTGAAGATCGGTTTTGACGGCAACAAAAATTTAAAGGAAGATAAGTTAAAGGAAAAGGCTACTATCATAAGGGGTTCCATTGCGGATACCGCCCTCATTCAGGACAACGTGCAAAAGCTCAAGGCGTACTACGACGCCGAGGGGTACTACATGTCCCAGATATATCCGATACTGCGATATTATCCCAATAACGAGGCCAATCTCATCTTCGAAATCAAAGAAGGCCCGAAGATCAAGATCAGGAAGCTCGAAATCAGGGGTAACAACCGCATCACGACGAGGAAGATAAAAAAGTCCATAGAGACGACCAAATGGTGGTGGTTGTCTTTTCTGACGGACTCTGGATACGTCAAGCAGGACGTTTTGGAAGAGGACGTCAAGCGCATACAGGATCTATACCTTGACAACGGCTACATTAACGTAAAAGTCTCCAAGCCGCAGGTTATCGTCAACAAAGAGTTAAACGGGATAACCGTCGTCTTCGAAGTAGAAGAAGGCGACCAGTATAGGATAGCCAAAGTGGGTATAGAGGGATACCATGCCTTTCCGGACGACGTAATCAAAAAACTCATCACGATAAAAGATGGCGAGATTTTCAGCAAAAGACACCTGTCGAGAGACCTTAACGCGATATCCGACTTTTATACCGAAAAGGGATACGCCACGGCTAACGTAACACCCGAAGTCGTTCCAAACGAAAAGGATAAAACGGCAAGTGTTTTTCTGAAAGTGGAGGAAGGGCATACTTACCATGTCGGACGCATAGAGTTCGCCGGCAATACGAAGACGAAGGACAAGGTAATACGCCGTGAAATACCCATCGACGAAGGAGACTTATACAATAGCAAGAAGTTGAAGAGGAGCTATCAAAACATTACCAACCTCGACATATTCGAGACGGTCGACCTCTCTCCAAAACCAAAGCCGGACACCGACACGGTAGACCTGGACGTCAAGGTAAAGGAAAAGAGTACCTCGTTTGTGAGCTTTGGCGGAGGATACAGTTCCGTAGACCATATAATAGGCATGGTACAACTAACGTCGAAAAATCTCTTTGGAACCGGACAATACGCAAAGATTAGCACCGAGATCGGCGGCAAGTCTTCCCTGTACGAGTTAACGTACACCGAACCGTGGTTTTTAGACAAACCCATCAGTTTATCGGGAAGTATCTATAAAATGGACAGGGTTTTCATCGAATATAGCCGTAGGGCTGCTGGTGTATCTATCGGTGCGAACAAGAGGTTCGCCGAATACTGGAATTTAGGAGCTACCTACAGGTTTGAGGCCGTCAACGTCTTTGACGTTAAAGACGATGCCCCGGAGATAGTAAAGGCACAGGACGGCAAGGCCACTACGAGCAGTATCACGCCGTCCATAACCAGGGATACCAGGGATAACTACGTAGACCCCTCGAGCGGGTCGCGCAATTCCCTCTACGCCACCTATGCCGGTATAGGCGGTACGAACCAATTCGTAAAGTCTGGTATCGACTCCCTGTGGTTCTGGCCTTTCATTGGCCCAACCACTCTGTCGTTGCGGGGCAGATATGCATACGCCTCCGGACTTTATGGAAGAAATCTCCCCGTGTACGAGAGGTTCTACGTAGGCGGCATAAGTACCATCAGGGGTTTGGGTTTCGGTGAGGCAGGCCCAAGTCAAACGGTAAATACCTTTTCCGTTTACCCTCCTACGGTGTTTAACGCTAACACTTTTATGGGCGGCACTACGGAGGCAATAGGGAACGTGGAAATTATTTACCCGATTTTCCCGGAGATCAAGCTCAAAGGCGTCGTGTTTTTCGACACGGGTGGTTCCTACAGCAACGGGTTTACATTAAGCGATACAAAATATACCACGGGTACCGGCATTCGCTGGATTTCGCCCTTCGGGCCAATACGTCTCGAATACGGGTACAATCTTGACAGAAAACCCGGAGAATCCCAGGGCAGGATAGAATTTTCATTTGGCAGCTTTTTTTAAAAAGCACACGTTTATAGTATAAACGATAAACTATTTAGGAGGGTAAATGAAGAAGGTAACAGTAGCGTTGTTTTTAATGGCAGCAGTTCTCTTAATGGGCTCTGCCGCTATGGCCGACAAGATCGGGTTTGTCGATTTTTCGAAGGTAGTGGATGAATCGGAACAAGGGAAGAAAGCCAGCGCTTCCCTGGAAAGTTTTATAAAAAGCCATGAGGCTAAGTTAGAAGAGAAAAAGAAAACTATTGACACCCAAAACGCAGATTTCGAAAAGAAAAAATCTGCCATGTCCGAAGACGCAAAGAAGAAAAAACAGGAAGAAATCCAGAGTATGGCAAGAGAACTTAACCGCTCGGTTCAGGAAGTCCAGGAAGAGTTCCAGAAGAAAAAGCAAGAACTTTATAAAGACATAGTTAAGGACATCAGGGATATTGTAAACGCTATGGGTAAAGAAGAAGGTTATACCGCTATTTTAGACGCCAGGCAATCTATTTATATCCTTGACTCCACTGACTTGACAAGCAAGGTTATAAAAAAATATAACGATACTGCAGCCAAGAAAAAGTAAGAATACTGCCACCTATGAAACTTAAGGAAGTCTCGGACTTCTTGGACGGGCACTTAACCGGGAGCCCGGAGACGGAAATAGAAGGCGTATCCGGGATAACCGACGCCGTTGAGGGATATGTAACGTACCTCAGGGATGAAAGTTTCCTTGCCGGCGCCAGGAATTGCCAGGCGTCGGCAGTGATATCGGCCTTACGGCATCCGGACCTGGGTAAACCTGAAATTCTGGTTCCCAACCCCTCCGTAGCATTTGCCAGGCTCCTGAAACTTTTTTATGATAAGCCATTTGAGCATCTGGGCGTATTGGAAGGGGCAAACGTGTCGGAAAATGTAACTCTGGGTGAGGCTATAGCCATATATCCTGGGGTTTACATAGGCCGTGGAGCCAGGATTGGCGAAAGAGTAGCCATTCACCCAAATACGTACGTCGGTGAAGGCGCCGAAATAGGAGACGACTGTCTCATATACCCAAACGTTACTATACGTAATGGCGTCAAAATCGGTAACCGGGTGATAATACACTCCGGGGCCGTCATAGGTTCCGATGGATTCGGTTATGTAATGGACGGAGGCAGGCATTTCAAGATTCCTCAGGTCGGCACTGTCATCGTCGGGGACGACGTCGAAATTGGTGCGAACTCCACAGTCGACCGTGCTACGACAGGCGCTACCGTGATAGGTGCCGGTACCAAGATCGATAATCTCGTGCAGGTCGCCCATAACGTGAAGATCGGCAAGAACTCCGTAATAGTCGCACAGACGGCCATAGCCGGAAGCAGCGAAATCGGCGATTACGTTATGATAGGCGGACAGGCGGGCATATCGGACCACGTCAAAATAGAGTCCGGTACGATGATAGCCTCACAGTCCGGCGTCATGAACGATCTGCAAAAGGATATATACTGGGGGAGTCCATGTCTGCCACATCGCCAGTATAAAAGGTCAATCCTGCTCTTTAAGAGGTTGCCGGAGTTGAACAACAGGATAATCGAATTAGAAAAAGCATTAAAAAGTCTTACAGAAAATAAGCAATCAGAAAATAAGTAATACCGTTTAACTCCACTTAAGTACAGTATATTGCGGAGGTCAGTTTTATGATAGACATATTTGAGATAATGAAGACTATACCCCACAGGTATCCTTTTTTGATGGTAGACCGCGTGGACGAGCTTATACCCGGAGACAGAGCTAGTGGGATAAAAAACGTAACCATCAACGAACCATTTTTTCAGGGCCACTTCCCTGGGAATCCGGTTATGCCGGGTGTGATGATAATAGAGGCGATGGCACAGCTTTCCGGCATATTAGCCTTTCAATCGGGAGTTAAGGGTAACGCTGTGTATTTTATGAGTATAGAAAAGGCGAAGTTCAGAAAACCAGTCATACCCGGTAACCAGCTTTTCCTCGATATCAGGGTCACTCAAAAGCGGGGAAACGTATGGAAATTCACTGGTAGAGCGCTAGTAGACGACACTGTGGTATCAGAGGCTGACTTTACTGCCATGGTAGCGCAAAAGGAGTTGTAAGTATGGAGCCACATATACATTGCACTGCGATAATCGGCTCAAACGTCGAATTGGCGGACGATACTGCCATCGGCCCCTACTGCATTATCGGTGATAACGTAAAAATAGGCAAAGGAACGAAGTTAGTGGCAAACGTGATACTTGAGGGCCAACTCGTAATAGGCGCAAACTGCCACGTCTACCCATTTACGAGCATAGGCCTCCAGCCTCAGGATCTCAAGTACGACGGCAGGCCTACCCACGTTAAAATAGGCGATAACAATATCATAAGGGAATACACCACTATCCACCGCGCCTCGGTCAGTGGAGACGGTGTAACCGAGATAGGAAACAATAATTATATAATGGCATACGTTCACATTGCCCACGACTGTAAAATAGGTAATTCCGTAGTAATGGCAAACGCCGCAACTCTCGCCGGGCACGTCGAGGTCGAGGACCACGCCTTTATAGGTGGAATTGTAGCGGTTCATCAGTTTACAAGAATAGGTGCCTACACTATGATTGGTGGATTTAGCGGCATTGGACAGGACATACCTCCATATACCATAGCCTCCGGGCCACGGGCAAAGTTATACGGTCTCAACGTCATCGGTTTAAAGAGAAACGGCTTTTCCGACGAGCAGATCCAATCACTCAAAGCTGCCTACAAGATACTCTTCAGAGACAAGTTAACACTCAAAGAGGCCTTGCAGCAGGTACAGGAACAACTAAACATGTCTGACGAGGTCAGGGCAATGGTCAACTTTATCGAAAAAAATAAAAGGGGAATATGCCGCAAACAATGAACGTGAAAAAACGGATAGGCTTAATAGCCGGCCAGGGTGAGCTGCCTATAGCCATTGCCGATGGAGCAAGAGAACTGGGCTACAGTGTCTTTGCCGTGGGTCTCGACCCTCTTGTCGATGATAAACTCGCAGATTTTGTTGACCATTTTATCAAAATCAGCGTCGGCAAACTGGGCTCTATCATCAAGACACTGAAAAAAGCCTCCATAAAGGAAGCCGTCATGGGTGGCAAAGTCTCAAAAACGCTCCTATACCAGAGTAAGATTGTGCCTGACCTGAAAGCCGTAAGTCTTTTGTTTAAATTGAAAGATAAAAAAGACGATTCCATACTCCTTGCAATCGTCGAAGAGTTCAAAAAAGATGGGATCGATTTTCTCGGCATACCCGACTTTACTGCAAAGCTCATGGCGCCAAAGGGCGTTATGACAAAGAAAGGCCTGTCTAAACACGAGGAAAAAGATATAGCGTTTGGATACCCGTTAGCTAAAGAGAGCGGCAGACTGGACATAGGCCAAACGATAGTGGTCAAGGACCAGGCCGTAATGTCGGTAGAGGCTATAGAGGGAACGGACAGTGCTATCATAAGAGGTGGCTCTCTGGCTGAGGACGGTGCAGTAGTCATAAAGGTGAGCAAACCCAATCAGGACAGGCGATTCGATTATCCCGCAGTCGGCCTCGATACTTTAAATTCCATGATTAAAAGCAGAGCCAGGGTTCTGGCTATAGAAGCGGATAATATTCTCATGATGCACAAAGACAAAATGATTCAAATTGCCGACGAAGCCGGGATTACCATATTCGGTATCTGATTAAGGGCAAGGACATTGATCCACGAAGAACACGAAGAAAGACCAGGAAAGACTAAGAAAAAAGCTTCGTGAACCTTCTGGCCGTCAGCAGAGCCGTCAGCCGAATTCGCGTGGTTCTTTGTGGATAGCTTCTTTGTTGAACATTCTGCCGATTAAATGATATGATAGTAACTATAGTAGGAAGAAGAATATAAAAAGGGAGGATGGTTTATGGGTCAAACCAGAAGTTTTAAGCCCAGGAAACCCACAAAGCCTGTAAAAGTGGATAACAATAAGTCTGCCGGAGACATCGTAAAAGAGCTTAAGGGACTCCAGCAAGGCAATAGTAATAATAATTACCGCGAGCAGTCTTTGAAGATACACGGACTCATATGCGCTAAATGTGGCCGGGAGTTCGACGTGAAGAATAAGAACCTGCTCACCGTGCATCATAAAGACGGCAACCACGATAACAATCCGCCAAATGGCTCGAATTGGGAGAACTTGTGCGCATATTGCCACGACGACGAGCACTCTCGGGGAATCCTTGGCGATTACCTCAAGGGAAAATAGGTTTGCACGACAAACGCGGACGTCGTCCTGCCGTACAAATGAGAGGCTGAACTATTGCCACGTCTACCACGTTGAAATGCCACGTCTACCACGTTGAAATGCCACGTCTACCACGTTGAAAATCGTCTTCAATCCGACGTTAGATTATGCAGAGCCGAACGACTACCATAGTACCTATCCTTAGCACATAATACAACGGCATCATAGTATCACAATTTACCACAATATTACTTGCGTTTTATGGTATAATCGGTCGATGCGATTAACGTGGAGTTTCCCAAAATGGATAGGATTGCCGGGTGAATAACTTCTATGCAGCCTTCGACGTTTTTCCCGCGTTTAAGGGCGCCTCTTCCCACATAGCCTGTAACGTAAGAGCCATGGAGAGGTTTTCCCGTACGGTTACTCTTGCCTGCCTGGGCTATGCAGACATGCCCATTTACCAGGAAGAGGGATCCATAGCCATCAGAAGATGTCTTGGCCATCATCCCAACTACCTGAAGAGAACCGAAATTTTTGGCCGGCACGTTGCCGGGTTGCTCCGGGCCGGGGGAAATAGCTTAACCAACGTCCACTTCAGGGACATATGGAGTGGTCTGCCCATAATAAACCACCCCATGGCAAAGCACGTGGGAAAAATATTCGAGGTAAACGGCCTTCCCTCCATAGAGTTGCCAACGCACTATCCCCGGCTCCGCGAAAACGAGGCCCTCCTCAGACACATTCGCCACATGGAAGACCTATGCCTGAAAGGTGCGGATAAAATAATAACCGTTAGCTCCGTTACGGCCTCATACCTGAAGGAAAGAGGAGCGGATGAGACTAAGATAACCCTGATACCTAACGCCGTTTACGAGGACTCCAAAAAATGCGAAGATTCCGAAGGGAAAATTCGCAGCAAGCCGATTGCAAGTATCTTTGGCGGGAAGCCGTTTATCCTCTATTCGGGCACGTTGTCCCCATGGCAGGGGGTGGACGTGCTCATAAAGGCATATTACCACGTAGCACACAGCGTCAAAGACGTGAACCTCCTCCTGGCATGTTCGAGCACAAAATACTTAAAGCCGACACTAAAGCCGCTCGATGCCATGGGATTACGGGACAAGGTTAAGGTTATCGTAGGGGTATCCAGGGAAAGGCTCGCCACTCTATACGAGGAGGCGGCCATTACGGTGGCCCCCCTCACCAGGTGCGACAGAAACGAACTCCAGGGAGCTTGCCCGGTGAAAATCATAGAATCGATGTCCCATGGCACCCCCGTTGTGGCATCCGGCTTAGCTTCCATAAGAGAGATCATCGATCACGGAAAGGACGGCTGGCTCGTTACCCCCGATTCACCCCGCTCGCTGGCTAATGGGATGATACGCCTTCTTAATAGCGGCGAGCTTGTCGAATCCCTTGGTCAAGCGGCGCGTATCAAGATAAAAACCCGGTTCGGCATGGATCTCTTTGAGTCAAGGCTTAAGCGGCTATACGAGGAGATAGGTCGTTAATATGGCAGACACCGGAAAAGATACCAGAGGTAAGGTTGCCAGGGGTAAGATTGCCGCGGGAACCAACGCCGGGGGTAAAGTTGCCGCAGTAACGGCTGTTTCCGGAAGGACTGCTTCCGGCATGGCTAAACAGGACATGAATGCTTCCGGAAAAGCTGCCTCCGGTATGGCTGCTACCATAAGGCAGATACTTTCCGGCAAGGAGATAAAGGGCGTTTGGCCGATTAGCCACATAAACTATATCATCTCCTACCTAACCGGTTATGATCTCCTGATTGAAGGGAAGAAAAAAACAGCCAAAACCGTTATGATTATATTCATAGCGATTACTATAGTCTGTTACTTCGTAGCCCAAATATCTCAAAAACCGGCGATATGGGTAGTATTGTTATTATCGATAACGGCTACCATAGCGGCCTACATCGTGTTCCGGAGATATTCGGACATGGACCTCAGAGACGAACTTCGCCTGTACGTTAGCCCGCTTATGGACTACCTGCGCGAAGACATAAAGAAAAACACACCCATTTATCTAAGGCTGTTCCTGTCGCCGGTAGAAAACAAGCGATTCAGTGCCGGCACGAGCGCTAAGTACGAACACGGCCATTACCATTCTTGTTGCAAATATTTCTACCGAAGGTATTTCCTTAATCTCAACCTCAGATTAAGCGATGACAATTATCTGGCCATCACCGGCTCGGAATTTCTCGTTATGAGCAAGAAAACGAAAAAACGCGGGAAGAAGACTAAGGCAAAGAAAAAATATAAGAAGACGGACACCTTTGCGATACGGCTGAGGGTTAACGAAAAAATATATTCCCTGGACGAGGAAGCGGCGAATGCCATGACGGCGGGGGGTGGGAAGCTAACCGTATCGAAGGGGCAAAAGGGCACAGTCCTCAAGCTGAAATACAAGGAAAAAATGGCCGGAGACCTCGTTCCGGACCCATTGAGGACGGCAAGGGCGATAGCGTTACTGTACACGCTTCTCAGGCGACACGAAGACAAGCCCCAAAATCAGGCCCAAAATTCGACGGGTGCTTCAGGGAGCGCTTCGGGAAGTGCTTCGGGAAGTGCTTCGGAGGGCGCTTCAAAAAACGCTTTCGGAGAGGGAAAATAGATGATGACGTGTAAGCATAAAACGGGCCTTCTGGTACTTAGGGACTGCGGCAATCCGGTTGTGGCCCTATGTACGGAGTGTAACAAACCCGTGTGCAGCAGGCATATGAAGTACAAGGACCAGGACAAAGATCCCATGTGCCCGGACTGCATGGCCGGGAGGTTAACCGAAGAGGAGGCCGAAAACAGCGGCCTTGGCGGGGAATACAGGAGACAAAGCGTATATAGAAATACAGGATACGCCCCATATCGTTATGGAGGACATTCAACCTACTCCTCCAGAGACTATGGAGTATTCGATTATATCGACACTCCCCAGGATGTTGACACCGGTGCCGTCAACCCAAATGCCGTCGATAACCCAAACCCAGACGACAGCGATATTAGCCCATCCGATTTCCATGACAGTTAAGCACCTTTAATCGCCCTTTATTTCCGGAATCTATCCGCCGCCCCCGCGTCCTCTAATTGT
The DNA here is from genome assembly GCA_015233615.1 of Nitrospirota bacterium. GTDB lineage: Bacteria > Nitrospirota > Thermodesulfovibrionia > Thermodesulfovibrionales > Magnetobacteriaceae > JADFXJ01. Next base: position 21,784 of record JADFXJ010000056.1, read on the forward strand.
CTTGAACTGTGATTAATATTGATTAAATGAAGACTATGATAAATCACAAATATTCCCTTTCCAAATTATTAATCATAGTAAATCAAAAAATCATTTAAATCACAGTTCAGACAAATGTATCGCATACAACCGAATTCAGCTATAATATGTATCATGAAAATAACCTGGATAACTTCGAAACATCCCCCTCAGCGGGGAGGCATGGCGGTGTCGAGCGAAAGGCTTGTAAACGGCCTCAGAGATCGCGGGCACACCGTGTTGGTAGTGCACGTTACCGAAAGCTTGGTGTCACCTGATCCCGGCACTTTATGCAGAACCGCCATTGCGGGAGTAAACGTGCCTTCCGAGCCGGAGGCCATGTTCCGGGCACTGAGAAGGCGTATGGAAGGCTCAATTATGGTCGGTTTCGGGGCCGACAGGGCCGGTTATTTTGCGGTACTCTGGGCCTTGTGGCTCGGCTTGAAAAGCCTCGTCCTTTTCAGGGGAAACGACTTCGACAGGATAATCCACGACGTAAGGAGAGGCTGGATGACCCATTTCATACTCGACAAAGCTACCATGACCGGTGCCGTATCCAGGGAAATGCTAACCAGGATTACCACGCTCAGGAAGGCGGATTGTTCGTACACGCCAAACGGGATAGACACGTCCGTGTGGGTAACTCTGGAAAGCGACCTGAAACGGGCTCAGGAGGCGCTTCAGGAGTTAAAAACGGCACTCCCGAACAACCCGGGCCGCCCGCTTAAAAACAAGAAAATAGCCGGAATTTTCGGCTACTTGAAGTATAAGAAAGGCCTGGATATGGCCGTCGATCTCTTTTCCAACTTCGGCCTGGGCACCGGGGCTTACCTCATGGCCGTCGGAGACGTGCCGGAGGAAATGCGCAAATTCATCCAATATGCGCAATCCGCTCAATCCGGCCAATCCGGACAGACCGGACAGGCAGAATTATCAAACCCGGTAGAATCGGCGGAACCGGCAGAATCGGCGATTGATGATGGATTTTGGATAGAGGCCGGCTACAAGGACAGGGACGAGCTTCCCGCCTGGTACGCCCTCTCCGACGTGGTGCTAATCCCGTCCCACTACGATGGCATGCCAAACGTGATGCTCGAAGCGATGTCACTGGGACGCGTGGTGGTGGCAAACAGATCCGGAGGCATGCCGGACGTAATCGAAAACGGCGTAAACGGTTTCCTTTTTGACGGCGAGGATCGCCTTCACGCCGCCCGCGTCCTGGAAACGGCGCTGTCACTGCCCGCTTCGGCACGCGATGAAATCGGGAAGAATGCCAGGGAAACTATAGAGCGAGGCTTCACCGCCGCCCACGAAATAGACGGCATAGAAGCGGCACTGTCGGCGGGCCGCACGTAAGGAGGTTAACCGTAGTTGGACCTGGAAAAGGAGATCCTGGCTAAGAAGGGTTTAATCGACAGCCTTGCAGGTATTGCCACGAATCCCCGTCCGGAGTCCCAGGTGATTTTCGCTAAAATGAAGCTTCTGTGGCAATGCAACCTCTCCTGCATCTACTGCGATAAACCGGCACCAACACCGCCAATGCCACGCCGGGTTGTAAAGGAAATGCTAAACGGGCTTACAATTCTGGGCCTTAAGAAGATACATTTTTCAGGCGGCGAGGTCTTCACCCATCCCGAAATATATGGAATCCTTGAGGATGCTTGTAACTTGGGGCTCCAGGTAAACCTGACGACCAACGGTACCCTTCTCGACAAGGATGGGATATCGAAAATATCCGATATGGGAGTCCATTGCGTATCCCTGTCGCTCGACTCCGCAGACCACTCGATTCACGACAGGCTGAGAGGTGTAAAGGGTGCTTTCAAGGCAACCGTGAAGGCAATAAGCCGCCTGGCCAGGCGAGAGCGCCCGAAGCTCAGAATCAACACCGTGCTTACCAGGGAAAACTCACGTACCCTCGATGCCCTTCACGGCCTGTTAACGGGTATC
>JADFXJ010000057.1 GCA_015233615.1 Nitrospirota bacterium
TGGAGATTACCGAAAGCGGGCTTGTGCAAAACGTGGAGGAAAGCATAAGGGTTATGCACGAACTCAGGGATTTGGGTGTAAACATCTCCGTGGACGATTTTGGAACGGGATATTCTTCTCTGGTTTACCTGAAGCGTTTTCCAATACAGACACTGAAGATCGATCAAAGCTTTATCCGGAACTGTCCGTATGATGCCTCCGATGCGATTATAACCTCGACGATCATTTCAATGGCGCACAGTCTCAACATCAAGGTTGTAGCCGAAGGGGTCGAGACCACCCAGCAGCTTGAGTTGCTGCGCACCTTCGAATGCGACGAGATACAGGGGTATCTTTTCAGTAAGCCGGTTGCCGCAGGCGAGTTTACGGAACTTCTCGAGGAGGAACATATATATAATATATAAACTATAAATATATAAACTGTAGAACTGAGCTGTTTGTTCATAAACCAAAAACATCACTAAAGGAGGCAGTATGTTTAAGAACGTGAGGATAGGTGTCAGGCTGTATCTATTGGTAGCATTTATGGCTGTAATTTTAATCGGTATCGGGGCATATGGTCTGCATGGCCTTAGCTCGTCCAACGCAATTATTAAGTCAATGTATGAAGATCGTGTGGTATGTATGGGGCAGATAGCTGAAATTACCAGATTAAATTTGCTGAACCGTATAGAGATACTAGCCACTCTGGAAGATCCAAAACCCGAGGTAATCGGCAAACGGACAGCCCAGGTCGAGGAAAACATTCAAAAAATAAATGCCGTATGGAAAGAATACACTTCTACATATTTAACGCCGGATGAGAAGGTGCTTGCCGATAAATTTGTCGAGGACCGCAAGAAACTAAGAGAGGATGGATTTAATCCGGTTATTGAGGCATTGAGAGCCAACAAAATCGATGAAGCAAGAAAAATTAACGTCGAACGAATAAGGCCAAGCGCAAAGCCCGTGCAAGAGGGCGCGCATAACCTTATGAAACTCCAGGAGGATGTAGCAAAAGAATTGTTCGATAAATCACAGAAGGATTATTCGTTAATACGTAACGCGTCTATTTCATGCATAATTGTCGGTTTGCTTTTGTCCATCATTGTCGCATGGTGGATAATCAATAGCGTCATAGTGCCGATAAATAAAGTAGTGGACGTTGCCAATGGGCTGGCCGCCGGCGATCTTACGGTTGATATAGACGTTACCAGTGAAGATGAAACGGGGCGTCTCATGTCAGCGATGAAAGCCATGGTCGGCAAGCTAAGGACAACAGTGGAAACTATAAGCACGTCCTCCGATAACGTGGCTTCGGCAAGCCAGCAGTTAAGTGCAAGTTCGGAACAAATGTCTGATGGAGTATCGGAACAATCAAACAAGGCTTCACAAATTGCCACGTCGGCAACCGAGATGTCGCAAACGGTTATCGACGTAGCCAGGAATGCTTCGAGTATTGCGTCCTCCGCTTTGGAGACGGCAACACTGGCTAAAGACGGCGAGGCAATCGTAAGTATATCTATCGAAAAAGTAAGAGCCATAGCAACCACTGTCAGTGAGTCGGCCCAGCTCATAATATCTCTTGGAGAACGTTCGAAACAAATAGGCGAAATAGTGAACGTCATTAAAGACATAGCCGATCAAACCAACCTGCTGGCATTAAACGCCGCTATCGAAGCCGCCAGGGCAGGGGAACAGGGCAGAGGGTTTGCCGTGGTTGCCGATGAAGTAAGAAAGCTTGCCGAAAGAACGGCTAAGGCCACCTCCGAGATAGGCGGGATGATAGTATCGATTCAGGATGAAACGGGAAAGGCGGTAACGTCGATGGATGGAGCCACCAAAATGGTAGAGACGGGAGTGGAATATACGAGCAAGGCCGGCGAGGCCTTGGGTGGTATCGTAAAGAGTATTAATTCACTGCAATCCATGGTTGAGCAGATAGCATCCGCCACGGAGGAGATGTCTACCGTTTCCGAGACGATAACGTCAGACATCGAGGCGATAGCAAACGTCGCGCGGGAGACAACCGTAAGTTCCATGCAGGCATCCCAATCCGCATCCGAGCTTTCGAAAATGTCATCGGACTTACAGGAAGTAGTCGGATACTTCAAAGTCGGTTCGAAAGAAGCTGCGTATAAAGTAAATAACAGGGCATTACGATTAGCCTGACACTCCCCATTGCTAAAGACAGGGGTTCAAACCGTCCGTCTGTCGAAATTTCGATTTCGGCACGTTAGATAAAATCCAATAAGGAGGCCAATATGGAGGCTTTTACAGCAACCGAAGGCATATTGCAGTTAGTAACTCTTACTCTTGGCAATGAAGAGTATGCCATGGACATACTGAAAGTGCAGGAGATTAACAGAATGACCGACATCACGTTAGTCCCCAACGCTCCCTCTTACGTGGAGGGTGTCGTAAACCTGAGGGGCAAAGTGATTCCGGTAGTCAATCTCAGGAAGAAATTTGGCTTTATGGACAAAGAAAACGATAAGGAATCCCGCATCATGATAGTCGACATTAATGGTATGACAATGGGGTTGGTGGTGGATTCGGTTTCCGAGGTGCTCAGGGTTCCCTCGAATATAGTCGAGCATGCACCACCAATGGCCGTCGAAGTTGGCACCGAGTTCATAAGTGGTATAGCCAAACTGCAGGACAGGCTAATAATACTCCTGGACATAGACAAACTCATCGAAAAAACCGGAGACTTGTCTATGTTTTAGCTTCTTGTCGCGCTGGTATTCATTTAGCGGGTACTCAATGAATGTCCACACCGGGCGGAAGGATACCCGTTGGTTGACATTCATTGGCTGATATTCACATGGTTGAGGCATTAAGGAAGTTGTTGCCTCTTTTGAAGTAAGAAATATCGATGAAAGATATGAGGTTAGGATAGAAATACGAATTTAAGATAGAAAGATGAGTCGGGGATAAAGAAATGACAAACGATATCGAATTATTGAAAACATTGACAGTGCTTTACGTTGAGGACGAATTATTGCTTAGAAAATTATTCGGGCGTTTTATGAAAAGAAGGTTTGCTGCCGTTTACGAGGCGGAAAATGGTCGGGAAGGACTTGAAATTTATAAGACAAATAAGGATGATATTTCTATAGTGATAACCGATATAGAAATGCCGGTAATGGATGGGTTGATGATGATAGACAAGATATTGGAGATACAGGATTATCAGCCAATAATTATCACAACCGGCTATAACGACGAACGGCATACAAGCAAAAAGGCATGTATGCATATTATAAAACCGATAGATGAACGTAAGCTGCTTGAGAGTATTATGTTTTGCGTAGGAAAACGAAGCGATTGTTCTAATTTGCACTAGGTGAGCGAGAAGATGAAATACCATATAAGCCAGATTATAGATTTGTCTCAATTACAGATTTTGATGGAGTCCCTGTATAGGGCAAGCGGTATAAATCATGCGTTAATAGATAATGACAGCAACGTCCTTACCGCAGTTGGATGGCAAGACATTTGCACTAAATTTCACCGTGTAAATCCATTGACTTGCTCACGGTGTCTGGAGAGTGACCTTTATATACTTAAGCATCTTCACGAAGGCCCTTATGTTGGTTACAGGTGCCCACAGGGGCTTGTCGACTACGCCACTCCGGTTTTTATCGAGGGAGAGCATGTGGCAAATATTTTTACCGGCCAGATGTTGCATGAGCCTCCCGATGAGGAATTCTTCAGGAATCAGGCACGGCAGTTCGGTTTCAACGAAGAAGATTATCTTAATGCATTGAAAAAGGTTCACGTTATCCCAGGGGAGCGTATCGGGGACATAATGGCTTTTCAGGTGCAGCTTGCTCAAATGCTTGGGACAAGTGGGTTAAACCGCATGCGCAACATCGAAGTGGAGGAGGAATTACGTGCATTCAACCGGGCTCTGGAGCAAAAGGTAGAGCAACGTACCGTCGAGCTGGCTAATGCAAAGGAACGGGCGGAATCGGCCAACCGTGCAAAAAGTGTATTTCTCGCCAACATGAGCCACGAACTGCGCACCCCTTTAAACGCTATACTTGGTTTTTGTGCTCTAATGGAACGAGACAATTGTATAACTTTTAACCTGAAGGAGGATTTAAGCGTCATAAGCCGAAGTGGCGGGCATCTACTAGGCTTGATTAACGATATTTTAGATATGTCTAAGGTAGAGGCCGGACATATTCATATAGAAAAACATAGTTTTGATTTAATAGACGCCATATCCGGTATCGAACAGATGATACGGTTACGTGCAGAGGGTAAAGACCTTCAATTTATCGTCGAAAAAACCTCTGGCCTACCCCGTTATATTAAGACTGACGAAAGAAAATTACGCCAGATACTTATTAACCTGTTAACAAATGCAGTTAAATATACCGAAAAAGGAGGGGTTGTTCTGCGTATTATGCAGGAGCATGATAAGCAGGACAAAAGTATACGGGAGTCCGATATATATGAACGTGATATACATGAACATGATAAGCAGGATTCTGACGTAAAAAACGTCTCATCGACCAGATTAATCTTTGATATCGAGGATACAGGTATAGGAATTGCGCCGGATGACAGAGAACGAATATTCGAACCTTTTGTCCAGTTATCCAGTATGAAGAGGGTTATCGAAGGTACCGGCCTTGGTCTTGCCATTAGTCGACAATTCGTGCACCTGATGGGGGGCAGCATCAGCGTGAATTCCGAACCGGGTAAAGGTTCCACATTCAGATTCGATATCCCCGTGGAGTTTTCCCATATGACGGACGTTACTGTGTTGCAGAATCCGCGCAGGGTTATTAAAATATTTCCCGGGGAGCCTGTATATCGAATTGTCGTCGTTGAGGATATTGAATTCAACCGTATTTTGCTAGTCAGGTTACTAAGTTCGGTGGGGTTTGAGGTGAGAGACGCGGCCAATGGAGAGGATGCTATTAACTTAGCAAAAACCTGGAAGCCACACTTTATTTGGATGGACGTGAAGATGCCTGTAATGGATGGAATCGAGGCTACGCTGCGTATAAGGAGCTTTGACCCGACGGTTACTATAATTGCCTTGACTGCCAACGTTTTTGATGAGGACAGAGAGAAGGTATTGTCTGCCGGATGTAACGATTTTATCCGAAAACCATTTCGGGAGTCAGATATCTTTAGTATGATGGAGAGACATCTTGGTGTCAAATTTTTATATGAGAAAACTGAAGACGAGTCTCTGGTAGCGAAAGATGAACGGGAAATCCTATCACGGGATGCCATTTCGGATCTGCCATTTACCACGGTTAATCGATTAAGAAAGGCTGTCGCGGAGGTTGATATCGAAACAGTCTCTGCCGTTATTAATGAAATAAGACGGGACAATGCCGCACTAGCCGGGTTGTTAACGGAATTTGTCGATAATTATGAATACTTTAAAATAATCGAATTACTCGAAAATGGAACAAGAGAATGAATCAAGTTAACAAGAGAATGAATCATGGCAAAAAAGAAAATAAATTAAGGTAAAAAGAGAACAAATAGATGAACCAGAAAATACAATATGATATTTTAGTGGTGGATGACAACCATTCGAATTTACGGCTCCTGACCGAAATATTAACCGACGTTGGATATAAGGTCAGACCCGTAACTGATGGTAAAACCGCACTAATGACGGCGTTTTCGAAACCCCCGGACCTTATCCTTCTTGACGTCAGAATACCTGATATATCCGGATATGAGGTATGCGAGAAATTAAAATCGGATAGACGTACAATGGATATCCCCGTGATATTTATCAGCGCATTGAGTGAGGTATTGGACAAGGTCAGAGCGTTTTCCGTTGGTGGTGTCGATTATATAACAAAACCTTTACAGGCGGAGGAGGTTGTAGCCCGGGTAAAGACGCAGATGAATCTGAGGAGCTTGCAAAAAAGTTTGCAGGAACAAAACGCTATGCTTCAAAGAGTGATTGGAGAGCGCTTGAGAGCCGAAGAAGAATTGATAAAACAAACAATTCAGCTCGAGGATTTAAATAAAACCCTTGCGGAAAAAGTAGCCTTCGAAATACAGAAAAATATGGAAAATGAAATGCTTTTGAGCCAGCAATCCAAACTTGCTTCCATGGGTGAAATGCTTGGTGTAATTGCTCATCAATGGAAGCAGCCTATTAATGCAATAAGCCTCATTGCTTTTGACGTACGGGACGCGTATGAACATGGGGATTTGAATAACGATTATTTGCTTGATTCTATGAAACAAATTCGGGAGCAAGTAACCCATATGGCAGAGACGATTAACGACTTTTTGGAATTTTTCAAGCCAAGCAAGGAAAAGGTACCGTTTAAACTAAACACTGCAATTAAAAAAACTATAATACTCGCACAATATCAGCTTAAAAAGATGTCGATTGGCATATCGCTTAACTGTACCTACGAAAGAGAGGGAAAAACGATACCTTATGACCTGCCAAATGAAATTTGCTCTTGCAGTCCCGAAATCGAGGTTCAGGGATATCCGAACGAATTCAAACAAGTAATACTAAATTTAATCAATAATGCGAAGGATGCGATACTTAATAAAAGGGGGCAGGCCAATCGTAGTGCAAAAGAAGGCAGGATTGACTTAGAACTTTCTTATTCCAGCGGAAAAGCTATTATACGTGTAAAAGACAATGGGGGTGGAATAAAGGGTGACATTATCGGGCGTATATTCGAACCGTTTTTTACACATAAAGAGAGCGGCATGGGTATAGGGCTTTATATGGCTAAAGTCATTATAGAAAAACATATGGGTGGTAAAATGTATGCAGAAAACGATGAAGACGGCGCTGTTTTTATTATTGAACTCGATGGTGATTTTCAGGAGTAGACAACTGGTTTTTTATTATAAATTACCACTGCAGGCCGCTTGAGCGCAGGTAGTTTTGGGCCTTGAGGTTGCCGAGCCTGGCGGCGCTACGCATATCTTTAAGACCATCGTCGTGGCGTCCGGCATCTAAGTATGAAAATCCACGGTTCAGGAAGAGCTCCGCCCGGTAAAGGCCCGGCTGGCTTGAAGCCAATTCTATGGACGACGTGTAATCTTTGCACGCCTGGTTGTAGTTCCTGGCTTCGTAATAGAGATTTCCCCTCAGTTTGTATGCCAGGTGGTCTTTGGGGTTTATGGCTATGGCTGCGTTAACGTCTTCAAGACTCTGGCGTAGGTTGCCGTTGGCTTTTTTGGCAAGTGCCCTACTGTCGTAATACCCGGACTCCTGTGGGTTTAGTTTTATGGCCGCGTCGTAATCGGCTATGGCCTTGCGGTAACTACCCAGCGAGTAGTGGATTGAAGCACGCAGGCTGTAGTAATGGGCTTCACGGGGGTTAAAAGCAATGGCCTTGTTTGCGTCTTTGAAAGCTTGCGGGTATTTTTTCAGATTCTTGTAGGCAAGGGCCCTTTTGGAGTATAGTTCGGCTTTTGTTTGGTCGTTTAGTGTGGGTATTTTTAACGCGGAGGCGTAGGCTGCAGCGGCTATTTCATATTTGCCCTTTTGATAGAGTTCGTCGCCATAAGTCTTCCATTTTTCTTCGGTTTTGGCTATTTTCGATTGATTATTACGGGTTTTTTTACCGGTGGCTCTTTTTTTCGTTTCGGAACTTGTTGATTTCACGGCAGATTTTGCGGAGTTCGAATCTTTCGTAGAAGGTGTCGAAGCGGATGCAGGAGTCACCTCAGGTACTTCGGACTTACCGTCAGAAGTCTTCTTTAGTTCCCGTCGAAGTACCTCCGGCTTAGCAGACGAAGCCTTTGCAGGGTTTGCCTTAGGGGCAGTACCCGGGTATTGGCGCTTGCAGGCCTCTTTTACTTCATCCGCGGCTACGTCGCTCGATACGCCCTTCATCTTTTCGAGAATACACTCGTCATAATTCGAAGGCCCAAACCAGCCCGCACTGCTATCGCGCGATATAAATAACGCTAAAATAAGTAAAAAAAACTTTTTCCGCAACTCGTAGCCTCCCCGTCCCTAATGATTCTTGCGAAGTCTGGAGATCTTACAAATCGTATTGCTTGATCTTCGTTAATAAAGTCTTGTAGTCGACGTCGAGCATCTTGGCTGCTTCCGTCTTCTTTCCTCTAGAGATTTTAAGAGATTTCTTAATCGCGCTGATCTCTACCTTTCTTACGGCTTCTTCCTTTAGCTCTCTAAGTGGTCTCATAATCATATGCTTAAACCCGTCAATTAAATAGTCTTTGATTAAATAGCTCTTTAAAAATTAAAGAAGCTATCTATCTAAAGTATATAACATCTTTAACTCATTTTTCAATTGTTTTTAATAGGTGCGCAATAAATAAGTTCAGACGGCCCTTTATATTCGAAAATTTGCAGGGTGTCTGGCTCTTATAGACAATGCTATGCATCTCTAAACCCTAAGAGAGCCATTATAGGTATACACAATTTAAGGTACATGAGCATGATGAGTATACAGAATGGGCATAAAATAGCGGGATATCATCAAAAAGAGCGAAAAAAAGATTCAAGCGATGGTATTTTTAAAGAGAAGGATGCAGGTTCGGGAATAAAAATGTCAGCGGTAGTTATCGGGCGTCCTTTGCGGGTGATTAACTGCCGAAGTCAGCAAACGGGAGGCGGCCGGGTTTGGTATAGAGAGGTGGCCGGGTTTGTTGAGAAGCAGAAGTGGTATGTGTTAAAATATCATTGCCATTATTTGAATTTCGTGTTTTCCCGGCGTTTCTTACTGCGAATGGTACAGGGTAGCCGGGTTTTTCCATGATAAGATAATCAGTGACCCATCGTGGCCGGCAGTAAGAAATAACAACGAGACACCGACGAAGCACGTATATAACAACGAGACACGTATGAAGAGGAACCAATGGACATAACTCTGATTTCACCTTACCCGGACATCACAGTCTTTGGGTTAAGAACCATTTCGGCTTACCTTAAAGACAACGGCCACAACTGCCGGCTCGTATTTTTGCCCGAACCTGATGGTGACGATGCCGTCTTTGGTGAGGACAGGTACAATGCCGGAGTCATGGACGAACTCGTCTCCTTATGCAAGGGGGCGGATCTCGTGGGCGTCACCCTAATGACCAATTTTTTCGACGGTGCCGTCCAGATAACAAAAAAGTTAAAAAAGTCCCTCTCCGTGCCGGTCATCTGGGGCGGAGTACACCCCACGATCAGGCCGGAGGAATCCCTCCGGTTCGCGGATATGGTGTGTATTGGCGAGGGAGAGGAGACAATGGTGGAGCTGGCCGGCAAGATGGAGCGCGGAGTCGATTACTCGGATACGGCCAACCTGTGGCTGCGCCCAAATGGCTTCTCAAATGGCTTTTTAAATGGACGCTCTAACGGCGGCATCGTAAAAAATCCCGTCAGGCCCCTCAACGCTAACCTGGACGACTATCCCATGCCGGACTACAGCTTCGACGATCACAACATACTGTTTGACGGCCATATTCGCCCCCTTACGTATGAACTTACCAGAACGTTCCTTGAAAGTTGCACCGTGTCGGATTATTCGAATCTGAAGAAGATTGGCTACCATACCATGACCGGCAGGGGTTGCCCGAACAAGTGCACGTACTGCATCAACGACACGATAAAAAATCTCTACGGCAACAAGGGATACCTTAGGTGGAGATCGACCGATCACGTCATAAACGAACTCCTGTGGGTAAAGACCCATATGCCCTTCGTGGGGTACGTTAGTATGTCCGACGACGCATTCTCCGCCCGCGGCCTAAAAAGCATGGAAGAGTTCTGCCGTGAGTACAAGGGAAAAATAGCCTTGCCCTTTACCTGCCTGACAAGCCCGCTAACCATAACCGAACAGAAGATGGAACTGCTCGTAGACGCCGGACTCGTATACGTACAGATGGACGTGCAGAGCGGAAGTGCCAGAGTACAGGCGCTCTTTAACAGGCAAGACGTGACCAACGAAAAGTCCATGCAGGCCATGAGGATAATCAACCGCTACAAGAACAGGATGTATCCTCCCGGTTACGACTTCATCCTGGACGTTCCATACGAAACCGACCAGGACAAGATAGAAAGCCTGAAATTCGTCGCCAACATACCGAAGCCATACAGGTTAAAACCTTTTTCCCTCGTCCTTTACCCGGAAACCGGGCTATATAACCAGGCCATAGGGGACGGTTTAATACTGGACGAAAAGCGGGAGATCTACGCAAAGACCGGCACTACGCACAAGCTCAACTACCTGAACCTTCTCATGGCCATGGCCCGGGAGGGTACCATCTCCGGAGCCCTTCTGAAGTTCCTGATAAGCCCGCCCGTGGTGGCAGCCCTCAACAGCAGGGCCCTGAGACCGGCCATTAAGACCGTTTACCGGGGCTTAAAGATGGCTTACCGCACGGCAAAGGGCCTTAACAGCCTCGGTAGCCATAAAGACCCGAAGCTACGGTAAAGAAGGGGAAAACTCTTCGCAAAGTGGCCTCTCCTTTTTGGTCAGTCGCATAGAGTACCATGGCAGCCCTCCAGGGCTACATGTTCATACCCATTGTAAACCCGGCGGTATTGAGTAAGGGCCGTCAAGCATCGCCGGATTTGGTTGGTTAGCCATAAATGAGGAAAGAATCGACGAGGGTATCGCTAAGGCAGACGAAGCTCTTCGCCTGTACGAAAAAATTAATGACAGATATTCCATTGCCATAACTTACGAGCGGCTGGGAAATGCCTTATCGGGTAAAGCAGGCTATGAGGAAGCGGCAAAGGAGTATTTGCGGAGGGCTAAAGAGATTTCCGAGTCTCTCCGTTTATCTAGCCGTGAGGGCTGATACCAAACTGCAATCATAGCAGTAACAAAAGTACAAGAGATGAGGAGGGGAAAGCCTTCCCCTCGCTTCGGCCGCAAAGGGCGCGTCCTTTCGCTACCCCTTCGAGCGGGGGAGAGCCCCCGCAACGCCCCCCAAGGACTGCCGATCGATTACTCTTATGCGTGCAAACTGGTATCATGCAGCCTACCGCTTTTTCTTAAATCTCGTGGAAATTTAAAAAAAGCCGGATTATTCCTAATCGGATTATGTATAATGTAACGTTATTGAACGTTGCACTATAAACCGGTGCCGAACGTGAAAAGACTCAACGCCGATGAAAGTTGATAAAACCGATGAAAACAAATAACTCCGATGACGGGCAAGAGATAGAGTTGCTTAAGCGGATCAAGTGTCCCTCCAACGTGATAGACCACGCCGTTGCGGTAAAACTGAAGGCTATGGACGTAGTGTCGTCACTGGCAGAGGATGCGGCAATTGGTGTAGACGTCGAGCTTGTCAGGCGCGGAGCTCTCCTGCACGACATAGGCAGGAGCATAACCCACAGGCTGGACCACGCCGTAGAGGGTGCCAGACTGGCCAGGGAACTCGGTCTGGACGAAGCCCTGATTGGCATCATCGAGCGGCACATAGGCTCCGGCATAACTAAAGATGAGGCTGCGAGCCTTGGTCTTCCCGCCATGGATTACCTGCCCGCAACGCGCGAGGAGAAGATCGTGTCCTACGCGGACAGCCTCACAAACCACACCACCCACCTTACGTTTGAAGATGCATTCGAAAGGCTATCCAGGTTGCTTGGAAAAGACCATGCCGCTCTCGGCCGCTTCAGGGCAATGCACGAGGAGATACTTTCCTGGATGCGGCGAAATTGAGACTGTCGGAAATGTGGCTATCGAAATTGTGCCCGTCGGAATTGAGGCCGTTTGGAAACGATTAACAAGCTCATAAAGCTTACAAAACCCTATTGGCCGCCGGTAATCGCAGCCTTGGTGTGCGGTCTGCTTGCCTCCGCCGTAATGGGCGGCATAGCATGGCTGGTAAAGCCCGCACTGGACGTCGTGTTCATGGAAAAGAAGTTCCAGTACCTGAAGTTCCTCCCCTTCGGCGTTATAATTCTCTTCACGATTAAGGGTTATCTCCACTTTGGCCAGCAGTACCTGATGAAGTCGGCAGGACTTGCACTTATACGGGACACTCAGAACAAGCTTCACGAACATATCCTCTTCATGCCCGTCAGGTATTTTGACGGCGAGTCCTCCGGCGTGCTCATGTCGAGAGTGATAAACGACGTCAGCCTGATAAACGGCGTCTTTTCGGAGGTTCTCAGGGCCGCCGTAATCGAGGTACCGAAAATAATAGTCCTCCTTGGAATAGCGTTTTACCGCAAGTGGGACGTCACCCTGGCCAGCCTGGCACTGGTGCCGATATTGGGATTAGTTGCCAAAAAGCTCGGCAGAAAGGTAAAGCAAAAGAGCCTCGAAGCCCAGAAAAACATGTCGTACCTCACCCACAGGCTCTCCGAATCAATCAGCGGTATAAGGATAATCAAGGTCTTCAACCGCGAGAGATACAGGAAGGAGAAGTTCGTCGAGGAAAACAAGAGCGTCTACAGGGCCAACCTCAAGGCCATAAAGTACAAGGAGATCAATAAGCTCGCCATAGACTGCATGACGGGCCTTGCCATAGCGTTTGTCCTGTTATACGGCGGCGGGCAGGTGGTGGCCGGCAAGATTACTCCGGGCGACTTCGCCTCCATCCTCACGGCCATATACCTCGTCTTCAGCCCGGTAAAGGTGCTGGGCGAGTCGTACACCACTCTTCAGACGGTAAAAGCGGCACTGGAGCGCATTGACCACGTTCTACTCACCGAACTGGAGGAGACCGGTAAAGCTCAGGTAGGTCGATTCGAAAGCGAGCTTCGGTTCGAAAACGTAACGTTTACCTATCCTGCCGGCGAGAGGCCCGCCATAAAAGACGTGAATCTTACCATCCAAAAGGGAGAGGTACTGGCACTGGTAGGGCCCAGCGGCGCCGGCAAGACCACGGTGGTTAATCTCATTCCGCGTTTCTATAACCCCACCTCCGGCACTCTTTGGCTTGACGGCAAAGACATCAGGGACATCCACGCCCAATCGCTGAGAGAACTCATCGGTATAGTCAGCCAGGACGTCGTGCTTTTCAACGATACCGTGCGGGCAAACATCGGCTTTGGCCGCGAGGGAGCAGACGACGCCAGTATCATGAGAGCTGCGGAGCTGGCCTATGCCACAGAATTCATAGACCAGCTTCCCCAGGGATACGACACGCTCCTTGGCGAGCGGGGGATGAACCTTTCCGGCGGCCAGCGCCAGCGCATTGCCATAGCTAGGGCGCTTCTCAAAAACCCTCCCATTCTGATTCTCGACGAGGCCACGTCCTCGCTCGACTCCGTCTCCGAGGCACTCGTCCAGAAGGCACTCGACGGGCTTATGCAAAACCGGACTACCATAATCATAGCCCACCGTTTGTCAACTATAGCCAAAGCCGACAGGATAGCCGTGATACAGGACGGCAGTGTCATCGATATTGGGAGTCACGGACAACTGATGGCCGCAAACGGTACGTACTCGCAGCTCTACAACACATTCGCCATGGGCCTGAATACGTAAGAACCTGCAGCCATACCTCTAGCCGATGTATAAACCTGAAAACTAATGTTAATTTTGTTTCCGCTCGTGGGTTGAATTACGTAAAGCTTCTACTGACGCGACTGCCTCCTACTGACGCGACTGCCTCGCGGCGTTGAGCACGCGACGAAATACGGGTGCCCCAAACAAGGGGCGCTCGCATAGCAAGCGAGTTTTCTCGGCAACCTCACCGTAGGGATCTGCCCGAATTACGGTAATCAATGGTATCCAGTCGGGTGCCTGGCCTCTGGCAATAATGTCCTCGATTGCCGCAATCGTGAATTCCTCGTGGGTCAAGTGGCGGTGCTTCATGTGTCGAACCCCGGTAACCTGGCGGGTGGCAGTGTTTGACCTGCATCGCGTGCATCGCGCCATTGGCCAATCTTCATTTGCGCCTGTCCCGCCGCCGCTGATGAGTCGCCACGCAATGTCTTCTCACAGGCATTCAGCAGCCAGTCGGACAATTTACCGCATATATCGGTGACGTATTCCCAGCGATCAAACGGAGGATGAACGCCTTTGTATTCGGCAAGATCAACTTTATCAAGGTCATAGGGTGGCGGCGCGGCGAGTTGCATTATCAATTGAGTGCGCACAACCCACCCGCCACCGCTCTTCTGCGGGTAGAGTTCATCCATACTCCACAGTGCATAACTGGCTGATTCGATTCCCAAGTGTGCCGCCAGGGCGGCCAAATCGAGATAATCCCGCGTGGCGTTGCGCTCGAGGCAGAGAAACGCCTTAATGCGCAGCACTTCAGGCAACGTGGGCAGAATCACGTCATGCTCGCCCACATGCATGACAGTGGTTTCCAAAGGCAGTGCGCGGCGCAATTGACGCACGCCCGTCTCGACCCCATCCAGCGATCCAAGAATCAAAACCGGCCGTTTGATTCGATTCGTTTCCCATCCGGAAACCGCCTCCAGTTCAGCCAGGACTGCGTCGAAGCGCTCACGGAGATTCGGAACAACATGATCGTGGTCAAACGAGATGCGATGCCCCGCGTAAAGCGCCGAAGCCGTCCCGCCGATAAGCACGGCATCAGGCAACACGCTTTGCAAGCGGCAAAGCGACGCCAGCACGTCTTCCCACGTTTCGCTTCGCACGCCTGAGTGTTCGTCGTTTTTGCTCACAATTTATTGTATCACAAATACGGGTAAAATTACATATTTAGGGGAAATCTGCCATAGACGTGGTCCGACGGTGTAAGTATCCCCCTTTTTCTATCTTTTGTATACTCCCTTATCTTGTCAAAAAGGCCGGAACTCTGCTATCTTAAAGGTAGAAGGTAGTATGATAGGAAGGAAAAAAGGTCTTCGTCTTGTAAGACTGGGCAAGTACGATATAAAAGAAGAGATCGGACGAGGCAGCATGGGCACCGTTTACAGGGGATATGACCCCTTCATAAACCGTGACGTGGCGATAAAGGTGGCGCTCATGGACTTGTCGGATGACAGGCAGCAAATGCTGAGATACAGGCGGATGTTCTTCAACGAGGCCCGCATTGCGGGAATGCTGGAGCATAAGAATATAATCCGCGTCTACGATGCCGGAATGGAGTCGAACTACTACTACCTCGTCATGGAATACATAAAGGGCGCAGGTACTCTCAAAGACTACTGCAAACCTCAAAGCCTTCTTCCCATCGAAAAGTCCGTCGAGATAATATTCAACTGCTGCAATGCCCTCGATTATGCCCACGGCATTGGCATAATCCACAGGGACATCAAACCCGGTAACATCATGCTGACCGAAGACATGGAGGTAAAATTAGGCGACTTTGGAATAGCACAGATAATAAAAACCGATGCGACACAGGTAGGCGGTCTCATGGGAAGCCCCCTTTACATGTCTCCGGAGCAGGTCAAGGAAGAGGAACTTTCCGTACAGACGGACCTCTACTCTTTAGGCGTGGTACTTTACGAACTCCTCACGGGAAATCCACCCTTTGTGGCAGACAACTTCTCTTCGCTCATATTGAAGATAATGAACGAAGAACCCTTGCCCATGAGCTACTACCGCAAAGACGTGCCACGGGTGCTCGAAGGTATAGTGGCGAGGTCCATGAAAAAGAACGTCCAGGAGCGTTATCCCAAGGGCGAGGATTTTTCTGCCGACCTCGGTGAGGTTTTCAGGCAGTTGAAACAGGAGCAAGAGCCAATTAAAGACCAGGATAAGTTCGACGCGTTAACGGCACTGGATTTTTTCAGGGATTTCTTCCGTTCCGAGCTGTGGGAGATTATCCAGGTGAGTTCCTGGGTGGAGTATGGCCCAAACGTTGAGATAATAACCGAAGGCGACGCGGACGACTTTTTTTACATACTCCTGTCGGGCGAGGCAGCCGTGAAAAAATACGATAAAATCCTGACCACGCTTAAGTCGGGCGACTGCTTTGGCGAGATGGCTTATCTTTCCGGCTCGGTACGCACCGCCTCTGTCGTATCCTTAACGCAATCGGCCTTGCTCAAGGTCAAGGGTGCCCTTGTTGACAAGACCTCACTGCAGTGCCAGATACGTTTTAACAAGGCTTTTTTAAGGATCCTCATTTACAGGCTTTCCAGGACTAGCGAAGAACTGGCCAGGTTGTCTCCTGGACGACCCTGAGAGGTTCAGACAAAGATGGACACCCGAAAAGTACGTATAATGATCGTAGAGGACGAGTATATCATAGCCGAGGATATAAAAAGGAGCCTGGAGTCCTTCGGCTACGAAGTGGTGGCAACTGCGGATTCCGGCCGCGAAGCGATTGAAGCGGCTATAAAAACTGTTCCCTCCCTCATACTGATGGACATAATGCTCAGGGGGGAAATGGACGGCATACAAGCCGCCGGCATCATATCCGGGCAGATTTCCATACCCGTTATCTTCCTTACTTCTTTCAGCAACAGCCAGATGCTCGAAAGGGCAAAGACAACCGAACCTTTTGCCTATATGCTGAAACCCTTCAGGGATTGGGAGCTGCAGGCGGCAATAGAGATGGCTCTATACAAGCACAGCCTCCAAAAAAGGCTCAAAGAAAGCGAGCACTGGCTTTCTACCACGCTCAACAGTATTGGTGTTGGAGTGGTAACGACTAACCCCCTGGGTTACGTAACGTTTATCAACCTTGTCGGCCTTTCGCTAACCGGTCTCACTAAGGAAGAGTCTATAGGCCGATCGCTAATCGACCTTTTTAGCTTCGTCGACCAACTTACGGGAGCAGCCGAAGAGCCAGCTATAAAGGCTGTCATCAGGGAAAAGAAACCAATTTACGTGGCAGACCACAATCTCGTCGTTAACGCCAGCGGTAAATCCATCCCGGTAAGCGAAATTACCTCACCAATATTAGGAGAAAATGACAAACTACTTGGAGTGGCCGTGTCCTTTCAGGATCGGACGGAGCGCCACCGCCTGGAAAACGAACTCCGTCTCATGAGCCTTACCGATGAACTGACCGGCCTTAACAACAGACGCGGCTTCATGCTCCTGGTAGAGCAGCAGTTAAAGGTAGTGCGACGTTTGGGCTCGGAGCTGGCCATCCTCTTTATAGACATGGATGGAATGAAGTGGATAAACGACACTTACGGCCACAAGGAAGGAGACAGGGCGTTAGCGGATACAGCGGCAATTCTTAGAGAGACCTTCCGCGACGCCGATATCATAGCCCGCATCGGTGGAGACGAATTTGTAGTGGTAGTTACCGATGCAAATGGGGTATCCGACGAGGAGTTATCATGGAGGCTGCACAACACTGCGGCTCTCCACAACGAAGTAAATCCGGGGCCATACAAAATATCGCTTAGCGCAGGTATTGTCCGATACGACCCCTTAAACCACGAGGCCATCGAGACCTTAATCGACAGAGCCGACAAACTGATGTATGAGGAAAAAAACCGGAAACGATAAACTTGAAACAGAAAAACCGGAAACGATAACCTGGAGAATCGCCGGGAAAAAACCGATTTTGCGCAAGGGAGGCTTGAATGAGCAACGACATACTGGTAGGAATTGTAATGGGGAGCGAAAGTGACATGATCGCCATGAAAAAGACGGCGGAGGTGCTAACGGAACTGGGCATAGGATACGAGGCAAAAATCAGTTCCGCCCACAGGATGCCGGACCTTACGGCCGATTACGCCAGGGGCGCACGCCAAAGAGGTTTAGAGGTAATCATAGCGGGTGCCGGTATGGCGGCACATCTGGCCGGTGCTATAGCGGCACACACCACACTGCCGATCATAGGGGTACCGCTGAAGTCCGGCGAACTGGGCGGCGTAGACGCTCTTTACTCTACCGTACAGATGCCCACGGGCGTTCCGGTAGCCACCGTAGCCATAAACGGCACCGCCAACGCGGCATATCTCGCCGCACAGATACTATCTATCAAGTATCCCGTAATCAGAGATCGCCTTGAGGCCAAAAGGGAAAAGACGCTAAGGGAACTCGTGGAGAAATCGGAAAAGCTATCTCTGGAGCTTCGGCAGGAGCACCCGGAATAATAAATAATGCGCTCCGATTGTCTTCGAAAGATAGACTAATCGTTGCAATCCCGGTCGCCGATAAGAGAAATGGATTGAAAGAAAAGACCACAAACATTGATTATTATCTCGGATTACCATAAGCAGTCGAGATAACAGGGTACAAAGACGGTTGATACTTCGCGAAAGCCAAAGAACTCGAAGGTTGCATGACGGAGGTGAACACCGTTGAAGACGCGTATGCGATGATAAAAGATGCCATGAAAACATGGTTTGAAATCGCTCTCGATGACGTCTTGAAAATACCCATGCTATAGTGTCGCGTCAACCCTAGAATGTAGCATTCCGATAGAAAGAGGCAACTCGGTTCAGATTCACCAACGACGGTTTTTCATCCTGTTCTAATCCGTCCTGCAAAGGATAATGAAGCCGTCATAAAAACATTGACAATGGAATTTCGCAAATGGTAAACTGAAGACGACAGACGAATCGGAGGCAGGCTCTGATGGAGAGCAACCTGTCGGGGAATAGCGTGTTGGGACTAATCAGACGGTTAGCGAGGCGTGGACGGAAGTTTGCGCCCTACAAAACCTTAACCGGATGAAAGATCCCTTGTGCCTTTAAAACCCATGTTTTTAGGTTTGGATGCTTAGGAGCATAACTGCTTTCATAGCATCTTAAATGTGAATCGGGTTTGTCCGATTCACGCTGAACCAAGACGGGGATGGAGGAGTGTTGTTTATGCTAATGTCTCTCTTTAGAGTGAGGGATGGGAAAGCAGCTATATGGGCAGTGGTGGTTTTTGTTTTTTTAATGCTATCACCACTTAGTACTTATAGTGCAGTTGAATGTGACAAACTGCGTGATACATACAATATGCTTGTAACTTCTTATGATTTTAGAGGAGCGATGGATTTGCTCAAAGAGTGTTCAGAAAGCTGCGGGGAAAATGAAAGGACTTTTTGCTCTGGCCAGGCAAGTAATTTAAAGGTAAATATAAGGGCAATTGTCGATGCTTTTTCGAAAAAAGCCGGACAAAGCAAGGATGTGAATCCCGCCGTTGCTTTAAGGGCATATGAAAAGGTTCTTTTTTACGGTAGTCTGTATCCGGAAAGAACAAAAGATGCAGTGGGTGAGGCAGAAAACGAAATTCCAAGATTAAGGAATAACATCGATGAGAAAATAAATCCCTTACTTGAACAAGCTGAGGCGGCTTTACAGCAGAACCAGTTTGACACTGTAAAAAATTTACTTTATGAAATATACTCTATCGATTTTGGTAATTCAAAAGCAAAGGAATTAAGTAAGCGGGCCAGTAGAAGGATTGATGACTATTTAGAGAGCGAAAATAATGGAATTAACACCATTTTGGATGAACTTGGATATGCAACGGAAAAACTGGCTAAAATAGGCTCGCAACAGGAAAGAGAAATAATACGAAAAAAGATAACCAAGGACTATGTCATAGCATCAGGCAAAATAGAGAGTTCCCTTAAACTTAAGCCGGGTAACGAAAAAATAATTCAGTCCGGCAATAAACTTAAGCGAATAAGTGAAAACATGCCTCAAACCCTTGCAAAGATCAGCGTTCCCGCCTTAGATGCAAGCCTGACCGAGCCTCTGACGAAAAAGTATGATACCGCCCTGTCATATTTAAAAAATGGTCAATTCACTGAGGCAATAGAGCTGCTCAGAAATATATGCAGTTCATCAACTCTGGATGATGGACTACGCACGTCGGCACATCTGTTCAGCGGCATTTGCTATGCTTTAATGATAAGTGCAAGCACGTATGATAAGAATCTCCGATTAAATGCAAAAAAAGAATTTAGAAATGCTCTTATGATTGATAAACAGGTTGAATTGCCATCCGATTACAAAAAAAATGCAATAATAGCAATGATTTTTGCAGACGTTAAAAATACATCATAACTGCTTATGATGACTATTATCTTTAATTTTGTGGGGGAGAGTATCATGGTAACAGAAAGAAAAAATGTTCAAACGGTATTAATGGTCTTATCGTTGTTCTTGTTATCTGGTTGCGCCTCTCAACCGGTGGTACCATCTCACGTGGCAGAGTTAACAATACACGGTCAAAAAGCCGGCGAGGTTAATACTACATCGGCTGATACGGAATCCGAGTATAGTTTTATCAATAATATTAAATCACCTGAGAGTGTAGTAATAATTTATGATGCATCCGGAAGCATGAAATGGCCAACAAAACCTAAAGGTGAACCAAGATATAAAGAGTCGCTCAGGTCTTTTCAAAGATATGTAAACTCTATAAAGGATAAGCACAATGTAGGCCTGCTTGTGTTTGGAAGCAAGGATCCATCGGGTATCTTTAATGGTAGAGTACTTAATTCTCAGGCTGCGGCAAGGTCATGTAACAATGATATAAAGTTGGTAGTGCCCCTGGAAAAGTTTAATAAAGCTAATTTTGATAGCAAGATTAAGTTTCTTGAGCAAAAAGACGCTTATAAGGGGGACACGCCGATAGGCAACGCTATAATGAAAGCAGTGGATATTCTGAATAAACAAGGTGGAGACAGAAAAAGGATTCTCATAATAACTGATGGCGTGGAGGAGTGTGCCGGATTAGTTAAAGGGACGGTTTCACCCGATGAGGCTGGCAAGAAGGCCATGGAAAGCGGTATTGAGATTCTTGTGGCGCGTATAGGCTTTGGCGCCGATATTGATGGCAACGTCGTGGCATCTGCCAAAAAAGATAAAGATTCTTTTAACGCTATTGCAAGCGTTACAGTTGATAAAGAAAATGGAGATCAACTTTTTGAGGCTTTGATGCTAACGGAAATTTTAAGTTATAAATTTAACCTGTTAGATTCAAGCGGGAAGAAAATCAGCACATTCTCCTTTGGTACACCAATAAGACTCGATATGCCTCCATATAACGCAATTAATAGTACTGCAAAAGTGAAATTTACGGCAACGTCAGCTGACGGCATACGCTTTAAAAAAGATTTTGGACTTAATTCAGATTTTAATGGAGATACCATATATTTTGGTTTTAAATCGGCGGACGATACAGACCCTGACATTACTCCTGATAAATACCAACTGAAATAGTAAAAGATATTGAAAGAGAGACGTATCGATGCCCCTTTTTCACGGCTGAACGTGTTATGGCTATTCTCTCTCTCTTGTGTTTTTAAAAAAGGGGGGGTTATCTCTCCAATTTAAGGCGCAACCCTATATCTTTGAACCGGTAATCCGGAGCGTTGTCGTCCCGGAAAGAACAACGGATGTCCTGCATATAATTGCTCCAACTGCCGCCGCGAATCACACGGTTACCGCCACTGCGCCCAATATGTATAGGATTATTGCGCGAATGCTTACTGTAAGCATCCATTGCAAACGCATCCTCCACCCACTCCCACACATTGCCGCTCATATCAGAGAGTCCCAAACCATTTGACTGTTTCTGTAGTGTTGGGTGTGTTTTATTGCCTGAATTTTTATCATACCAAGCGTAGTTGTCAGCGTCGCTGCCACCGGAGTATTTCTCACTCATCCCTTCACTTCTACAGGCATATTCCCACTCCGCCTCTGTCGGTAAGCTATATTTCATACCCGTTTTGACGTTTAATTTATTGATAAATGCTTTTGCGTCATTCCAGCTTACATTCTCCACCGGATAGTTATCGCCATTTTTAAAGAAAGACGGATTATTACCCATTATCTTCGTCCATTGTAACTGGGTTACTTCGTTCCTCCCCAGGTAAAAACTATCCACACAAACCTCATGTACCGGTTTTTCATAGCTCTCTCCATCACCAAACGTATCGCCCATCTTATAGCACCCTCCACGTACAAAAACGAACTCCATCCCCGTTATTGTATCTGTGTAAGGAGCATTATCCGTTGTTGCGCGCTCTATCTTCAGAGGGTTGTTCACCATAGCCAATCGTTCTGCCTCCACTTTCGCACGTGCCGCTTTGATGCGGTTCTTCTCCTGCTCTATTGCCTGAGTTTGTGCTTCGATTTCTTTTCTTTTTATCACCTTTTCCAGCCTTATTCGTTCAGATTCTAATTTGTTTTTTTCCTCCTGCAGTTTCCGTTGCTCTTGAGACAACTTAGCGTCATCCTCACGGTCTAAAATCGCTAACTGTTCTTTCTCTACCTTTTTACGCTCATCCGCCATATTTTGATTATGTTCATCCAAATCAGCTTTCTTCTTTTTTAAATCTAATTGTTCACGCTCTGCTTCCGATCTTTTTCTATTTTCTTCAAGTTGTGGAGCCTCTTTTGAAAGTTCATTATCTTTAGATTTATACTGTTTCTGAGATACTCCTGTGGATTCGGTTTGTGCGTTTGAAGCTAAATAGATGTCGTCAACAACTGATGTTGAAAGAAATGGCACCTGAGCACCCGATGTTTTCTCTCTGACGCCTTTTGCCGTCCGTTTAAATACATCGTCAATTGTCAGACCTGGAATTGTAATATTTTTTGAAAACTCCTCCGTAAATACCCCATTATTACCTTTACCATCATCTGCCACTGAACCGGCTGCAGTTGCATACGCAATAATTGTGCCGCCGGATGCTATTCCCTGGCCGGCAGCCATAGCTGCCAAACCTCTTGAGAGTGAACGAAAACCTCTTGCAAGAGGATTATTCCTGCAGGCGTCTAAAATCATTATATTTACCTTATTTTTCGCGCTCTCCATCTTCTCTAACACCATCTGTACATCGACAGTTTTGTATTTAATATCAATTTCATGTCCTAATATCTCAGCACCTATTGGGATTAAATAATTCCTTCCCCCTACCTCTGCACCATGACCCGCATAGAAAAATAACCCGATATCTCCATTTGCAAGCTTCAGAGCAAAATCATTTACGGCTCGTTCCATTTCTTCTTGATTTGCATTCTCCTTTGTTATAACGTCAAAACCCAACTTTAACAACGTTTCTGTCATTTTTCGCGCATCATTTACAGGATTTTTCAGCGGACTATCTTTATAAGACGCATTTCCTATAACAAGTGCTATACGCTTTGGATTACTAACAACTTCTATACCCTTTTGGGTGTCTGCCGATTCTTTTTTTATAGATATTGACCTTTCCGCACTTGATATTTTCGACACCAATAGCACGATAATGAGCACTATCAACATGTCCCTTACCGACTTCATTCGCAACATCCCCACTGCCGAGTCTCCTCTTATTTTCAGGCTGTGCCTCGATGGCCTCCACAAACTTTCGACGCGCATGTGTCCCGGCAACCAACAAGCACTATCCCGTTGATCGACAACAACAACCCCGGCCTCTATCAACCGGAGCAGTACAGGTAGTAAACGATGTCTCCCTCCTTACGTCCCTTCTTTATGTCCTTCAGCGCCTTTTTTCAGTGTAAGGATCGTTTTCCCGAATGTTTACTTTCTAGACGTGAACACCATGTTTCGCAAGTTTCCCGCGACAAGCACCTTGCCGGAATCGCAAAGAAACTCAAGCCCCACGGCAAAGTTGATACAATCTCCGCTGCCGTCGGGTTTGCTCATGAATTTGCTGAAACTAACGTCGACCTTGCCGTAGCCGGGCTGCTCCCTCCGCAACGACCGCTTACTTGTTGTATTTAAACCTTATGGTACCCTTGTCCTTAACGACCTCCAGGTCGTCCTCCTCGGGTTCATCCGGCACCTTGGAGATCAATTCGTTGCCCCTTATGTGGTTCATCGTATAGTAGTCTTCCAGGTA
>JADFXJ010000183.1 GCA_015233615.1 Nitrospirota bacterium
CCAAGCGCTCCGGCAATGGCGCTATCACCATGCCGCTTGCCGCCATCGCCGCCCCGCGTGCGAGAGCCGTCCGGAACGTGTGGCACCCCTTTTTCCATTCGTACCATCCGGTGGTCATCCATGATATCTGCGTCCAGCGGCAGGGTAATTGTCCCGTCCTCGAATGCCGCCTTATACCGCGGCATATTGAGCCGGTACCACTCCTGGGTGAGCATCACCTGCAATATCCGGCTGCCAAATCTCTGCATGGCCACCTCGGCCAGATATTGTCCGTTGCCGCGGGCGTCGAAAGCGCCCCCGTAAAATCTGGGCAATCTATCCAATATATAAAACAGTATCTGCTCCTGTGCCTTGAAAGGCACATTGCGCAGTTCTAACATAAATGGCACAGTTACGGACAAATCCTGTCTTCGCTCGAAAACCATAATAACCGTCAGGTCGCCGCTACGGGCAAAGTCTTCGCCCACGTAATGCGGCAAAACCGGGTTAAGAACTTTCGAAAGGAAATCAACGTGCTCTGCGATCCACGCGTCTATCTCCGACACTCGTATCTCCTCCGGGAGCACCTCGAAGCCGTCACGGCAGGAGAGCCTCAGAACCTTGCAGTCGGCGGACATTCTCGATTCGATGAGCGCCCGTGTGAAGTACGCGCCGCTGGATCTCGACGGTATGCAGAAAAGTTCCTCGTCTGCATGCTCCCTGTATACATCCACCAGATTCTGCCGCCATGCGTCTTCGGCCTCTTGCGACCACGCACGGCCAAGCACTTCGCAAATGCGCATGTAAAGCCCATCATTCAACGCGTCATCCAGGTTGACGATGTGAACGCTGTAATGAGTTTTGCCTGCCAGCGAATCGTTGACAAGCTCGTTGAAAAAGTTCTCGGCACCAAAATGAGTGCTGATGATGCGCACGTCGCCGCCCCACATTAGGAGCGCCATCGCTGCCTTAACGAGGCCGTCAAGGTCTTCGACGAAAGCTGCCTCATCGATGACGACGCGTCCTTTTTTACCCCGCAGGTTTGTTGGTCTGCCCGAAAGAGCGGTAATCCTGTAGCCGGATGCGAACTTGATTTTGAAGGTTAAAATGTCTTTTCCCTCGTCGCTTAGAACTTCTTCCTCTATGGCCGACGCAGCCTCGTTGAAATGGCGTGCCCAGTTCGCGCAATCGTTGATGAACTCTATGGCCATGTCCTTGTTGTAGCCGATGTACCAAACATCTCCGCCGTTGCTCATCGATGCATGGAGGGTATCGTCACCGGCCTCCGCCCAGGAGCCTCCTATACGACGGGACTTCACGAGTATTTTGACCGGTTTCTTATCCTGTATCCATCGCTGCTGGTATGGCAGAAAGACTCCCACACCGCCGCGCGTTTTGTCAAAATCTTCCATTATTTCGATATCCCCAGTATTTTCTTACGAATCAAGGCGGCCGCAGATTCCGAGAGCCCTTTAGCTTTCACGTCTTTTTCTACTTCACCTGCGGTCTTTTCCACTTTCCTGCCAAGTTCCGCCTTCCATCTCTCCCGCATTATCGAGGCTTTTTGCAAGTTGGCAAAATCAGAGAGAATCCCCGATTTCCCGTCGATTTTGAAGTTCTCGGTATTGATTTCCTGAAGTACGGCTGCCGTCATTACCTTTGAAACGGCCTCCTCAAGTACAAACATTTCCGGGTTTTCCCCTATGAGCGTCCTAGCCTGGTCTTCGAGCATTCGTAAATTCTGTACGCGTTCGAGATACCCCTGGCCATACCGCCCGATAGAAGACCGGCTTAAATCATATCCCTTGTCCTTCAGCCATTCTTTAATCGCGTCATATGTCTCACCCTCTACGAGCAGCCGTTCAACGCTTTGCCGAATAGTAGCCGGCAGTTCCAGGTCTAATCTCGATCTTTTGCGGACGTTCGCCATTTAGGTTTCTACTCCAGCTCCTTGTCTATTGCCAGGATCTTGTCGCAAATCTCAGTATATTGCGGTAATAAATCGAGCGCATATTGCCCGAAATTCGCAATACCTTTGACGTCTATGCTCTCCAGCTTGTCAAGATTCACCCTGGCTGACTTATCTTTTACAACGTCTAAAAACTCTTTAATTTTGAGACTGAGTTTCATTCTTTCCAAAACTAACGCAGCTCTTTCTCCTTGCAATGCCGCTCTTTGAATATTCAACCTTTCACTCCTTTCCCATATGGACAGAAGCTGCCCGTCTTAATCAGATCTTCCAAACGGGTATAATTTTGCATATTGAGCGCACAGATATTCTTATAATCATCCGATAGCTCCTTAAAATCCTTCAACAATTCGAGATTGATTTCATAATGCTTTGTCACGTCCTCGAATAGCTTTGCCGTCTCCTTGAATTCCTGATGGATTGTCTTATTGCTATCCGAGATTATTTGTAAGATTTTGTCGGAATCAGAGTGTTGCTTTTCCAGGGATTTGAAAAAGAAGTATAAGAAGCCCCACGGACTGAGAAATATGATTGCTATCAATGCGCCCGCAGGCAATCCTCCAATTTCCTTAATTACCTGTAAGAATACGTTCATTCCCTCTCCCTGTAAAACACGTGGTTACCGATATGTGCTACGAGTTCGAGCTTCGAAAAATCCCAGTTGGGCTTAGTGGCGACCTTCGGATTGTAGTAAAGCGTGGCGTCTTTGATGGCGTCGCATGTTTGCCGGCCGGCCAGGAATTCCCTGGCGATAGCGAGACAATCGTTGTAATTAGAATGGGGAGCGACGCCGTCTTTCAGCCGGTCGGCCAGGTTGCAGGCCATTGGGAATTCTGCGTCGTCGGGGTTTAACCAGGAGAACTGATAACAGTGGAGTATTACGTTTTTCACTGTTCCCTGGTATAAATCCGGCTTTCCCTTAAGCCTGTTTATAATGACACCGGCAACGGCCCGCTGGCCTTCCAATCCCTCACCCCGCGCCTCGCAGTATATGCAAAGCGCTAAAAGCGACACCGATGTCATATCCCAAAAGCGCTTATATTTATCGTCTTTCCATAGTTTCAGATTGCTCATTTATTCCCTCCATCGAGTACGTAAGTATTGGCGCCGGTTGCACCAATTCCCGGAATCCGGGCAAGTGCGGCATCGACGTGGTTCGTTGCCGTGGCTACATCGACTCCCGTTGCCTCACGTACTATCGCGACGGCCCTGTCCTTCTTCATGTTTCCATCGGGGTTTGCCTTGGCGTTTCGCACGGCCCATTCTTCGGCAGCCTGGACGGCTATTTCGGCAATAGACTTTAACGCGCTAATCTGTGCATCCGTGGCCTGGATTCCAAACCTGGCTGCCATGGACTTTGCCGCCCACGCGATCAGGCAGGCTATTACCGTCCCCAGAACCTTCCAAAACGCGGCCGAAAACACAAGACCTCCCGTCGCAAACTCATACCCGCCCATCACTGCTTCACCTGCCTGACGATAGCCGATATATCCTCCGCTGCTACAAATGCCGCGTTGATTGCCCTCTCCCACTCAGCCGTACTTTGAGCCGCCCCGATATCTGACGCAGCGTCCTCGATAGCCATTGCCGCGTGAATAGATTCCATTGCCAGCGTATAATCCGATTGAATTTTAGCCCACGGCGCATCGCTTATTTGCCCGTTTGCGTGAGCCGTTTCTGCCGCGTTGTACGCAAGTCCTACGGCAACGCCGGCAGTGTCGGTTACCGGCTTTACCTGCAGCGTCGTGCAGCTTGCCAGAGCGATCGCTAAACATAGCGCCGCCATTAATCCTAAAATCGCCTTTCCAAAGTGGTCGTAAATCTTACTCATACATCCTCCTTACCTTTTTTTCGTGCCTTTCGTGCCTTTGTTCGTGCTTTTCGTGTTAATCTTTTGTCCTTTACTCTTTTGAATGCCACTTGGTATTAGTTCCACGTTATCTTTCTCCATCCGATTACGCCTTCGACGTAAGCGCAAACCTCCACGACGTCGTCCACGTTGTTGTCATCCCTGGTAAACCAGTGTGTGCCGCGTCGCTCATCCGTGCAATCGGGTTTTGTTTGGCTGCCCGAATCAAATTGTAGTCCACCGGTAACGACGGCTATAGGCGTGGCATTGTCCGAGGAGGGGCTTATCGGTATGCCTTCGAGTAAGCCAACACGAACACGTAAATGCTGAAGCTCTAAAACTCCATATGACAATAATGCCAGGGAATCGATACCGTAATACTCTATACCCGTTTTCGAATCCGTCCATGGCGTAACGGCACCGGGCAATACGGGTCGAACGTCCTGAGCAATAAAGCCGGCATGCAACTGGTTGTCTCTACCCGATTCGACCGTCCAATGATAAAACACCGGCCTCATCCCATCTATAACCAAGCCACCATCATAGGGAATGTTTAAAACGTTGGTTTTCAATCTTGCATCGGAAGATCCACAAATAAGGCCACCATTAGGATCGGATGTCACATTGTTTGTGCCACAGTTCGGCGCTCCGGTTTGCCGGATAGTGCCGGTAACGTCTAAAGCGGTGGCACAATTTGTATTTCCGATACAGAGTTTATCTCCAATATTCGCATTTCCGTAAGCTACGGTTAATCCCCAATTCGTACCTCCGCCTGACGCGTAGAAGTATCCCCCATAATTCACAGCTCCGGCACCATAGGTGCCACCAATTACTCCATGATTAAGCGCGCCGGTTCCGCTAATTTGTGAATCTATTCCACGTGTCAGATTGCTCCCCGCTACGACAACACCGGTCGTAGAGACGGGAGCAGTGCCGTTTACCCCGATCCCGGTGGTAAAAGTCGGAAGCGAGGCCTCTACCAAAGTTCCGCCGCTACCGGTAACCGAAGCACATCCCGAAAAGTCACCACTTGAATTTGTAACCACCGCATCACAGGATTCGGCTGTAGTTTGCCGGATAGTGCCGGTAACGTCTAAAGCGGTGGCACAATTTGTATTTCCGATACAGAGTTTATCTCCAATATTCGCATTTCCGTAAGCTACGGTTAATCCCCAATTCGTACCTCCGCCTGACGCGTAGAAGTATCCCCCATAATTCACAGCTCCGGCACCATAGGTGCCACCAATTACTCCATGATTAAGCGCGCCGGTTCCGCTAATTTGTGAATCTATTCCACGTGTCAGATTGCTCCCCGCTACGACAACACCGGTCGTAGAGACGGGAGCAGTGCCGTTTACCCCGATCCCGGTGGCAAACTTCGGGGATGTGGCCAGTACCACGCTACCAGCGCCGGTAGAACCCGTCCACGTGGGCGCCGTCGCCGCTGAAGAGGCGCCCGTCGAAGTAAGAAATCTCGGCATGGTTGTTGTATTGCCTGCCAGGCGTGCCGGAGCGCCGCTTGCTCCCCCGTAAATAATATCGCCCAACGTCGTGCAAGGCCATGTGTCGTAGGCCATCGTGCCGAGCGTGCCGCCCGCCGCGAAAGTAAGCGTCGAACTATCGGTACATGCCAGCGTGCAGGTGTTATTCGACGTTAACGTCTTGCCGGCAGCGATCGAAAGCGTGCCCCCGTTTGGACCGCCGACTTTCCATGA
>JADFXJ010000058.1 GCA_015233615.1 Nitrospirota bacterium
GAAGCGAGGCTAAAGTCTGAAATCCCTGACGTAAAGGCAGTCGAGGCCGTATAGGCTTTTACTTTGGGGTTATAATACGTTGTCGAATTTCGCTGCCTCTGTTTCGGCTTAAGCGATACAGCCGCAAAAGAGGCAGCGAACCATTCGAAGGTGTCCTGATTGCCAGCATGGTACGGTGTCGTGATTTTGTCATCGTACTACTGCGTTGTGATTGCCGGCATCCTTCGACATCCTGATTGCCGGCATACTCGCCCTGTCCTAAATGGCCTGCTAAGCCGTCCCGAATCTAACTATTAAGCCACTTCAGGTAATCCTCCGAGCCGTCTACTATAGGGAGAGCGATTATTTCCGGCACCGTATAAGTGTGCATGGACTTAACGCAATCGAGCAGCCTGGGGAAATTATCCTTTTTTGTCTTAACTATTAGCAGAGCTTCCTTTACGTGGTCTATTTTGCCTTCCCATCGGAAGACGGAGTCAATCTCCTGTGCGATGTTTACGCATCCGGCGAGGTTTTCCTCCACAAGTTTTGTGGCGATCTTTTCGGCTTCCTGCTTATCCGGTGCGGTTATAAGGACTACGTAATGTTCCGTGTAATGTTCCATTTTCAAACCTCCACTAAACCGTGTATCATCTTGCGTAATGTCTTTCCAGCGTACTATTGTATAATAGCATACTTTCAGTTGATAGCATACTTTTTTGCGTCGGATGAAACATTTCCGACGAAATTATAAAGATGCAGGAAGCACTGAAAGTATGGGAAATAGCCTCTTTGCGGGCTCTAACTTATAGACGGTAATTTTAAATAATGTGGTAAATGAGAATTCAAGTTGACATTTATATTGATATTTGATTTAATTATAGTGTAAACATTTTTGTCAAGACAATACGTAAATTTGGAATAATTATAATCAAGGAGGTAATACACGTTATGAAGCGCATAGTCGTAATCGGAGGAGGCAGCGGTGGTGTAATGTTCTCGAACAGGATGAGACGGGAGTTCTCACCTGACGACGTAGAGATTACCGTTATAGAAAAAAGCGAAAAGCACTTCTACCAGCCGGCTTTCACGTTGGTGGTGTTTGATTTGGACGAACCAAAGAACCTCATGAGGCCGGTGAAGGATCTCTTTTTTGACGGGATAAAGCTGGTAACTGACGAGGCAACGAAGATAGATCCCGCCAACAACAAGGTGTACACGGTAAAGAGCGGCGAATTGACTTACGACTACCTGGTCATAGCCAGTGGCGCGAAGCTCTTGTTCGAAGAGCCGGAGGGATTGAAGGAAGGCCTCGAGGCTTCCAAAAACGTATTTACCTTCTATAAGCTCGAAGGTGCCATAAAGCTTAGGGACAAGCTCAAGGATATGGACGGTGGGACGATAGTGTCCACGGTGTGCGAGATGCCCATCAAGTGTCCTGCCGCACCAATGAAGTTCATAATGATGGCAGAGGACCTGATGAAACGCAAGGGTCTGAGGGAGAAGTTCAAGTTCATATTTACCACGCCAATGCCTGCGGTTTTCAGCAGGGAGCCTTACGCGTCCAAACTAATCAGCATATTTGCCTCGAGAAATATCGAGACGGTAGCGAATTTCGCGCCCTCCGAGGTCGACTACGAAAAGAGAGTGCTGAAGGATTACGGCGGCAAAGAAGTGAAGTTTGACCTTCTGAGCATAACCCCGCCCCATGGCGGCGAGGCGGTCGTCGAAAACTCCGAAGGCGTAGGAGACGCAGCCGGTTGGGTTACATGCGACAAGCACCTGATGGTCAGCAAGAAATTCAGCAACATCTATGGAATCGGCGATGCCACGGACTTCCCCACGTCAAAGACGGCCTCCGGAATCAGAAAGCAGGCCAAAGTACTTGTGGCTCGTCTGGGAGCGGAGATTACGGGAATGGAGACGCACGCGAAGTACGACGGAGAGATCATCTGCCCTATGCTTACAAGGGACAAGAGGGTCATGTTCGCCCAGTTCAATTACGAAGAGGCCATTTCTCCCGCAATAGAAAGTTATGCCAATTGGGTCCTCAAAGTCCATACGCTCAGGCCTTTGTACTGGAACCTTATGCTGAATGGTTTAATATAAAACCCAATCTTATTTGAGGAGTACTATATGGCTATTAAAACAACTGTACAAAACGACGGCGCCATGGAGAAAATGGCCGCACAGATAAATGAGATACACAGCAAGGTAAAAATTCTCGAAAACTTTTATCTCGACATGATGCCCGGCATGGATAGGATGGCAAAAGAGATAAACGCCACGTTGAGCGAGCTCAGGATTAAATTCGAGCGTGAAGAGACGCTTCAGTTGCTCAAGACGATTGGCGACAACGTCCCCACCTTTTTAACGATGATGAAGACGATGGAGGCGTTTAAAGGCTTTTTCGAAGACTTCGCTCCAGCCGTAGACAAGATGGTAAAGGAACTAATGCCCACCATCAACACGTTCAGGTACCTTTTCGAAAATGACGAGACATTCGGACTTCTCGTAAAGACGGGCGAAAATGTCCCTGCTTTCAGCAAGCTCCTCGACTTTCTCTACCGTTTCGATAAGAGCGGCGACCTGGACTTTACTCTGAATACGGCCTTCGCCAAGGAGACGGAGTACATGATCAAGGGTATGGAGAAGTGCGCGGTGCGCACCATGCAGCAGGTTATGGAAAAGCCACTTAAGCCGGGTATGAAGAGCCTCTTTTCATCCGTAATGGATCCGGAGGTACAGAAGGGTTTCATACTTCTGACCACTTTCGCGAGGAACATGCCACAGTGCATGATGGAAACCATCGAAAAATCGGGTGAGGTTCTTAAAGGTAAGAACAAAGAGGAATAGGCGGTTTTCTTTAAAAGCGCCCATAGAAAGCGCCCTTAAAAAGATTCGTGTGGCGTTGTGAGGGGGTAAAACTCCCGCAACGCCATATAAGAACCTGCAGGACGTGGGCTCATTAGCTTAGATCCGACATGAAATAAGTCGATCTTACCCGACTCCGCGACGTTGTTTGAAATATCATTATGCGTGCCGAAGCAATCCGTTATTTACGCCCCTTAAAAGCTCCGCGAATGCCGTACATAATCACCATAGATTCACATAATATTCTTCCAAAAATGGTAAAATACGTACAAAAGGGCCAAATAGACACTAACATCATGGAAGGTCTATGTAATGAGCCGTGTTCGTGTGGAAGCGGGCTATGCCGAACATTTATCGACGGAGGGGGAGAATCTGTCACTGGTAACCGAATATTTGTACACCCGCCACAGGAAAGACTTTGACGAAATTTTGGAGAAACTCTCCCATCGCGTTCCAGGCATTTCCAACGTGGAAGCTAAGACAACCGAAGAAGGCCGTGTTTTGTTGCGGTTTCGGGACGGAGCATTCGAAGATCCATTCCTGGCAAGATATGTTTCCGACGGTACCATTAAAATGTTTGCTTACCTTGTAATGCTTTATGATCCAAACCCCTTCCCGCTGCTTTGCGTAGAAGAGCCTGAAAACCAGTTCTACCCTAAACTACTCACTAAGCAAAGAAAAGGGAAATTCCGCAACCCGGATAGCCTTGGAAATCCGCTGCAAGAAATCGGGAAATTAACCGCTGGCCGTTATCAAAAGGTATCCGGATCACGCTTATTAGGCCCATTTCTGTCTATAAACGGCAATCGCTCCCATAGTTTTAAGGTGTTTATTTCAGGGATAGAGGGTTTAGTGCTGAATTGGAACTCTAATCGAGGAAGTTTGGATTCGGTTTCACCAGGGATTCAAGCCCGAAGCCCTGAGAACCACCATTGATTAAGCAGGCTTTGCTTAAGCAGAAAATTAAGTATAAAATTAACTTGCAATTTTAAAAAATCTCTGTTATACTAATCTCATCCGGTAAGGATAATAAAAATATTAGGAGTATATACATTATGCCACATGAAGGAAAAGTAAAATGGTTTAACAGCAGTAAAGGTTATGGCTTTATTACGGATGATGCGGATGGGAAGGACATATTTGTTCACTACTCATCAATTACTAGCTCTGGCTACAAAACATTAGAGGATGGACAGAAAGTTTCCTTCGAAGTGGAAACGGACAAAAAAGGTTTGAGAGCCGTTAAAGTCTCGATTATATAAAGTCTTATTTGTTTTTACATAAAGGGTATAATACAAAGTTATACCCTTCTTGTTTTTTATTGCCGTCTTTAGACGCAAGCAATAATGAGTAGTTTCGTTTGCTATACGGGTAGGTTATTGAGAATGGTCCACGCTATCTGCCAGGTTGAAAAGACCTTTTGATAGCGTGCAAATTCATAATACGTAGCTGCCTTGTTATTGTTAGCAGTTTTGTTTTGCCCGGATTTTCACTCAAGCATACCGTGTTTTCGATAAACGTTATGAATAAACGCTGCGATACTATGTTTTAGTATGTATTTTAAATACATATAACAAAAACGTGATAAAACCAGGAATCAAATGAGAAACGCTATTATATTGTTTTTTATATTATATTTTAGTGCAGGCGTTTATGCCGAGGAAATTGGCAGCGTAAGTACAAAGTTTAATTTACTTACGCCTAATCATAAAATAGTAATAGAGGCATTCGATGACCCTAAAGTCGAAGGAGTCGCCTGCCATTTAAGCAGGGCAAAGAAGGGCGGCTTAAAAGGTGCGGTTGGAGTAGCCGAAGATACATCGGATGCTTCGATAGCGTGCCGTCAGATAGGACCTATAGTTATTAAGGGCAAGATAAAAGATGGAGAAGACGTTTTCGAAAAAAGAACATCATTGCTTTTTAAGAAGCTTCAGGTTGTTCGTTTTTTTGATAAAAAACGTAACACGCTGATATACCTTGCGTATAGTGATAAGATAATCGAAGGTTCCCCCAAAAACGCTATCTCTACCGTGCCAATAATGCCGTGGCACTAAAATAATGCCGTGCCAATAATGCCGCTAAAGTATCGGCTGCTTTAGGGTATCGTTGGGTTTGGGTATAATTTTGTAGCGTTGGGTATTATGAGTATAATCTATAGCTTGACGTCTCTTGCGGTTTCTGCCCGATAAGTTTATGTGTAAACTTCCGACAAGTTTCTTCGTAACCTTACCCCTTACACGGTTACGTCTCCAAGCAGTACCGTTGCTATGCCGCGTAAAGACTTAACAGGGGAGAGGAATTCTATGGAATCGGCGTCACATTCGACGATCATTGCCGGAGCAACCATTGCCAGAGCGGCGTGGCCGGAATCGGCATGATCGGTATTGGTACGGCCTGAATCGGAGAGGCCAGGGTAGGTATGGCCGGAATCGCCATGCCGGCCGTCTCTGCACAGAGCCATGAGGCCATCCTTTGCTGCATGGCTTTCCCTTATGAGCCTGTCTGCAATGTCGACCCTTCTGCCCATGTAAAGAAACCCGGCACTATTTCTCTGAAGTATGTATTGGCCAACATCCGTGGCGTCGAAATATCGACGAACCTTTTCCTTCCTGTACCTGGCGCGCTCCTCCCTGCTGCGTCTCTTAACTGCGGGAGATATTGGCAGGCGAAATACGCGCTGCCCTCTCATGCAGGCCACTATATGTTCTGCCTCACCGCAGGCCTGCAAGGCGACTATGGTGTCCGCCTCCACTGCCATTATCTTTCGGAGTTTGAGGTCACGCCCGACCGACCCGGAGACCAGCCCGGTCGTGTCCACCAGGATGGCGTCGGAACGGCCACGGCAGGCATCGACAAATTTCTTTGCCCCCTCAACGATAAGCGGGGCGGCCCTGGCGGCATCTATCGAGCCGACGAAGAAGAACTCTTCGAATAAAAAATTGGCGATGTCACCAGGTTTTCCAAAAACCTTCATCGAGACCGTGGACGGAAGACCAAGGGAGGACTGGCCTACGTCAGCGTCAACAAGGCAGACCCGAAGCCCCATGTTTAGCAGTCCTTCGAGCAGGTATCTCGCCAGGTAGGACTTGCCCGAATCGACGGCACCGAGAAGGAGTACCGTTTGTCCGCCCTTTGACATATAGTCGAGGAGCTCTTTCCAATCTGCCGGGGGTAATATCTCCATTATGTTCGCTCAAATACGAATACTCAAATATGAACGTCGAATATGTGATGATCGAATCAAAGTCGAATATCTGAAGATCGTATCAAATAAGTATGATCGAAGCGAGTACGGATATCGTTATGGATTTCGAACATTCTCCGGAAGTCAGTTAGGCAAGGAAAGCTTCAGGAGTGCATTTACGATGGCCACGGCTATGCTGCTTCCACCTTTTCTGCCCAGGCAGGTGATGAAAGGGAAATCCGTATTGGCCAGCATATCTTTCGATTCCGCTGCGTTTACGAACCCTACGGGAGTACCCACGATAAGCGGAGGGCTTTTTGCTCCGGACTTGAAAAGCTCGATTAGCTTAAGAAGGGCCGTGGGTGCATTGCCTATGGCAACTATGCCAACGCCGGAAAGCACACCGTCGTCGGAAAAGAGGATTTCCACGGCTGTTTCCGCTCTCGTCAGGCCCCTCACTGCGGCTGCCTGTACAACTTTCCGGTCGGATATATAGCAAATCACCTTGCCGCCGAACTGGGAGAGAAGGCGTTTGTTTATCCCGGCCTCAAGCATCTTTACGTCAACGAAGATGCTCTTGCCTTCCCTGATGGCTTCAATGCCTTTTTCGATTGCGCCGGGATGAAAACGTATCGTATCTTCGAAACTGAAATCCCCCGTTGAGTGTATAACCCTCTGCACGATAGGTAATTCTAAAGGTGAAAAGCTGTTCTTCATCTCTTTCTTTATAAGTTCGAAGCTTTTAAGCTCTATTGAGTGCCCTTTAGCAACCACTTACGCTCCGATAATTTTTCTGCGGCGTTATCATCTGCAGAGTTAACCTGTTACGAATGTTTCCCCTGTAAGGCAAGAGCTAAAAATTAGTTTTGGCTCCTGGGGAGGGATTCGAACCCCCGACCAAGTGGTTAACAGCCACCCGCTCTGCCGGCTGAGCTACCCAGGAATACCTGATGATTGGCAAATTAACGAGGTTTACTCATTCAATCAACGTTTAATTATACATGAATATATTAATACTGTCAATCGATATTTGCCGCATAAATTCCGAATTTTCAAGCCAGAGGTGTTATGTTCGCCACCCCGTTGTGAAATCAATCGATGGAAAGCACCCGTTGGCAAACAATTTACGGTGATGAACCAGGCGGTCGATAGCCGGCCCGGCACATCGCCGTTTTTATAATCGCACATTTTTCGCACATTTAATCGTACGTTAACCTCACGTTTAATCGGATGTTTAATCGCACGTTTCTTATTTTACGAAGGTGATTAAAGACGGGTCGTAGTTCTCCGGTTTCTCGAAACCCAGGAGGTTACATATAGTTGCCGCCACGTTACTCAACCCCGGACGCCCGACGTTGGATATTTTGTATTCGCCCTGGTAGCCGTAGTCCAGGATAATGAAGGGTACCGGATTGAGGGTGTGGGATGTTTTTAGCGTTTTTTTGCCTTTTTTTACCTCGAACATTTCGTCCGAGTTGCCGTGGTCGGCAGTGATGATGGCGATACCACCGAGTTTTTCCACGACGCTCAGAAGTCTGCATACGCAGGAGTCCACGGTCTCCACGGCCTCGATGGTCGCCTTCATAACGCCGGTATGGCCAACCATGTCGCCGTTTGCGAAATTAAGGCGGCCCCATCTGTACTTGCCGGAATTAAGAAGTTCGATTGTCCTGTTGGTAATCTCGATGGCCTTCATCTTTGGAGCCTGGTCAAAGGGGATCCTGTCGGAGGTTATCTCCTCGTAGTATTCCAGATCTTTATCGATGTAACCGGACCTGTTGCCGTTCCAAAAGTACGTGACGTGGCCGTACTTTTGAGTCTCCGAAATGGCAAAGGAGGTAATCTTTTCCCGTATGAGATATTCGGAAACCGTATTCTGGATAAGGGGAGGCTGAACTAAATAGTTCTTCGGAACTTTTGCCTCGGAGTCGTACTCCATCATGCCGCAGTAAAGGACGTTGGGAATACGGCCCTTGTCGAACTTGTTAAACTCGGGGCCGGAGTCGAAGGTCTTCGATATTTCCATGGCCCTGTCGCCACGGAAGTTGTAAAAGACGACCGAGTCGCCATCTTCCATCCTGCCTACGGGCTCGTCCTTGTCGTCGGTTATGACGAATGCTCCCATGTATTGATCATCCACGCCTTCGGTGTAGAATGTATTGACGGCCTCCGTGCAGGAGTGGAACTTCCTTCCGATGCCGTTAACGTGTGCATCCCATCCACGCTTTACTATATTCCAGTCGGCCTCGTACCTGTCCATGGTAACGTTCATTCTGCCTCCGCCGGAGGCTATAACGTAGTCGAAACCTTTGGAGTCTCTGATCTGTTTGAGCTTTTCCTCCATCGGTTGTACGTAAGACAGGGCAGTACGGGGACCTACGTCCCTTCCGTCAAGGAGAGGATGGACGCGGACTTTCCGAATACCGGTCTCAGCCAGCCTGTCTATCATCTGGTAAACGTGGTTTAAGTTGGAATGGACGTTGGCGTCGGAAAACAGGCCGATGAAGTGTACGGCACCGCCCTTTTTACCTCTTTCGACGATCTCGTTCCAGAGCTTGCCTGAAAAGACGTGCCCCGTGGCGAAGTCTTCGTTAACCCTCTTGGCGCCCTGCGCAAACACCCGTCCGGCGCCGAGTGCGTTATGTCCGACCTCGCTGTTGCCCATGTCCTCGTCGGAGGGAAGGCCAACGGCCTCTCC
Source organism: Nitrospirota bacterium (assembly GCA_015233615.1). Taxonomy (GTDB): domain Bacteria; phylum Nitrospirota; class Thermodesulfovibrionia; order Thermodesulfovibrionales; family Magnetobacteriaceae; genus JADFXJ01. The sequence goes on from JADFXJ010000058.1 coordinate 8,736, forward strand.
GTGGGCCGCTATGGATATGAAACACTCGCCCTTTAAGAGCCTGTCCAGGGTGGGAGTATTAGCCAGGGACACCGCGTTGGAGTCGTCTTGCCTGCCGAGCCCAACCCCGTCCATTATTATCAGCAGTAATGGCCCTTTGCGCCCGGCAAAACCACTTAATTTTTCAAGTTTTTCCACTATTTTAGATCCTCCTGAAAGTTTGCGTTAAAAGTTCGGATATTTTTACTCGATGAAGCTATTATGATATAAAACGTATTTTAAATCAAGGCTTAATTGACCGGGAAGCTCCGTTGGATGTATTATAATAATTAGAAGTATATAGAAAGATATCGAAAACCATTATAAAGTTATCGAAACCCATGGAGAGAATGACAAATGGTTGATTATACTTTTTTCGCGGTATCGGACGGCACCGGTAAAACGGCTAAGGGTGTCATCGAATCGGCACTTGTGCAATTCGAAGCAGACAACGTTACCGTTAGGGTAATTCCCGAAGTTAATACCGAAGAAAAGGTGCGGTACGTCGTTGCCGAGGCATCGGGTAGTAAGACGGTTATAGTCTACACTATCGTATCGCAGCAGCTCCGGGATCTTCTCTTTCATGATGCACACAAGTCAGGCATACAGACTGTGGACGTTTTGGGCCCTATCCTTTCGAGGTTCGAGGGCTTTCTCGGTCTGAGTCCTAAAAGTGTTCCGGGCATTTATAAACCTCTGTCATCCGAATATGAGGCCCGCATCGAGGCGATTAACTTTACCGTAGATCACGACGACGGACAGGGACTATCGACCATCGGAGAGAGCGATATAATCATTTTAGGAGTTTCCCGCTCGTCCAAGACTCCTTTGAGCATATACCTGGCTTCCCACGGGTGGAAGGTTTCGAACGTTCCGATAGTGCAGGGCATTAATCCCCCCGAAGAACTGAAACATATCCGGAATAAGACCGTATGTCTGATCATCCAGCCGGAGCGGCTTGCCGATATACGTAAAGTACGCGCCAAACAATTTGGAATGATGCAACAAACGGATTATTCGACTATTCAAAGCGTCTTTGAGGAAATTGAGTTTGCCCGCGAGTTTTTCCGGCGCCACCCTTCATGGCCCGTGATTGACGTTACTTATAAATCGGTAGAAGAGATTGCGCTGGAAGTTATTACGTCTCTGGATATGGAAAACAATTTGTCTTTGTAAAACCACCCGGCAGAAAATTGAAACTTTCCATAGTGATACCTTGCTATAACGAAGCAGGCACCATAGAGACAATCGTCGAAGCTATCAGGAACTCTCCTTACCCGGACAAGGAGATCGTGCTGGTAGACGATTTCTCCACTGACGGCACCAGAGAACTGATAATGGACAGGATAGCCGGCAGGGTAGACGTGGCTATATACCACGACCGGAACATGGGCAAGGGCGCCGCACTCAGGTCCGGAATAAAGGCGGCCGGGGGAGAGGTCATCATCGTACAGGACGCCGACCTCGAATACAACCCCGACGAGTACCCGCACTTACTGGCCCCAATCCTGTCCGGAAAGGCGGACGTCGTCTACGGCTCCCGCTTTATGGGGTGCGGTCCCCACAGGGTTGTGTATTTCTGGCACAGGGTGGGAAATTCGGTACTCACACTGTTTTCGAACATGTTGACCAACCTGAATCTAACGGACATGGAAACCTGCTATAAGGCTTTCAGAAGCGAGATCATAAAGGCCATCGACATCGAGGAGGATCGCTTCGGGTTCGAGCCGGAGATTACCGCAAAAATCGCAAAGACCAAATGCAGGATTTACGAGGTAGGCATCTCGTATTACGGACGTACTTACGAGGAGGGCAAGAAAATCGTCTTAATGGACGGTTTCAAGGCACTCTACTGCATATTTAAATACAACCTCTTCAGGTAAACTCCCGGCGTTTATGGCGGATTAGTGTTTCGACGGTTCCGCTAAGGCGATGCGGGTCGTGAAGGAAGCATCGTGCAGCTCTTCCCGAACAATTTGTCGGATGTCGGCTTTAGTTGGGACTTCGTCTCTCTTGGGATAATCTTCAAGCTCTTCCCGAATCATTTGGCGGACTTCGTCTTTCCTGGGGTAATCGGCAAGCTCCTTGCGGACGATGGCTATAACTTCGTCTTTATTGGGCTTCTTGTCAAGCTCTTTCTTGATTTCAGCCATTGTAGGACGTTTTTCAAGCTCCGCCCGGATTTCAGATGCAAACTGTTTAAATAAATCTTCCAGGGTAGCTTTTAAATCTTCGGTCGTCGATAAATTCAGTTCCATACAAAGATTTTACCACGTTGGAAAGCTGTTGTCAAGTCGGCGGATATATCAGTGCGCCACGAAGGATTTGAACCTTCAACCAACGGATTAAGAGTCCGCTGCTCTGCCGTTGAGCTAGTGGCGCTAAAACTAAACGTCTAAGTATTGTACACTTTTAGAATCGGCTTGTCAACCGATTTTGTGCCCCCCTTGCCGGGCTTCCTAAATGAGGAACTCCTCCGTGATGTCAACCGTTGCAGCGTCTGCGTCGAGCTGCACTTCACATCCTATTGGCAGTACCGTGGTAGGACAAGCGTGGCCAAAGTTTTCTACCTTGAGTATGGGGAATCCATAATCCTCCGTGAGCTCGCTTAGCAGGTACTCCATCTGCCGCCCCCCCGGCTGCTCCACTTGCATGGAGTAAACGAAGCCGACGATAACGCCGGTTATAAGATCAAAGACTCCCATGGTTTTAAGCTCGTTTAGGTAGGCGATGCAACGCTCTTCGGTAAGCCTGAAGGATTCGAGCATTAAAATCGAACCGGTAAAGTCGGGCCAATAAACCGTGTCGGCAAGCTTCAGGAGGCATCGGAGGTTGCCGCCGAGAAGTCTGCCCCTTGCATTGCCGCCGCGTATGGTGTTCGTGGCGAGTTGGCGAACCTTGCCGGTCTTACCATTACAGAGACGGGCTGCGAGTTCTTCCCTGGTATAGGCGAAAGGGTATCTGCCCAGAGTGAAACACACGTCGGGCCCATGGAAAGTGACGAGGCCGACTTTGGCGTATATGGCGTTTATAAGTACGGTGGCGTCGCTAAATCCCATGAATATCTTTGGGTTATCCGCAATAGTATCCCATTGCAGAAATGGAAGTACCGTTTCGGCGCTATCACCGCCCCGGGCACATATAACGGCACCGACGTCGGGCCGCGAGAAAAAAAGATTTACGTCCATGGCACGTTTTTCGGGACTGGACGACGAGACGAACTTGCCTATCTCCACGTCAAACCCCATCTCTCGAAGCAAGCCTGACCCTTTGTACAGCTCTTCGAACTGCCCGGAGCCTCTTACCGGATCGGAGGGCGCCGCCACTCCTATCTTGTCCCCGGCTTTTAGACGTCTGATTTTATATGGCTTTGGCATGCGTTGATTACGCGTAAAACGGATGTCCGGGGCACCGGGTTCAGGGCTTTATGTAAGCAAATCCGGCGGCCTGTCTCCGTACGAGTTCCGTCACGCCTGACGGCACGACCCGTATGAACTTTGGAAGGAATTCCTCGCTTATGCAGGCGCTGCTTTGAGAGCAGAGTTTTTTCAACGAGTTGCGGCAAGCCAGAAAGATTACCCCCCTCGATGCAAGCGCCTTCATAGTCTCCACTTGAGCGGTGTTCGTGAAGGCTTCCACCGATGGGCCGTTTGCCAGTATTACCGGCTCGACCGCGTCATCTCCCGTGTCATTCAGCAGGTTGGTAACGTTACCGATGGCGACGTCCCATTTCCCGGCTTCGTTTACGTGGAATATTACCTTTAGCTTTTCCATGGTTTCCTCATAGCTTTCCGACGATTTTTCCATAGTTTTTCCATATTCATATCCCCTACCTCATTCGCTTTTTAATGAAGATTTTAATAGGAGTGCCTTTAAATGGGTATTCCTCGCGGATTATTTTCTCCATGTGCCGTATGTGGTTGGACTTTATGGCATCCGGATAGTTGGCGAATATGGCAAACTGGGGCGGCTCTATGTCCACCTGGGTGGCATAGAAAACCTTCGCCTGGCGTCCCGAATACATTGGCAGCGCCTTGTTGATCTTATCTGTGAGCCTGTTTAACGCTCCGGTGCCTATCCTGTACCTTCGTGTCTGGACTATCTCGTCAATGATGGGGAATATTTTCGTGATGCGCTTTTTGGTTATCCCAGACGTAGTCAGAATGGGCGCGTAGTCCAGTGAGCCGAGTTCACGGTTAAGGGTGTCCAGGTATGCCGTATACGCAGTCTCGGTGTCTTCGACGGTATCCCACTTGTTGATGAGGACTATCAGCCCCTTGCCGGCATTTTTAACGAGGTAGACGATCTTTTTGTCCTGTTCCACTACTCCCTCGGAACCGTCTAAGAGCACTAAGGTTACGTCGGAGCGTTCGATACTTCTTATGGCGCGTACGACGCTAAAATACTCCACGTCCTGTGAGATCTTTCCTTTTTTCCTTATCCCGGCCGTGTCCACGAGCACGTACTTGCGTCCATAGTAAGTGCAGACGCTGTCGATGGCATCCCTTGTAGTGCCTGCCACCGGGCTGACTATCATGCGTTCCTTGCCAAGTATCGCGTTTACCATCGTTGATTTTCCCACGTTTGGCCTGCCTACGATGGCTATCCGGGGGAGTTCCGCGGTTGCTTCGTCACCGGCCGTCTCCTCCGGGCCCATTTGCGAGACCACCTCGTCCATGAGATCGTCAAACCCCAATCCGTGCTCAGCCGAAAGAGGGATTACGCTGCCACCGAGCGGGTAGAAGTCGTAAAGCCTGGTCTCGCTCTTGGGTGTGTCTATCTTGTTAACGACCCAGAGTACCTTCTTATTATACGTGCGGATAAAGTCGGCAAGCTCCCTGTCACCGGGCAAAAGGCCGTCTTTGCCGTCGAGGAGGTGGATAACGAGGTCGGCCTCGTCGATGCCTTCCAGTGCGTGGTCTTTTACCTTTGCAATGACGTCGTCGTCCGAGCCGGTGAAAAAGCCCCCCGTATCTATCAGGATGAACTTCCTGCCTTCCCACTCCGCCTCTTCGTAGAGCCTGTCGCGGGTCACTCCGGGCTCGTCCTTGACGATGGCGCGACGGCGGCCCACCATGCGGTTAAAGAGGGTGGACTTGCCCACGTTCTGCCTTCCTACTATTACTACTACCGGTTTGGCCATGTTTTTATTTACCTCGAGTGAATAATCCGAATGTTATTAAAATACTATTAAATAGAATACCTTAAGTGTCTCGATTTTTTCAAGCGCTCGCACCTCGCTACTCACGGTAAATTTGTTGTCCATGATGGCAGGAATGTCGAAAAGTCCGGACTGCCGTGGCCGGCTGATAAATGGTTGTAACCGACATAAGGACCAGGCCATCCATCACCCCCGCCTCTTCCTTGAAAAGGAAGGAGCGGGGGGGGGATGGATGATTTGGTACTACAAACGAGCACTAATGGGCAATTTCTAAACCTGGGCGTACGTTGTACCTCACTCTCTGGACATTTGGAAGACTTTTGCGAAAGTTTCGCTGTTTAGAACCCTATTTCATGACGCAGACCCGACCTCACCCTCGTGAAGGTAACCGTACAGTGAGGTGTACAAAAAGGATTATGAAACTGTTAAGGAGCGGATCGATGCGCCTGAGTAGTTACCCTTTTTCTTAAAAAGCCGAATATACGTAAGTTGATTTTCTCTACGGGTTTACTCCGTAACTGGTAAGCTTAAAGCAATAATCATTACCAATTTGCCGAAAGTCCATATTAACCCACATATTCATTAATGAACCTGTAGCCGGCGTATATTGCAGGTTGGGAATATACAACTCTAAAGCTGATGATAGTGTAGCTTGCGGACATCCACCAGACGTTGAGTTCACTTGGTTTACTCCGTAACTGGTAAGCTTAAAGCAATAATCATTACCAATTTGCCGATAGTCCATATTAACCCTCATATTCATTGATGCACCTGTAGCCGGTGTATATTGCAGGTTGGGAATATACAACTCTAAAGCTGATGATAGTGTAGCTTGCGGACATCCACTATTACCAACCTGTCCAGCCCTAACGGGCCAAACGTAGTGGCCGCCGTAAGACTTATTGTCGTTGTTCACGTAGCCGTTGAGCATACCGACGGTCCAGGCGTTGTCTGTACCGCCGGCGTTGGTAGTAGACGACCAGTACCAACCAGACTGAACATTTATGAATGGATTTCCGGTTGGCAAGGCCGGATTGTGGTTTGAAAAATCCACAAGGCTGAAGAGTTCTTCCTTGTTTGGCAGCCGCCAGTCGGTATAGCCATATGTCCCAGGGCCGGTGTTCATAGAAGCGACATAATCAAGCGCCCCCTGCCATGTGGTTCCAGCCAGGTTCGCGTTTTTAGTCCACGTAAGGCTTGTAAGATTATCAGTTACCGTGCCATCTCCGTTATCGGCGAATCTGGGACTTGGCCAGGCAACACCCCTGTTTAACGCCCCGTCGTCTCTTTGAGGATTGTTAGAGTCATAAGAGCCCTGCTGTCCGGTCTTCCATGTTTGTGCATCGTACGCGTGTGCTGTTGAAATAAAGATCAAAATAGTTGAAATCACTAAATAAAATTTCCTTGCCATTACATTTTCCTCCTAAGCTATTTAATTATCTGCCAAAAGTTCCAATCCCCTTTCACTTAGAAAACTCGTGATTAACGGTTTGACGCCAGTTTCTAATATTTCCCTTACCCGCCTAACCATCAGAATTCCTTACGGTTTTCCTTGCTGTCGCGCAGCGATTAACCGGGCTTACCAAGTTCCGTTAAAATCACCTGATAACGGGTTAGTTGCTACCTCTCCAGTTAAGGAAAACTGGGTGAAATCCTTGGAATACAAGTTTTCACATTGATTTTGACAACTTCTTGTCGCACTTCAAATTAGCTGCTATCCGGCACGGACAGGCCATACGTAGTTGTAGTAGTTGTACATATAGCCGTAGAGCACGCTGCCGTAGTACATATGGACGAACCAGGCGTAGTCAGTATAGTAAACGTAGGTAGTAGACGACCAATACCAAGCAGACATAACGTTTGTATATCCATGGCTGTTAAGCCATGTAGCAGGGTCAGGCTCGTTGTAATTGACAAGGCTCTGAAGCTCGACTACATTTGGTAACCGCCAGTCGGTATAGCCCAGATAGCTCGCGTTGTTCAGGCATACCACGTAGTTCAGAGCGCTTTGCCATAACATAGAACCACCAGTGCAAGACCCTACAGTAGGCGTACCGGCATTTTTAGTCCACATAAGACCCGTGAGGGCGTCCGTCAATGTGTTATCGCCGTTGTCGGTAAACCGGGAGTTTGGCCAGGCCAAGCCGGCCCTGATGTCCCCATCTTGCCTTGTACCCTTACATGCGATGGAGTTGCCGCCTGCATCCCAGCAGCTTGACTGCGCAGTTTGCGGAAGGTTTACGGTTCCCGCCCATATGGCAAAGGTCGGGAAGAAACATAATATTGCTGCCCAAAGACACATTTTTAGATTCATGCATACCACCATTTTATTATTTGATTATTACATCGGTTTCTACGAAAATAGCACCGGGGTTTATAAATAGATCGGGGTTTTTCAGTATCAATAACCTTAATCTTGTTATGTGCAATAGCGTGTTCGGAATCTATATATGTTGAGGTACCCATGTGAGCCGAAAAAATCACCGGCACTTATTTGCCCGAACGATTTCAATATAATATTGCTGTAAAAAGAGCATTGAAAACCCTCCATAGATTCCAATGCCCCACCGATAACACAACTTGATCCTTCAAGTTACACACTCGATGCATTTCTACTCGTTTGGAAAATATTCCACCAGCCCTCGCCTCATGCGTAAACACCGTTGCTTAACTTTTGCATTAACGAAGACAAATAATTGCTTCCCGATTGATTAGTTCCCGATTGCCCATTTCTCGATTGATTAGTTCCCGATTGGCCGGACTGGGCTAACAAGGAGTAGGTCGATAACATTTTGCCGATCATCTGGTCGAAAAAAGCGGAAGAGGTTGCAGATGTAGTATCGGCAGAGGAAGAAGTCGAAGCAGTCGAAGAAGAAGTATCCGCAGAAGAAGCTGAAGCCGAAGTTGAAGTTGAAGTTGAAGAAGTCGAATCCGTACTGTTGCCGGCCTGAAGCGAAAGGTTGTTTATCAGTGACGCCATGTCCGGGGGAGGCATAAATTGGCCGGCTTGCATGAATATCGCCGACGTATCGGTGGCGGTACTATTCATACCGTTCATGCCTCCTGGTGGCGGCATTTTACCACCCTGCGACTGCATCGCCTGCCTTGAGCTTTCCATCTGATTGCCAAGCTTTGTCATGGCATTTTCGAATTGGGTCTTATCGACGCTTCCGCTGTTGTTGCTATCCATATAACTGAAAAGACTATCTGCGCTGGAAGTGCCGCTGCTTGAGCCAGTCTGAGACGTTGCCTGTGACATCGCCGTCTCCATTTCGCTTTTGCTGATTTTACCGTCACCACTGCTGTCAATCTTACTGAACATTTTATCGAGCATTTTTTGCTTCATTTGGGCGCGGTAGGTCGAATCGACTCCGCTGCTACTGTTTACTCCTGTAATCATGTGGATGTCCTCCTTTAGATAATTTGTGGCGAATACTCCCGCATACTGCGGGAGAAACTCAATGTGCCGGAATATAACCTCCTCTTTTGTCTGCAAATGCAGAAAATATTCACCCAAAAACGGATGAATTACCGGCCGGGCATGTCCTCCGGCCCTGGCCTCCAGGGTTCTCCGTGTCCTGCGGGTCCTCCATGTTCTCCGTGCTTTTCGTGCTCTTTACGCTCTGCAATGAGCTCCTTGAACTTCCCGATCTGTTCCGGATGCAAAATAGCGATAATTTTAATATCCGTCTTATCGAAGACGTCCTTGATAAGGGGAAACGATTGCCTGTGCACTTTCTCCATTTCGCCATGCATTTCTTGTATTATAGAGCGTAATTGTTCGCGTTGTCCCTTGTCCAGCTTCAGATCCTCGCTCATTCGGTCAACGATCATGTGGCCCATCGGCCCGGGGCCGGCTCTCATAATCCTCTCTATCTGGCTGCGCCATATCATTGGCGATATAATAGAACCCGTAATGACACCGAGAATAAAAACAAGCATTACTCCGGCAATTCCTTTCCAATTGCTCATCTCATACCCCCGGCATAAAACTCAAAAGTATTGTTCTTTCATAACGAATGGTGGCCAACAGATGAAAGTTGACATTATAATTGCGGTCCGAGCTGAATCTCCATGCGCCAAACACTATAACCAGGGCAAGAAATACGGGCATAAGCCGCCAGGCCCATTCGAATATTTGCACTTGTATCCGTGTCTGTTTTTCTTTCTCACTTCGCAAACGCTCCCTAATGCGAATTTCGAAATTATGCTCGGCACAAGACGTATCAGGTTTCATTTCACGAACAACGGCAAACAATCCGGATAATTTGTCATCATTATGTTTCATCTTTTTTCTCCAAATATTTCCTCAGCCTCCAGCGAGCTCTGAATGCCCGCACTTTTACGTTCGTTTCGCTCCATCCCGTTAAGGCAGCCACCTCGCGAACCGTTTTTTCCTCCAGTTCAAGAAGTACGATGACCATTTTGTCCTTTGGCGACAGCTTTTCTAATGCCGCATAAAGTTGTTTATACTTTCGCTCTGCCAAACGGCTTTTTTGAGAGGAATTATCTATAATCGGCAGATCCAGGCTCCCAAAACTAAAATCATATTCCATCTGCTTTCTTTTTCTAAGGGCATCATAACAATTTCGCACGGCAATTCGTGATATCCAGTGTTCGAATGGCGCGTCTCCACGAAACTTCCCCAGATTCTGGTATGCTTTGATAAATACTTCCTGGCATATGTCGTCCAACTCGTGGGCATCCCCTGCAAAACGCACGGCAATGCCGAATACTTTATGTTTATAACGTTTTACCAGTTCCGTAAATGCATCGTCATCACCCGATAAGGTGGCGTTTATAAGACTTGCATCATCCGATTCGGCAAATCTGCCACTTATTTCGTTGATCCTGGGATCAACGGAAAACAGTATAGAGACAGTTGCCGCTAAATCATAGAAGCATGCATCCATATACCTGCCCGCATCTCCTGTAAGCATTCTAAATTAGGCAGCCTATGGCTGCCGGCACAACTTTGTCACATGTTTCATTATTTCTCATACTAATATATAGACGGGAGAATCAACGAAAGGTTACACTTTTTTATGAAAAATACTAAATTCACATAAGGAATCGTAATTTTGATATAGTAACAAAATCTCAATGGCTGAAAATCTAAATAATCCGGACTTATGCACCACTCCACCCCATCGCATCAACGGCAATTGACAGGCCGTGTGGTTTTATGTTAAAAATTAAAGGAGCGCAATGCTTTGCCGCCTGTAAATAAACTAAAAAAAGTTGGATGATAAATACGATGAATACCGTAAAGAACACTATATATCTGGATAATAATGCCACTACGCAAATAGCCCCCGAAGTAGCCGAAGAAATGGCGCCCTATCTTGGAAAGTTCTATGCTAACCCATCGAGTATCTATACGATTGGACAAGAGGCCAGAGTCGCACTCGAAGCAGCCCGGCAGAAACTGGCCGGTCTTATCGGTGCCCATGCCGACGAGATAATCTTTACAAGCTGCGGCTCCGAAAGCGACAATACCGCCATATTCAGTGCAATCGAAATGCATCCCGGTAAAAAGCACATAGTCTCTACCAGGGTAGAGCATCACGCAGTCCTCAATTACTTAAAATATCTGGAGGGAAAAGGCTACAGGGTAACCGATCTCGACGTGGACTCCAGTGGAGCCATCGATGTCGGCTCATTCAGCCATGCCCTTACGGATGATACCGCTATTGCCACGGTTATGTACGCAAACAACGAGACCGGGGTAATATTCCCGATCGAACAACTCGGCGCCATCGCCAGGGAAAAGGGAATACTATTTCATACCGACGCGGTACAGGCGGCAGGTAAGATTGCCATTGACGTTAGTAAAGATGCGATAGACATGCTTTCAATCTCCGGCCACAAACTGTACGCGCCAAAAGGTATAGGGGCCCTTTACGTAAGAAGAGGGGTACCGTTTCATCCACTACTCATCGGCGGCCACCAGGAGATGGGCCGTCGTGCAGGCACTGAAAACCTGGCTTCCATTATTGCTCTTGGCAAGGCTTGTGAACTGGCCGGTACGGAAATCGAAAACGATACTTCAACGATCAAAGCATTAAGAGACAAGCTGGAGAAGCACCTGCTGGAAAATTGTCCCGACGCCCGGTTAAACGGAAACTCTGACAAGCGTCTGCCTAATACGACTAACATAAGCTTTGAACACGTCGACGGCGAGGCCATTCTCCTCATGCTGGATTTTCACGGCATATGCGCTTCGAGCGGTTCGGCATGTGCTACGGGCTCCCCTGAGCCAAGTCACGTATTGTCGGCTATAGGGGTACCGCCTTCTTTTATACACGGCTCCATAAGGTTTTCACTGAGCAGATATACTACGGAGGCGGACGTGGATTTCGTAATAGAAGTAATGCCCGGCATCATAAAGCGTCTGAGGGAGCTGTCCCCGGTTGGCAGGGATAAGTTCTGCGCTTCGCGATAAAACCTTACTATGCTATGCTATGCCACACCGCACCATTTGCCCCGATATGTTGGTGAAATCGCCGTTTGCATGATTCCGATATTTCGGTGATTCCTATATTTTCATTATCCCTCGATCTAAATAAACCGCAAATGTTTTAAAATATAGAAATGAAACTATTGCTGTTCATGTATTTCACCGTATATGGCCTTATGCATTACTACGCCTTCAGAAATGCAAATGCCGCTCTTGCACCGGGCACGTTACCCAAAGCGACCGCCATCCTCTTTATGCTGCTCATGATTATGTCACCCATACTCGTACGTCTGTCCGAACGTAGGGGTTACGAGGGGCTGGCTATTGTTTTGTCCTACGTAGGGTACATCTGGATGGGTTTTCTGCTGTTTTTTGTTACGGCATCGGTGTTTTTCGACTTATGTCGGGCTGTAGTGTATTTCGTTAACGCCGTGTTTACACTCAAACCGCAACTAAGAAGTTTTGGCAGTGGTGCGTCCTTTTACATACCCCTCGCAGTCGCGGCGGTGATAGTTGTCTATGGGTACATCGAGGCACTTGACGTAAAGACGGAGCACCTGACGATAAAAAGCAGGAAGATCCCCCAAAACATCGGCACTATCAAGGTGGTGCAAATATCGGATATCCACATCGGACTAATAGTAAGAACAAAGAGAATTGGGCTTATCGCCGGCATCATAAAGAGGGAAGCACCGGATCTCCTCGTTTCTACCGGTGACCTCGTCGACGCCCAGACCGATGACATCGATGCAATAGCCGGCCTTCTGAATGGAATTTTGCCCCGGTACGGCAAGTACGCCATTACGGGAAACCATGAGTTTTACGCCGGGCTCCAACACTCTCTCAATTTCACAAAAGGGATAGGTTTTACCGTCTTAAGAAAGGAAGGGCTTACCATAGAAGGCTGCTTTAACATCGCCGGGGTAGACGATCCTTCGGCAGCCTACTACAACGTACCCATCGACGGTGAGGCGAAACTCCTGTCAGCCCTTCCGCGCGACAAGTTCACCATACTTCTCAAACACAGGCCTGTAATCGACAACCAGAGCATAGGCCTCTTCGACCTTCAGTTATCCGGCCACACCCACAAGGGGCAAATATTCCCTTTCAACCTGGTTACCAGGGCCTTTTATCACGTTCATGCCGGCACCTATAATGCAGGCCGCGGCAGCCTCATGTACGTATCCCGCGGCACGGGCACCTGGGGACCGCCAATAAGGTTCCTCTCGCCGCCGGAGGTTACGGTCATAGAGATATCGCACGACGATTCCAGTGCTTCACATTTTGTGCCTTAACGCGGGCCGTTACCCCTCCTCAAAACCCAGTTTGTCGATGGGGACGTAGTAGCCGCCCCGGTCACAGTGTCGGCAAAGAACGACGTTGCCCACAGGATTGTCCTCAGCCTGCCGGAGCACCTCTCTGCCGTCCTGCACGTATTCCCCGCAACGAGAACAAACAACCCGCCTCAGTGGTTTGCCGGGCAGGTCCTCCGGCCTGGGAGAGACCTTCACGAAGTCCCAGTAGAATAGCTCCTCGTCGGACATTACCCGATAAGCGCTAATCTGAATTTCCATGGTAGTTGGCGGTGGGCTTGCCGGGGAGGTTTGGTTTAGAGGCATTGGGCCTGATAGAGGAACCGGTATGAGGTCCGGATTGTTAGCGTAGTATCGCTTTGCAGCCTCTCTCGAATCTTCCCTGGCAACAACCCGAGCGGCTCGTCCCGTGGCGAGATTCAAAAACGTGGCGGCCATCTTGCCGTAGTCCAGGAACTTCAGAGACCGGTGCCCCAGAGTACAGCCGGTTACAGATTGGATGGCGTCCGTGGCACATCGGTCTATCTCGACGTAAACAATCAGGCTTTTCCTGTCATTTCCCTTCGGGTCGCTTATACCCACCAGTGTAAGGCCCAGTAGGGACATCCTCACGCCAAGAACCTGGCCGGCACAGAGGTGCCCGTGAACTTTTACGGATTCCTCCAGTAATTTATTGAAATCATATGCGAAGTCATGCACCATGTAAAAGGGCCTTCGCATAACTTATATATTTTGATATTTCAAGCACAAACCATTTTCGGGATAATCAAATTATTTTGACGCAGCTACACATATTTCAGATTGTTTCATTACCGCATCTTTAAAATAAATAAGTCTTTATTATTTTGATCAATAACGAATTAATTTCATCGTATTGCGGCTTATCTGGAAGTTTGCTTATCGTTTCGGCATAAGTAATTTGTTTTTCAAGTTCTTCCGATATCTTTACAACTTCTTTCAAAGTATATTTACCATTTTTAATATCTGTCAATAAATTTCTATCCTTAAGTGGAAATTCAATATTGCCTGTTTCAAGTAATTCAAGACCTTCAAGCATTAATCTGATTAAGTGCGAGCCAAATTTACCGTCAAAACCCATAGAATCAATAATAGAAACTCTGTTGGTAAACTTATCGATTCTATTTTGAATCTTACCGGCAACATCCTTAATTTTAACTTTCAGACTAAAACTCAAATCGCCTATAGTACAATTATTAGTATAAAATGTAATAAACTCAAGATTTATACCACGATATTCAGCCAGTAATTTATTTGCAGTTGCCTGGTTTGTAATTTCCCGTTGAAAAAAATCGAAAGCTCGTCTTAAAACAATAATATTATCACGCTTAATGTACATTTTGTGCTTTTGGCTGATTGCATAGTTCATAAATCTGTGCGCTGCGCCTTTACAAGGAAATAAATGCTTGCTATCCAGCAATTGCCGGCCAAATGAGTTAACAAACAGAATGTTCTCTTTATTAACAAACAGAATTTCGATAAAAGAAGGATTATTTTGACAAGCTAATTTTACAAAACGTCTGATTTCATAAAATTTTCTATCAATAGCATCTTTAGTATTTTTATTATTCTCTGTTTTATCTTTAATCGATAAATCTGCTTCTTCAACAATCTCTAAACCAAAATAAATAAGTTCATCACCTATAAATATACCAATAAGATCTTTATCTGATGCAGGCGTAGCAGTTCCGTAAAGATGCGAGCCACTTATAATTTCCAGAACTTTATTATTCTCGATATTCATTTAAACAGTATAGCATGTTTTTAACTTTTTTATCAAAGCTATAGTGGACCCAGGGTCTGCGTCATAAAAAAGGGTTTAATGGGTTGAGCTTTTTATTTGGCCATGT
>JADFXJ010000002.1:0-8564 GCA_015233615.1 Nitrospirota bacterium
CAAACGGACAATGAAAACCCTGAGACGTACAGGTAGGGGGGCTTTTTCCCACGCTTCACGAGAAAGTCCACAGATTCCTCTATGGCCTCCCTTAACTGTTTTCCCGTAAGCTCCATCACCACCAGCGTGTCGCCAAAGGGAAGCATTGTATACACGTCACCAACGGTAACGTCTCCCTTGAAGAGGTTCGATCGTATGGCACCGGCATTCACTATAGCGAGTGAGACGCCAAGGTAACGGGTCTTCATGGCAAAACTATCGGCAACGAGAGGGCCGGGTCCGGTATTGTATCCTCTGATGAGGTTTTCGCCGGCCTTTGCCACTACTTCTTTCATAAATTTTTCGATAGGGCTCTTATATCGCTGAACAATATCGTGGACACCGTAGCTTTCATGGTACACCTTAAAGGTGCCTCCGCTTACGAGTTCCTTCAAAAAGCCGGTAAAAGCCGGAGTCTCCTCTTCCTTCTGCACGCTCGAAACGATTATGACGGGCTCTGCCTTATAGCTCGTAATGACACCGTCAGCGTCGAAATCCACTTTTATAACGCCAAGTTCCTTTCCATTATCCCAGGCCTGTACTACCAGAACAGGCCGTCCGTCGGCACCTTTCACCTCCGTCGGATATGGCCCCTCGGGAAAAAGGCCAAAAGCCTTTAACACGTCGCTATCCTGGGGAGTTTGGGCCGGAAGAGGATGTGCCTGAAGAGGATGGGGCAACAGGGTATGTGCCAACAGGGTATGTGAATGACCGCCCACAATAACGTCCACGCCGGAAAGTTTTTCCGCAAGCTCCAGGTCTTTCCCGTATCCGAGATGAGACAGGAGGATTATCTTATTGACGCCCATGCTCTTCAGTTGCACCACGTACAGCTGGAGTGCCGCCAGAGGGTCGAAAAAAATCGCTTTACTTTTGCCCTGGGAAATCTTTTGCGTATCGGGAGTGGTCACGCCAATGACGCCGATTTTTTCACCACCAACTTCTAACACTGCGTAGGGTTTTACGATATCCCTGAGAAGTGGCTCGCCGGAAAAATCCACGTTTGCAGAAAGTACGGGAAACTTAGCCCCCTTTATAAAAACCGACAGCGGGGCAGGCCCTTTGTCGAACTCGTGGTTGCCAAGGGCGAGTGCGTTAAGTCCCATAGCGTTAAAACACTCGAGGTCCGCTTGCCCCAGGTATTTCAGGAAGTATGGGGTACCAACGAAAACGTCACCGGCGTGCAGGAAGACAACGTTGCTATTAGAACGTCTCACGTCCTCCAGGGCTGACGACAGACGGGTAAATCCTCCTATATCTACGGTATGCGCGTCCCTGCCGTGGGCAAGCCTCACCGGTTCAGGTTCGAGGTGGCCGTGGGTGTCGTTTACATGGGCGATAGTAAGGGTATAATAATAGGGCTTCTGTGCAACGGGACGTACCTGCTGGCACGAGTGCAGAAAGACGAGGAGCAGAGCGAAAGAGTATAAGAAAACTCTCGAAAAATATGCCTTTAGCGATAAATTTCTCAATTTGTTGCTTCCTGTACCGGAATCTGATCCCCGACGCACAAAGATATGTAATTTTCCTTCACGTAGGTTATCTCCTCTTCGAGGGAAGCGAGTCTGCCGAGGAGTTTTTGCTCCAGTACGTCTTTCATTATGGCCGAGTAAACGGGGCCCGGGACAATGCCCATTCTTATCAGCACCTTGCCGTCCACTAAAGGCTTTACGTACCTCTGCTCGGTGAGATATTTAGATATTGCTTTCTTTTTCTTCTCGTCGTTTCCCATTGCCATGAGGAAGAGTATGTTTTCTATAGGCAGGCCACTCAGGACACGATAGTTCCCTACCGGATCATCGAGTACAAGTACCGACAAAAGGGGATGCGCATTTTGCAAGGCCCTCGAAACAATCCCGCACACCTTTGGAGGAGCCGACAAACGCTCCAGGGCCGACCCCAGTGAGCCAACGGAGAGGCCATACAAAAGAGCCATCATGTAGATGGTTCCCGTATCTATCTCCCGTTCGAAAAACGCGAGTCTGTACCAGGAAATCGCATCGTGTACGGACTGAAGAAGTACCTCCATCTGCCGGGTAAAATCCAGATCCTGGTGTATTACTTTCAGGAGACTGTAAGTGGAAAGCCTCTTTGTGGCCTTAACCGGCTCGGTCTCACGGAATGTTAAAAGCAGCTCGTCGTATAACCGCGAGCCGGAGAGGCGGTCGAAGAGGTTGAACCTCAGTGCCGTCTTCATGAGCTTCTCAGTGTGCTTGCTGATTTTAAAATCGAAGCGCTCGGAAAAACGCACTGCCCTGAAGGCACGCGTCGGGTCTTCTATGAAGCTCAGATTGTGCAGAACCCTGATTGTGCGCTCCTTAAGATCCCGCTGGCCGCCGAAAAAGTCTATCAGATTACCAAAACCCTTATGATTAAGGCACACTGCGAGGGTGTTAATCGTGAAATCCCGCCTGTAGAGGTCCCTCTTTATCGACGAGGTCTCCACCGTCGGCAGTGCCGCAGGCTTTTCGTAGTACTCCGTGCGCGCAGTGGCTATGTCTATGCTGAAGTCCGACGGCAGCCCACGTGGCATGTCACTAAAACAGCTTAGCTTGGCCGTCTGAAACCTGCTGTGGGTAACCAATTTGCCGCAGTGTAACCGGCTTGCCAGTTCCTGGGCGTAAAGAGGGCCGTCCCCCTCTACCACTATGTCCATGTCGAAGTTCTGTTCCGCTCTAAGCAGGTCACGAACGGTACCACCTACGAGGTAGACCTTCACGCCTAAGAAATCGGCTACGTCTCCGGCCTTCACGAGCAGTCCGTAAAAGTGCCTGGGAAAGCGCTCCTTCAGAAGGGTGGACACGTTCCTGGTTATATGGGGCTTTACGTCCTGATGAGTGGGCTGGGAAGTGCGTCTCCTGCGTATGTAATCCTCGTATATTGTACGCAGGAGATCGGTTCTCGTTATGGCCCCCACTACCTTTTCCTCTTCGAGTACCGGAACAAAGCGCTGGTTGTTCTCTATCATGGCCTCCTCGATCTCTCTTATCGACGTGTCCGGGGTCGTTATCATGGCGTCGGAGGTAGTGAACTCCATGACTATGCTTTGGTGAAAGCCGTGAAAGATAGCTTTTTCCACTATCTCACGGGTTATTAACCCCTGGTACCCGCTTTTTATAAGCACCGGAAGAACGTTTATCTCGTACTTTGTAAGGAGCTGTTGTGCCTCCTTTATCGTGGAATTCCATTGTATGGAAACGACGGGCCCGGTCATGACGTCCCGAACCGTCTTCGTAGGCCTCACGATTTCGTGCAGTATGCGTGAAACATCCTCCCTGACCATGGCCGGATTAGCCTGCTTGACGATGGCTGAGGCGGCCATAGGGTGTCCGCCTCCATCGAAACGCTTCATGAGCTGAGAGGCGTCGAACTCGGCAGCTCGGCTCCTGGCGATAAGTACGGTCTTGTCATCCATGTTCAGTACCAGAACAAGTCCGTCGATGTCTTCCATATCCATTATGCTGTGGGCTAGCTGGGCGGCGTCTCCCATGTAAGCGTCTATGGTGGCTGAGCCGATCTTTAACCTGACTCCGCCAATGAGAATCTCCTCCAGCGTATTCATGAGTTCGTTAAGAAGGGCCAGGTCTTCCCTGCTCATCTGTGGCTTTATATAAGAGGCAACTATATTGAGGTTCGCCCCCCGCCTGAGTAAATAGGCGGCGGCCAGAAGGTCCCGTTCCGTAGTAGAGGGAAAGCGCATGGAACCCGTCTCCTCATATATCCCCAGGGCAAGCATGGTTGCTTCCATGGGGGCAATCGGAATCTTCTTGTCCCTCAATATCTCCGTCATAATGGTTGCCGCGGCACCGACCTCCTCTATAGTTGCCAGGGTTGCCTGTATAGAGTTGTCGGAGGGTAAGTGGTGGTCGTATAAAAAAGTTTTAAGCCCCTTGCTCCCAAGGATAGATTTAAACATCCCTATCCTTTCCGGCGAGTTGGTGTCCACGATTATGAGCCTGGAGATGCCGTCGAGGTCCAGATCCCTCATACGGAGAACTTCGACGGGAAAGGTTTTAAGGAACTCCCTCAGAGGTTTTTCCTGCGAGCCGGGAAAAACCATCACGGCGCCGGGAAAGAGTTTTTTAGCCCCAACCATGGCGGAGAGGCAATCGAAATCGGCGTTCACGTGGCAGGTTATAACGTCCATAAGCCTGCTCTCCTCTTCGACGTTAAGGAATGATCCACGAACAACCCCGCAAATCCCGCTGACGGCCCGAAGGTTCACGAAGGTTTTTTCTTAGTGTTTCTTCGTGTTCTTCGTGGATCATTCCTTTTGGCTTCTGCCGGATTAAACGATTTCCGGACGCTTGTTTACGTAAAACTGCTGGGATATGCTCAGCACGTTGCTCACGAGCCAGTAAAGAACCAGGCCGGAGGGGAAGTTCAGGAACATGAAGGTGAAGATAATCGGCATAAACATCATTATCTTAGCCTGCGCCGGATCCATAGTCGACGGGGTCATCTTCTGCTGTATGAGCATCGTTATGCCCATAATAATGGGCAATATATATAAAGGATCTTTAGAGGCAAGGTCTTTAATCCAAAACGCCCACGATGCCCCGCGCAGTTCTATGGCAACCAGAAGCACCTTGTAAAGTGCAAAGAAAACGGGGATCTGTATAAGAATGGGCAGACACCCGCCCATCGGATTTACCTTGTGCTTTTTGTACAGTACCATTATCTCTTTCTGCATCCTCTGGGGGTCCTTCTTGTACTGTTCCCTTATCGCAGTCATGAGGGGCTGGATTTTCTGCAGTTTTTTCATGGAACTCTGCCCCTTGGTTATCAGCGGGATGAAGGGAACTCTTACAACCAACGTAAGTATGATGATAGACCACCCATAATTGCCGACGTACCGGTTTATGAAGATGAGTATCCAGAACAGGGGGCGAGAGATGATGGAGAAGAAGCCAAAGTCTACAATATGCTCCAGGTCGACGTTCAACGACTTGAGAAGTTCGTACTTTTTAGGACCTATGTAAATGAGAAATTCGTTGACGGCGCTGCTGCTCTTATAGGCTGCGATTGCGTTGGCACCATCTTTCCATACTATAGCTTCCCCGGATTGCACGCCCGGAGTTTCCGGGTTTTGAGCCGGAGAGGCTCCGGGAGCGGCCTTTTGGCCTTCCACGGCTTTTGCCGCATAGGACTTGCCCACGGGCACGATGGCCTCGCAAAAATACTTGGTCTCGTTTGCTATCCACTTTATATCGCCCGTGAGGGTTTTTGAGGTGTCGAGCTTTTTGTCCGCCTTAAACTCCATTCTATCCATGTCCTTTAGAACTACCGGGCCTAAGTGCTCGCCGTAGCTTGAGACGCTCTCTTTGTTGAAATCGCTGCCAAGGGTCAGGTAGTAACCGTTAAGCCCGGAAAGCTCGTCTTTCAGGCCGATACCATAACCATCGCCGGAGAATGTATAAGTCCGTTTTACGGCGGCTGCGCCTTGTTTCAACTCAAAGACTATCGTAGCAGTCTGGCCTTTTTTCAGATCGAGGTTCGAGGCAGTTGTGGTAAAGTTATACCTGGATATGTTGAAGTCGGTGCCGCTGCCAAGGGCCAGGGCGCTAAGACCTGCATCGTGTTTCAGGAGGATTATATCCCTGCCGTCTTTTTCCCTGTACATCTTCAGCATAAAAGACGTGAACACGGCTCCCCTGGAGGAGACAACGGCAGTGTAAAAGGGTGTATCCACGGTTACTAACTTCTCCACGGCCTCTTCCACAGGCTTTGCCTCACCGGTCTTAAGCTCATTTGGTTTGCCCGGTTGAGTGCCGGTCGGTAACGCCGACGGTACGCTGGCAACCGAAGGCGCCGAAGAGGCTGACAGACCTTTGCCGCCCTCACGGGACAGCTCGCCCGGAGGAGCCTGATTAATTCCGTTGTGTTGTGCCTCACGGCCCTGATTAGCCACGTTACGCGGCATATTCTTCATTTTTGGGTTCACGAAAAGATACTGATAGCCAACAAGTACCAGCACGGACAAAACTACTGCTATTAATGCTCTTTTTTCCATTTATCTATACCATTTATCCTTAAAATTATCCTTTTTTTCTGCCTTGTCGACTATCAGCCAACTATTATTCGACATATCAACCATTCCACCTATCTTCGTCAACCTGTAATTCATCAACCGATTCACCAACTTCCATCTATATTCGTCAACCACGTATATTAACGATATTAACGTTAAGCCCTGAATAAACTTTCAGGCCGCCTCCGAAACAAGTCGCGCCCATGGCAGCCTAACGGCCACAATGCTGCCGGCATTGGGATTGTTGCCCCACGATAACCGGGTCAAAGCCTCCGTCACTAAACGGGTTGCACCGCAGGAGCCTCCACGCAGCCATAATGCCTCCCTTCCAAACCCCGTAATGTGCAATAGCTTCCATGGCATACTGTGAGCAGGAGGGATAAAAACGGCAACTCTGTGGTAAAAGAGGCGACAAGAAGTATTTATAAAGCTTTATCATCCATATAATAATCAATCTACTAATCAATTTACCGGTCACCGGCAATCTTTTCATCGGTAAACACACCGGAATGTCACGCCGGACGTACCTCTGCACGGCTAACCTTTTCCAGGCTGCCCTTTCCAACTCTCTGCAAAAAGTACCCGATTTCCTTCCTGACTTCCACGAAAGACGACGCCTTCATGTTAGTCCTGGCTGTAAGCACTACGTCGTACGCGCTAAAGCACGCCCCATCGATGGCAGCCCTCTGAGTCAAAGCCGGATTGGCTAAGTTCAACCTGCCGGCATCCACGCTGGCGGCCTCCAGCCTGAAGGCTTCTCTGAGTATACGCTTAACCCTGTTACGAGTAACCGCATTACCCACCTTTTTGCTGACGGCAAGCCCTATTCGCCAGGCAGTAAACGCCTTGTGGCCCTCTCCCTTTTTCGGGGGGGCACACAGTGCGCCCGGCAAAGATACATTGGCCCCCAAGGGCTTTTCGGCTGCCGCGTATGAGTGCATGTAACAAATACCTATATTCCTGGTAGATAACCGGCTGCCGCTCTTAAACACGGACTTAAACTCCCGGCTCTTTTTTATCCGGCCGATTTTGCTTAAACTGTCAATCTTTTCCGTCCTTTATCCCTTCTTCTCTTCAAAACCTTACGTCCGGCTTTTGTGCTCATACGTTCAAGAAAACCATGCTTCCTCTTCATTTTGATATTATGAGGATGATACGTAGTATATGCTCCACCCATTTCTTCAATCCTTTTCGATAATTATTATTTTAGCAAAAACTATATTATAATTGACAAAGGTTTATTTGTCAAGTACCCCTCGCCGCCAATCAGAACTCGATACCCTGTAAGGCTGCCACCTGCTGGACGTCCTTGTCTCCCCTGCCTGAGAGGTTAACGATCATGATACCGCTCTTCGGCATTTTCGGAGCCACCTTGATAGCCTCGGCAATAGCGTGCGAGGATTCCAGGGCGGGGATAATCCCTTCCAGCCGGGAGAGTGTCTCGAAGGCACCGAGGGCCTCTTCGTCCGTGGCGTAAGTGTAGCGCACTGACCCAGCGTCGTGCATCATGGCGTGTTCGGGACCTACAGCGGCGTAATCGAGGCCTGCCGAGACGGAGTGCGTGTCTAATATATTACCGTCGTCATCTTCTAATACATACGTCTTGCAGCCCTGCAGAACTCCGGGAAAGCCTCCGCTGAAGCGGGCGGCGTGTTTACCGCTCTCTATGCCCAGGCCTCCAGCCTCAACTCCTACAAATTCTGCGTTACCGGCATCCTTGTCTTTCAAAAAGGCATGGAAGAGGCCCATGGCGTTGCTACCTCCACCAACACATGCAATTAGACAATCGGGAAGCCGGCCCTCCGCCTTAAGTATCTGCCCCCTCGCCTCCTGCCCGATAATGGACTGGAAATCCCTGACCACGGTGGGAAAAGGGTGCGGGCCATAAACGGTGCCCAGTACATAATGGGTGGTGCGAACGTTTGTCGTCCAATCCCTGAGGGATTCGTTTATGGCGTCCTTCAGGGTTTTCGAGCCTATGTTTACCATACGCACCTTAGCCCCGAGGAGCCTCATCCTGAATACGTTGAGAGATTGCCTCCTCATGTCCACCTCTCCCATGTATATCTCACATTCGAGCCCCAGCAAAGCGGCGGCGGTGGCCGTGGCAACCCCATGCTGGCCCGCACCGGTTTCTGCGATGACTCTGGCCTTGTTCATTTTACGAGCCAGGAGAACCTGCCCCAATGCGTTATTTATCTTGTGGGAGCCGGTGTGGGCGAGATCTTCCCGCTTCAGGTAAATCCTGGCACCCCCCAGGTGCTCCGTGAACTTCCTGGCAAAGTAAAGCGGAGTAGGCCTGCCTACGTACGTCGACAGGTAAACGTCGAACTCTTCCCTGAACGCTGCGTCCTTTTTAGCGTCGTTATAAGCTTTTTCGAGCTCTTCAAGAGCGGGGATTAAAGTCTCCGGGGCGTACCTGCCGCCATATTTACCAAAATAGCCTTTTTTCATGTTTCTCTCCGGATTTTCGATTTTGGGGAAGTACCGTGGG
>JADFXJ010000002.1:8664-81499 GCA_015233615.1 Nitrospirota bacterium
ATAGCCTTTTTTCATGTTTCTCTCCGGATTTTCGATTTTGGGGAAGTACCGTGGGTACAGAAGGTCAAGGAAAAAGTTATCCGCAGATTGCGCAGATTTCCACGGATTAAAATCAAACAAACCTTTCCTGTTTTTATATTCACCGTTGTTTATCTACGTTTTATCTGTGTCATCTGCGGATAACTTCTTTATCGTGGTTCTTTATCGTCGATCTTTATCACGGCTCTTTATCATGCCCGGTGAGATCGTCAGACTTTTGGTCATCAGTCTTGTGGGTGGCCTTGAAAACGTCCTCGACCTGCTTGAAGCCGCTGTCCATCACATTTTTGAACTCGTCCCGGCTGCGCTTGGAATTTTCCAGGAATTCGGTCAGCACTTTCTCGGCTTCCTCCTGAACGTGTTTCCCCGATTTGGCCATTTCCAGCAGTACCTTCTCGCTTAACTCCTGTATTTCGTAAATGTTATCCAACGTCGCGTAAAAAGATGATTTTAAAAAATTTATAAAATTCAACACGTCCACACGAGCCTCCATTTTCATTACATAGTCCTCCGTTAACAATTAGAGTGCTAATCTAAGTTATAATACTCTCTGGTTTGGCAAATGTCAAGGACTACGTTTACGTGAAGTAAGCCCGAAAAAAGCTAAAAGCAGGCCACAAGTAAACTAAAAGTAAGCCACAAGCAAGGAGGATGTTTGGAAGACAACCTGGAAGTCGATATAATAAAAACAGCCGGGTTCTGGGCCACCGATACGGTCTTTGACCCGGCAACGAGGCAGGAAATACAGGCTCTCCTCGATGCGGACGACGAGGCGCAACTCAAGGACAGGTTTTATCGCAGCCTGGATTTCGGCACAGGCGGTCTCAGAGGCGTGATGGGTGCAGGCACTAACAGGATGAACCTCTATACCGTGAGGATTGCCACCGCCGGGTTGGCAAATTACGTACTCGGCTTAGCGGGCTCATCTGGCAGAGGGATCTGCATAGCTTACGACACGAGGCTCAACTCGGCCACCTTCGCCAGGGAAACAGCCTCGGTACTGGCCGCCATGGGTATAAAAACATATATTTACGACGATGCGCGCCCGGTTCCACAGTTGTCCTTTACGGTCAGACACGTGGGGGCCATGGCAGGCGTCTGCATAACGGCATCGCACAATCCCCCGGAGTATAACGGTTACAAGGTCTACTTCGAAGACGGAGGGCAGATAACCCCTCCCCACGACGCGGGAATTATAAACGAAGTGAGGAAGATAACCGACATTAAAGCCATACCTACCATGCCCTTCGACTCGGGAGTAAAGCGAGGCCTCATCGAAATCATCTCCGACGACGGCCCGTACCTGGCCGAAGTTATGAAGCAGTCCATTGTCCCAATCGTGGATAACTTGAAAATCGTCTACACTCCCCTTCACGGATCAGGCCGCCTCATCGTACCAAAGGCCCTCTCTACGATGGGCTTTACCCATATTATTCCGGTAACCGGGCAGATGGAGCCCGACGGCAATTTCTCTACCGTAAGGTCACCAAATCCGGAGGAGCACGAGAGCTTCACCATGGCCCTTAAGTATGCCACAGACAACGACGCCGATATAGCGATAGCCACGGATCCCGACTGCGACCGATTCGGGGTAGCGGTGAAAAAAGGCGACAGAGGTTACGTTTTACTTAACGGTAACCAGGTAGGGGTACTACTAGTGGATTATATCCTGACAAGTCTGTACGGCATGGGGAAACTGGGTGGCAGGCCTGGTAAGGCCACGAATTGCGCCGTCGTAAAGACGATTGTAACCACGGATCTCGTACGTGCCATATGCGACGGTTTTGGCGTGGAGTGCATCGACCTGCTCACCGGCTTTAAGTACATCGGCGAATGGATAAAGAAAAATCCCGACAGGGAGTTTCTTTTTGGCTGCGAGGAATCTTACGGATACCTTCGCGGCACCTACGCCAGGGACAAAGACGCTGTCCTGGCCGCGGTACTCGTATGCGAGATGGCGTCATATTACAAGACTGCCGGCACGTCCCTTTACGGCAGGCTCATTGATATATACGGGAAATACGGCTTTTACTCAGAATCGCTCAAGTCGGTGACGATGAAGGGTATCGACGGGGCCAAAAAGATCGAGACGCTCATGGCTTCTTACAGGGACGGACATATGAGGCCGGAGGGCTTTGAGGTACTCGACTATCAATCCGGGCTTAAAGGACTTCCGCCATCCAACGTGGTATCCTTTGTCGCCGCCGACGGCTCAAGGGCCACGGTGCGCCCATCCGGTACCGAACCAAAGATAAAATACTATTTTTCGGCTAAGGGCAAAAGTTTGGATGAGGCGCAGGGCAGGCTAAAAGAGCTGGAAGAACGATTCGCTTTCCATGAAAGCAACTGAAGCGTCCACTAAGGGAAAAAAGAAAAGAACAAAAGATTTTTTTAACCACGAAATACACGAAAATCACGAAAAAGGACGAAGAAAAATGGCGTAAGATGTGCTATGACATAACCGAATCACTCACTCGACGACATTATGGTTGCCTGTGCTTTTTCCCCCTGGACGACGTGTCTGCTTTTGAACAGGTTATCTATGTCCCTGATTATCTCCTGCCTCGTCTTACTCCATCTGGGGGCGATGAGTATGTCGTCCGGAGAGAGCGCAAACATCCGCTGGACAACTATGCGGGGGGAAAGCCTTTCTACGAACTCGGCGATAAAATCGAGGTACTCCTCGTATCCAAATACATGAAATGGAGAGTTTTCGTACATGACGGCGAGCCGGGTGTTCTTAACGACCTGAAGCTGGTGTATCTTCAAAAAATCGATAGGCAGCGCAGAAAGTTCGTAAGCCATACACTGCATCTCTTCAATGGTTTCGGTAGGAAAACCGGCTATAATGTGCGCCCCTATGTGAATACCCCTGCCCTTTGTAAGGTTAAGAGTGTTTAAAAAACAGTTGTAGTCGTGTCCCCTGTTTATGAAGACGAGGCTTTTGTCGTAAATAGACTGGATTCCGTACTCTACCAGGACAAAGTAATCCTTTGCCAGGTCTTCGAGGAGGGAAATCTTGTCTTCGTCCACGCAGTCCGGCCTGGTTCCGATAGCCAGTCCAACGACGGCAGGATGATCGAGAGCCTCGCGGTAGAGCTTTTCGAGTTCGGCAACGTCGGCATAGGTATTAGTATAAGGTTGGAAGTAAACGATGAATTTTTTGGACTTGTACCTCCTGGTGAGGTACGTTATTCCCCGTTGGACCTGTGCCTTTATGCCAAGGGCGGGAGTACAGGCGGAAGGCCTGAAGCTGTCATTATTACAATAGATGCACCCACCATAACCGATGGTGCCGTCCCTATTGGGACACGTAAAACCGGCATCGACGTTGACTTTGTAAACGATTTCCCCGAAACTCCTCCTCATGTAGGAGCCAAAGGCGTTGCAATAACTTTCCATTGTCGATTCTATTATCCTACTTTTACATGGCCGATGTCAAACTTGGAAACGCGGGACAAACGCATTTCATTAGCAGCTCTTTTTCGTGGCCCTTCTTCGTGCCCCTTCGTGTTCTTCGTGGATAAACAGTCTTTATCCTTTACCGCGATTATTCGAAAATTAATCGAAAAAGGGTTTCATGAAAGGCTTTTAGTGAGTTATACTATTGGCGAG
The DNA here is from genome assembly GCA_015233615.1 of Nitrospirota bacterium. GTDB lineage: Bacteria > Nitrospirota > Thermodesulfovibrionia > Thermodesulfovibrionales > Magnetobacteriaceae > JADFXJ01. The sequence continues at coordinate 12,319 of JADFXJ010000002.1, forward strand.
TGAAAGATTTTCGTAAAATACTCGTAATAAAACCCAGCTCTCTCGGAGACGTGATACACTCCATGCCTTTCCTGAAAGCCCTGAAGGACGCCTACCCCGGGGCAAAGGTACACTGGGTAATATCCAGGGGGCTCTATCCTCTCCTGGAGGGACACCCGCTGATAGACGTTCTTTGGCCGATAGACAAGGATAAGTGGAAAAAGCTTTCTAACGCCTACCCGACTTACAAGGAGCTATCGCGTCTGAGGCTCATGCTAAAGGCGGAGCACTTCGATCTGGCCGTGGACCTTCAAGGGCTTTTCCGAAGCGGGCTCATAGCCTTCCTATCCGGCGCGCCACAAGTCATAGGCTTTAAAGAAGCGAGAGAAGGCAGCACCCTATTCTATACAAAAACGGTTGATTGCGGCAAAAAAGTACACGCAGTAGACAGATACCTCTCAATCGCCGCCGCGCTGCAATGCCAAACCGGCAATCCTGCTTTCGTACTCCCGGAGATAAAAGCGAGCGAATCCTTCCATGGGCCCGTGCGGGGCTACGTGGTCATGGTACCCGGAGCAAGGTGGGAGACAAAACGGTGGGAAGCGGAGAAGTTCGGCGAGGTTGCCAGGCGTCTGCCCTTGCCCTCCGTGGTAGTGGGCGGGGTAGAGGACGTCGGTCTTGGCCGGACGGTAGTCGCCCACTCCGGCGGCAAGGCCGTAAACCTGGCCGGTAAAACTTCCTTTAACGAGCTTGCCGGGATAATCGGCAACGCAAAGCTAATGCTGACTAACGACACAGGCCCGATGCACGTAGGAGCGGCAGTAGGCACCCCCGTTTTTGCCATATTCGGCCCAACCTCACCGGCACTCACCGGCCCTTACGGCCTTAACCATCGGGTTATCACCGCCGGATTAAGCTGTGCCCCGTGCTTCAGGAAAAAATGTTCCACAAAAAACTGCACGAGGGATTTATCTTTTCAATCGGTTTATGAAATAATATCTCAGGCTATCTGATTAAACTTACCGAATAGTCGGATCGGTATAAAAGTTCGGTAATATCAAGTAGCTTGTTTTAGGAATAAATGGCTTTTATTTTTAATATTTCACTTTACCGGAGAAAACATAATCAAGTTTAAGGAGAGACACTTTATGAAGGTAATGAGACACATTGTAATAGCTACGGTTTTCGTATTTGCCTTATACGCGGTAATGTACGCAACAGCCGCCCATGCCCATGAGTTGCCCAAAGGCGCGAAACCTCTGGCCGATTCACAAAAGTGCGCCAAGTGCCATCAAACTATCTACGATGAATGGAGGGCCTCCATGCACGCCAATTCTTCCATCCATTCCGATAGTGCACACGCCGCGATTTACAAGGCATTCGTATCCGACATGGAAAAGATGGGCAAGAAGGGCACATATCACTGTGCCTCATGCCACATGCCGATGGCAGCCAATTTAAAAGAACTGATTGCGGGCAACGCCAATCCTGATCCTAAAAACCCCATGGAACTGGAGGGTACCGGATGCGCTTTTTGCCACCGGATAGAAAAGGTAATCGAAGGCAAGAGCTGGAACGAGTACAAGCTAAAAGGCGCGGAGACTTACGGAACTGCCAATGCCGCAACAGTTGGTAAGGCTCCACATAAAACATTTGGCAGCAAACTATTCCTGGACGGCTCCTTGTGCCTGGGCTGCCACGGCCGCCTCGTAAATCCCCACCAGATCCCCGTATGCTCCATGAAAGAAGAGGGGCAGGGCAATTGCGTATCCTGCCACATGGAAAAAACCGATGGAGCACCGGCCACCGGTTCCGCGAGAAATACCCACAGCGGACATTCCTTGTTTGGCGGGCACAATGAAGATACACTGAAAAAAGCCGCCTCGCTGGAAGCTACGGTAACGGGCGGTGTCGAGGGAAAAACTCTGAACATAACGGTTAAAAACGAAATATCCCATGTCTTTCCCTCCACAATGCCCTTGCGCATGGCCTTTATCAAGGTCGTGTATTACGATGCGTCTGACAAAACCGGTTCGGGCGATTCCAAAGATAACGCAACCAACCAATGCTCCACCGGCTGCCGGTCCGACAAAGCAGTTTGGAGCAATTTCAAAGATAACCCCATGGAAGACAAAAACGCGGTCTTCATGAAATCCTTCAAGGCCGGCGACAAAACCGGCGTACCGGCGTGGAGAGCCGAAGGAGTGGACTTCGACACCAGGCTGAAAGCCGGCGAAAGCCGCTTACTCTCTTACCCAATACCAAAGGAAGGTGTAAGCAGAATCGAGATAACCTTAAACTACAGGCTTTTCCCTCCCCAGGCCTCAGACGCACTTGGCATACCGAAAGATAACGTCAACGATAATGTTACGGTCGTAGCCAGGAAAGAATTTCTTATAGGGTACAGATAGTGAAAAGGATACTGATTATATTTTTAAGCACCTTGTTGTTTGCCTGCATTTGCGAGGCGACGGACACAAAGGTAACCGTCAGGGTACTGGCAAAGGACGCCAAGTACGTTGGTACGTCTATGGGTGGAGCTCTCATAATATTAAGGGACAGCCTCAGCGGAGAGATACTGGCCAGGGGTGTAACTAAAGGAGAAACCGGCAACACCAGGGCGATCGTGGCCGAACCGCGCAAAAGACACGCCGCCATATACGACGACACCTCGGCGAAGTTCGTCGCCACGGTTAACGTAAAGGAGCCGACCCTTATAGACGTAGAGGCCACCGGGCCGCTTGCCCAAAAGCAATCTGCAGTTAAAAGCACCACCCAGGTATGGCTCATCCCGGGCAAAGACATTACCGGCAATGGCGTAACCCTGGAACTGCCCGGTTTTTCCGTAAGATTACTCCAGCCACTGCCACACGAGACTATCGCTCTTAACGGAAAAACCTCCGTTGCCATCAAAGCCAACGTGGTAATGATGTGCGGATGTCCTACAGAGCCCGGCGGGGTTTGGGATTCAAGCAAGTACGAGATAAAGGCCATCGTAAAGCACAACGGCGAAATGCTGTCGGCCATGCCGCTTTCCTTTGCCGGCAAAACCAGCACTTACTCGGGAAATCTTGAAGTGTCAAAGCCCGGTGCTTATGAAATAATCCTTTATGCCTACGACCCCGAAACCGGCAACTCGGGAGTGGACTCAACCACGTTTAACGCAAGATAATTACTCGTCAATTGGTCATTGCGTGGGCCTGAAGTTTTGTAAATAACACTGTATTGCATTGTAAACAGTATTGTAAAGGGCATTATAAAAAGCATTATAAACAACGTTAAACCTAACTAAACAGGAGGACAAAATGAAAATAGGTTTGCTCGTAACCAGAGACAGCTTTAAGGACGACATAATTGGCCTTACGAATGCCGCCTTGAAAAAGGGCAATGAGGTTATCATCTTCTTGATGGATGACGGCACCAGGCACTCGCAGGACAGTGATATCGTCGCACTGAAAGACAAGGAAGGCGTTACCATGAGCCTTTGCGACCACAGCGCAAAACTCAGGGGTATTACCGAGGACATGATTCCCAAGGGAGTAGCTGCAGGCAGCCAGTACCAGAACTCAATTATGAACCAGGACGCAGATAGAGTTGTATTAATCTGATAGTGGCAGTAATCCGATAATAGAAGGAGAAGACCAACATGGCCAAACACATTGCAGTACTCGTTAGAGACAGACAGGGAGAGGCCCTGAGAATGAGCATAGGCATAACCGTTATGGACGACATCATCGACGTATTCATACTGGACAAAAAAGTTGTGGAAAACGAGGAGAACTCCATGAACCTCGAAATGATAAAGGACATGGGGATGAACCTCTGCACAAACGTCGAAAACTACGACGATATACCATACGCATCCACAGAGGAAATAGCCAAAAAGCTGCTCGAATACGACAACATCCTTGCTTACTAGAGCCAAAATGGAGGGTTAACTAAATGAAAGTACTTTGCCTGTTAAAGCAAACGCCTGACGCAACGGGCGCAAAAATAATCGAAACGCAGAAACAAAATGCCGAAGTAACTGTCGTCGACATGAGAACCAACAAAAACTACGACGAAATCATCGATCTCATCACTTCAAGCGACAAAGTCATGACCTGGTAAATAAACGGGGTGCAGGGAGCAGCAGTTCGGAGTGCCGGAGGAAGCCGCAAAGGATGCCGCCAAAGGTGGCAAAAACCTGTAACGGCAGACGCTTCGAACGATATTCATAGCGATATATATGGCCTTGAACGATGTTCATGTCCATATGCAATTTAATCCGCCCCCAATTGCCCACTTACCATGAGCACACCCGGGGGCGCTGCCGCCTGGCAGCGTCCCCTCACTGCCCTTGTTGTCATTGTCGCGAAAGCGGGAATCCACGCCCTTACCTTATATGCAATTTAACCGCGAAAGACTGGATCATCGCTTTACTTATGGCTTTTGATGAAAGTTCCGTTTTGGTATTCCTCGAAGGCGACCCGTAGCTCCTCCTGAGTATTCATGACTATCGGCCCGTACCAGGCCACGGGTTCACCTATGGGCTTTCCCGATACGAGCAGAAAACGTACCGGTTCGTTACCGGCGGTTACCATCACCTCATCACCGTCGTCATAGACAACCAGGTGACGGGAGCTGACCCTGCACTCCCGGTTGAGTTCGAACCACTTTTCCCCCCCCACCTCGTAGGAAAATGCGTCGCGTCCCTGATCGAAGTAGCCCTCCCCTTGTACTACATAAGCAAACACCTTGTGGCCTCGCCGCACCGGGTGGGAAAATACACCGCCAGGGGGTACCGTCACATCCAGAAACTCGGGGTCTATGACGACGTCCTGCACCGGTCCTTTAACCCCGTCGATCTCTCCACAGACGATCTTCACCTCGATACCAGACTGGAGGGTGACCACCGGAATCTGACCGCTATCAACTCCCCGGTAACGAGGGTCCATCATCTTGTGGGAAGCGGGAAGGTTGGCCCAGAGCTGAAAGCCCCACATCAGGCCGGAGGCATCCCCCTTTGGCATTTCCTGGTGGATTATGCCGCTGCCTGCGGTCATCCACTGCGCGTCCCCGGAGGCGATCACTCCCTTGTTGCCCATGCTGTCGCCATGCTCCACGTTGCCATGCAACACGTAGGTGATCGTCTCTATACCCCTGTGCGGGTGCCACGGAAACCCCGGAAGATAATCGTCCGGATTGGCGGAATGGAAATTATCGAGAAGCAGGAACGGGTCGAGCTCCGGCACCTGGTAATAACCAAAGGCCCGCTGCAAATGCACCCCCGCCCCCTCGATGGTCGGTTTGCTCTGCCATACCTTCTTGATTTTACGTATCTTTATTTGTTCTTTTACCATGAAACACCTCCTGGTTAAACGCCTGTGCTGCTAAATCATGTATAGTGTATTATCACCTCTTTTGTTTTTTTGCGTCGATACCAATAATTTCCCAAAAACCACCTGTAAAACCTCCATGGAAGAATGAGAATATAAACGCCGCGATTATAGGAAGAAAGGCGTATATCCCACCTTTGGAAAACAGATCGTTGATCTCGTGCTGCCTTTCGAAAAGCACCACGTAAAGCGACAAGCTGATAAGACCCAGGATAAGCGTCTTACTATAAGGCTTCTTCTTTAACCTGGCATAATTGTCTGTCAGGGTTTCCTTTCTCCATTCGCTCGCTTTCTGATTTCCTGCCGTTAACGTATCCGCCTTAGCGCCCTGCAAAGCTGGAGTGACCTGCTTTCCTTCATTGAGCATATCCCTGGCAGTGTCGAATTCACCAGCTTCGGCGAATGTTATTGCCGAGAATTGCTTGTCAAGTTCGTCCGATAACTTACTCATAGTGTTGCCTCCTCAATTAATCTGTTAAATTTAGTCTGTCTTGCTTCAAGTTGTTTTCATATTTGCAATTACCATGCCATACTATAAGTCAGTGATATTATTAGAAACATAAGATTTGCCTACTCTAAAAGAAGTTAATCGACGTTGCTATATGCAACATAAAATAACGCGATACCTTATTTATTGGAATTTATTGGCGTTTCTTAAATGCAATGCTACGTTGTAGTATGCAACACATGGTGTGCCTTATACGCCGCAGTTGAGACTTGTATTGTTACGGCAAGGAAAATAATTATCGTAGAATATAATCTGGCTTAATACTGATTTAATGGAAGCCGCTCCGGCACTTGCTTATGGAGCCAAACCTGTTACTTAATAACTTAACTTCAGTAGTATCAAGTACGTAGTTGTCTTATTATGTTTTATAATCAATGACATAGCTGGATTTAGCTATGAGCCATTCGCACACACCGCTTTTAGAATGTCCGGTAAGTTAATTTCAATTTTATTAAGCACTTTTTCTGCAAGCCCCACTGGTCTAACAACCCTTGTTACTTTCACATCCGCGATAACTTCATCTATACAAACAACTTCGTTTAATGCCGAGATTAACTCGCCAACAGATTCTTCCATGTCTTCAACCTTCTTAATAAACTCGTTTAATAACACTACAACGACATAATATCATAATTTCAAATTTCCTGGGATATGTTGCATGCTTTTTTTATGGGAGAGATAAGCGCGATAATTTCTTGTTTGAATCCACTTTGTTATTTCAATTGCCATCTGGATAGTGAGATTAATGATGGGTAGTACCGTCTTTATTTGTCAGGTAGGAGTGTTTATGGCTTATGCATCGAGGCATGGCTATGCTTTTTTGGATAAGAGGCTTTTTATCCCTGAAAAGTGGTTTACTGAGGATTACGCAGCCAGGAGAGAAAAGAATAACTTGCCGGAATCTGTCGTTTTTAAGACAAAACCCCAACTTGCCACCGAAATGTTTAAAGAGTTATCTACGGTGGACCCTCATACTCGTAAAATCTTCCATATACCGTAGATGCCGCATCATCTTACGATATAAGCACACATTTCGGGCCTCTGCCTTCAAACCAATCATGACGGGACCCATCCATCTGTATCATTGCCCCCTCATTGCCCTTCCGTGGCCGCCACCTCCGATGTTCTCTGCTCTTGCGTATCTTTTCCCATTCACCCATCTCTATTAGCCACCGCCGTAACGTCTCATCGCTTATGGCTATTCCTTCTATCTCCTTAAACTTCTCCGCCGCTAAGGTTGGGCCAAATCCTTTATACTTCTCCTGATATATAACTTTTACCCTTGCTTTCATTTCCGCCGAATAGCTCCTGCCGGATTCCCGGCCTCTCAGCTTATGGGCTATCCCAGAGGCGCCAATGAGTGTACCTATACCTATCGTTTTCCTTTCGTATTCACACGATACCGACGCACACAAAGAGTGGGTCTTGAAGCTTGCCACCGATCTGATGGCAAACGGCGTGGATGCCGAGCTTGATCAGTGGGATTTGGTTCCGGGTCAGGACATTGTCGCATTCATGGAAAAGGGTATTTCGGATTCCGACCGGGTGTTGATGATATGCTCCGAATCTTATGTGAAAAAAGCCGATAAAGGCTCCGGAGGTGTTGGTTACGAGGGGCTCATTGTCACGTCAGAGGTCGCGCAGAACATCGATACCATGAAATTCATTCCGCTTATTCGAAATAACCCATCGAGTTCAAAGCTTCCCAGGTTTCTCGGTCATCGTCTCTATGTCGATTTTTCCAACGAAGAGCAGTACGACACGAAGCTGCAAGAACTACTGCGGGCGATACATCGGGTAAAAGTTAAGCCACGGCCCGGTCCAAACCCATTTTCCACTACTACTGCAGCCCGCGAGGATATATATACAGAAACTCAGAGTGCTATATATACCGATCCGGTAACGGGTACCGAATTAGTCCTGGTAAAGGGCGGGTGCTATCGGATGGGCAATGTGTTCGAAGCTGATGGGGATGGGTATGAAGACGAAAAGCCTGTCCACGAGGTTTGTGTGGATGATTTTTATCTGGGGAAATATGAGGTGACTGTCGGTGAATTCAAGACATTCGTGGATGAAGCAGGATACAAGACCGAGGCGGAAAAAGGTGATGGTTCTTATATTTGGACAGACAAAGGATGGAGAAAAGACAAAAACGCGAACTGGAGTAATCCCGGGTTTAAGCAGGATGATAAGCACCCTGTAGTCTGCGTATCGTGGAATGACGCGATAGCTTATATAGAGTGGCTATCCGCAAAGACCGGAAGGAAGTATCGTTTGCCAACTGAGGCCGAGTGGGAGTATGCGGCACGAAGTGGAGGAAAGGACTACAAGTATAGTTGGGGGAACGGAACACCTTCAGGCAATATCGCAGATGAAACTTTAAAAAGGCAGTTCCCGGATTGGTCCTGGCCTATTTGGGAGGGTTATGAGAGCGGCTATATATATACGGCACCTGTTGGAAATTTCATGCCAAATGAGATTGGTATATATGACATGAGTGGTAACGTGTGGGAGTGGTGTCAGGATGTTTATGCTTCGGATGCTTACAAGAAACACGCACGGAACAACCCTATATATACGGGGGATAGTGCCAGTAGTGTTATACGCGGTGGCAGTTGGTACACCTTACCGCGCTATGTGCGGGTCTTCCGCCGCGGCGACGGCGCGCGCGATGGCCGCAACTGCTACGTCGGGTTCCGCCTCGCAGGAATAAAATAACATTTTTGGTTTTTACCTTTTTACCTTTTGGAAAGCCTCACTATACGCAAGTATAGTAACAGAATCTTTGGTATTTTGGTAGTGGAGGGCACCTTCGGTGCCCTCCACCGAAAATTTTTTTAGTATTCTCGTATAACTGCTACCTTGTTTTGTATATATACCATATATATAAATAGTAGCGGTGGAGGATTATCATTAATGTCTGCAAATGTGTCTGCAACAAAGATAAACCAATTCAAACCGGACTACGCCGTCTCACCGGGGGGAAATCCTTGAATAAACATTGGAAGCCCGCGGAATAAAGAAAGAAGCTTTTTGCCGCCATGTGTGGCCTTCCGGTTAAAACCGTCATTCAAATTATACAGGGAAAGGAGCCTGTTACTCCGGAAACTGCAATACTATTTGAGCGAGTACTGGAGTTCCCGATTACGTGTGGAATAATATCGAGTCTTCATACCGTATTCACTTAGCCAGGGTATTATCCGCTACATAACTTTGCAATCGAAGAGAGTTATTACAACGCTCCAACATGCTTAAGCTCTTCTTTTGAAAATGTTTCCTGCTCTTCCTTCTGCAACTCTTCGATAACTCGTTTCTTCTTATCTTCACTTAATGCATCTGGATTCTCATAAATTAACTGCAACAGATTGTGAGGCTCCATGGCTGATTTCAGTTCCTTGTCATGTTCAGCAGTCTGAAGTGAACCGTTTTCATAACGGTGTAACGTAGCCACACCCCATCCCAAAATCTCACTCAACTCAGATTGAGTCAAGTTATATTTTATTCTGAATCTCTTCAGTTCATCAGGCTGAACCATTCCGTGCCTTCTGCGGTATTCCCTGTAAGCTTTGCTAACGGAGTCATCATCAGCAAGAGGATCATCAAAAATAGAGTTACAGGTTAAACATTTCAGACATGAAGACTCTACTTCGATGTCCTCCCCACGGATTTTAAACACTTCCGGAAAAACTATATTTACTATTTCTCTTTTGGCTTCACAAATTGGGCATATATCTTTCATTTTGCTCCCATGCAAGGAAACTTTAGGGGGTGTTTTGCCTCATGAAAAGAGATGCATTTTGCAATATGCGGCTTCTCTTCAATCTCGGCTATCTTAAGTTTGATATAGATTGTCACGTTTTCAATACTCTTGCCAAAGACCCATACTTCACCTTTCATCCCGCTATCATCTACCAAGGGCCCCCTACAATAGTCTTGAACAGACAGAGACAATATTTCATAATAGCGGTTCTTCTTAGTCAGACCAATGTCGGCTAATGTTTGGTTATTGACCCGCCTCGGTACGACGTCTATTCCTCTTCTATCTGCTATTTGCTTAAACACCATAAGAAATTCCCGTACCCGTTTTGTCGTTTCATTCAACTATAAAACTGCTGAGAGAATAACGTGTGCAATTCTCAGCTTTATTATAATATCAATTGATAAGAATCTCAACATAAATTATCGATTGAGCCGGATGTCCTCCTTCTATTGTAAAGCCATGCGTGAGACACTACACTAACGCAAGGACAGGGCAAGGACAGGGCAGAGTGTTGCGCCTTGCCGGATTGACAGAAAAAAGTTGAGCATAGCGTTTAGTTGCGGCCAGGGCGGCAAACCAGTGTGAATCGATGAAAAAATAAAAAATAATTAGCTTTTAATGTTGCATTTTTATATATGATATATAATATAATATACGTTTACCGTATTTATAGCACATTGCACATTATAGTATTGCACATTACAATAATAGTATGGTGAACAGTTTAATGAATGGCATAATGAATGGTGAGTGTGAGATCGAGGTTAAGGGGCTCAGTTTTTATTACAAGAGAGATCTGTGCGCTCTGAAGGGTATCAACCTGACTATACGTAAGAACCAGGTGACTGCTCTGATCGGGCCTTCCGGATGTGGGAAGACTACCCTCTTGCGATGCTTTAACAGGATGCACGACAACTTTTCCGGTTGCAGGTACGAGGGAGAAATATTCTTTAATAACTGCAACATATTGTCTGAATCTATTGATCTCATCGACCTAAGGAGCCGGATAGGTATGGTTTTTCAGAGGCCGACTCCATTTCCAATGACCGTGTTTGAAAACGTAGCTTACGGCCTCAGGCTCCGGGGGATTAAAAACAAGAACGAGCTTTATGAGTACGTAGAAAACGCACTGAAGCAGGCAGCCCTCTGGGACGAGGTAAAAGACAGGCTTCACGCCAATGCCTACAACATGTCCATCGGACAGCAACAGAGACTCGTTATCGCAAGGAGTCTGGCCGTAAACCCTGAAGTTATACTCTTCGACGAACCCACCTCCGCTCTTGACCCAATATCCACGGCCAAGATAGAGGATTTGGCCTCCAACCTCAAGTCTAAGTACACTATCGTCATAGTTACGCACAACATGCAGCAGGCAGCGAGGATCTCCGACTATACCGGCTTCCTGATGCTCGGTGAACTAATAGAGTACGATAGCACCGATAAAATATTTACCAATCCTTCCAACACTATGACGGAGGACTACATATCGGGCAGGTTTGGTTAAATGTCGTTTAAAACGGAGGAACTGAAGAGGCTCAAGGAGACCATCCTCAAAATGGCGTCCCTCGTTGAGGTTGCCATAAGGGATTCCGTGAAATCTCTCGTGGAAAGGGAAGCTCAGCTATCTGATGCCGTCATAAAAAACGACCACGTAATAAACACCCTGGACGTACAAATAGACGAAGAGTGCATAAGGCTGATTGCCAGAAGGCAGCCCGTGGCCAGGGACCTGCGCTTCATCACCACGGGTATGAAGATAACCACCGACCTGGAGAGAATCGCGGATCACGCCGTAAATATCGCCGAAAAGTCCAGGGATTTGAACGACATGCCCGTTACGCGGGCGTATAACGACATATCTAAAATGCGCGAGGTCGTCCAGCGCATGGTAAAAGACGCTATCGACTCCTTCGTAAACGAGGATAGAAAATTGGCAAAAGACGTCATTATAAGAGATGACGAGGTCGATGACCTGAATGCTTCCATAATCGACGACCTGATCTCCACGATGATCGAAAACTCCGCGAGCGTGATACAGTCCACGAAGTTAACGTACATATCGAGGAACCTGGAAAGAATCGCGGACCTTGCCGTAAATATCTCCGAGATGGTCATATACATGGTAGAAGGACGTATTATCAGACACATGGCAAATCTTAACGAACTAAACGGCAAGCTCTGATGTATCACCGACTCCGCTGAACTGCCGTTATAAACGCACGTGCCACCCATATCAGAAGAATTTGGTTACGTCTTCAAGTGAAAGCTGGCCCGGTGCAGTCCTGGTATTTAGCGAGGCAAAGGTAAACAGTGAGCCTATCAGCGGGAAAAACAGGCGCGAACTCATCGCCATCTCACCCATGGCTATAACTACTATGTCATTTATGCCGCTGCCGCTATGGTCGAGTATAAAGCGCGTTAACACCCTAAGGTCATCCATCGTGCGGGCCATGGCTGCTATCTTGATTATATCTGCGCCGAGAGACTTACCCTTTTCATAGACCTCGATTAACGTGCTCATTTGCGGCGTTTTTTCGAAATCGTGGTAAGACAGCACGATTGTGGCAGCCGTATCGGTAACAACCGCAGCCGTATCGGTAACGGCCGCCGACGTATCGGTAACGGTCTTCGCAGTTGAAGCCCTGAGCGCAGACACCACCAACGGAGCAATTGCCGAATTGATTTCGACGTCTATGGCGTCGGCTTTATGCGATGCCGATATCAATATGTCCTTTCTCGAAGAGTCCGGTACATAATGGCTGCCCCCTTCCTCTTTGGCCCTGCATGTGGCCAGAACGGGTAACCCAAACTTTTCTTTGCACGTGGAAATGATATGGTCTACGTAATAGGAGTCCAGAAGGCGGTTCAGGGAAGAGAACATGTCCAGCCTGAGTTCTGCAATGTGTGCTCCTTCAAGGGATTGGACGGCTTCTACGTCACTGTCGGTTAGCGGCACTGCTATGAGAGGTTTATAGCCTGAGCGACCACCCCGGGTAAAAATGTTAAACGGTTGTTTGCCTGATAGCAAGGTAATCGTCCTGTGCCCTTACCTGGATTCCCAGGCGGACGTCATTCATTTCGCTTATGCAGTTTGCAGCTACGCGTACGACGTCTTTATCGAGGGCGTTGTTGTTGCCCAGCACCTCTATGAGTAAAAGAGCCTCTTTCTCGCTCAGGCCTTTTCTGTAAGGACGGTCTTCGGACACTGCGGTAAAGACATCGGCAACTGCCATTATACGGGATCCGAGGGGGATGTCGTTGCCCGTCAGCCGAAAGGGGTATCCCTTGCCGTCCATCCTCTCGTGGTGCAGTGCAGCCCAAAGAGTGATGGTATCGAGCCCTTTTACGGAACTTAATATTCTGTAGGAGTGGTAAACGTGGCTTTTCATTACGTTAAACTCTTCGTCTGTCAGCTTTGCAGGCTTTTCCAATAATTCCGTGGCAACCGAAAGCTTGCCAACATCGTGAAGATAACCGGCTATCCCCATCATACGACGTTCCACTTCGGAAAATCCTATCAGTTGGGCCAGCAAACCCGCCACGGCACTTACACCGGCTGAGTGCACTGCGGTAAAATTACTGCGATAATCTATTATGTGGCTGAAGAGCTTCGCTATTTCGGCCAGTTCGTGTACGCTGACTTCCTGCTGTGGCAGTATACACAGGTCCGACACGGTTTCGTCTATTTCGGGAGAAGATACGTCAAACCAAAAATACTCCTTCTGAGCTATTTCGCAGAAAGCCTCTACGATTTCAGGGATATAGCAGGAGTTCAAACGGCTTTTGATGGCCTTAACGATGGAATCCTTTTGCTTCAGTATCTCCGTCTGCCTGTTTATCAGTGTATCTATCCTGTCTGCCAAGTGAATGACGTGGGAGCCGATGGGAATCGGACATCCTTCGGCGAACTGGCCGCTGCCTTCGTCCCAGTTGACGTGGTGGTAGCGTATGACGTCGGCAACCTCGGTAAACATACTGAAGTCTTTCATTAGCAGGTACCCTCTCTCGGCGTGCTCACGGGTGTTTATGAAGTCACATTCGGAAAGTTGCAGTTTTTCGCTTAAAGTAAATACGCCGACGTCGTGCAAAGCGGCGGCCATGAAAATGGTTACCCTGTCGTTTCTAGTCAGGTTTAGTGTCTCTGCGATTCTGTCGGCTATAACCGCTACTCTCAAATGATGGTTGGCAACGGTGCGGTCTACATAATCCAGAGCCTTGGAAAAGGCGATTATGAGGTCACCCAGCATAACTCTGCTTATTTTACCGTACATGATAAATTTATTATACATTCATTCCGATAAAAATGTAATATATTTTTATAAACCCGGTGTGTGGCCCCCTCGCACAGAACCCGGTGGTTAGAAAATGCTTTTTTCATTTTGTATAATCCGCTATAATATATCTCGTATAGATTTATTCTATTAATAATTTACATGGGTAATAGCTTATATGGGTTAGAATTTCGAAACCTGTAATAGCTAACGTTGTACCTAATGAAAATCGATTATGGAGGAGCCATGAAAAAAATAGTCTCTACCGAAACTTTTTCGGACGGGCAGGTGATAATCAAGCAGGGTTCATTCGGAGAAGGTACATTTGTCATTCTTTCTGGCAGAGTGGCAATTAACGTAAAGGACAACGGCGTGAACATTAACGTCGGGTACCTGGAAACGGGCGATATCATCGGCCATATGAGTCTTATAGACAGGCAGCCCCGTTCTGCTTCGGCCATAGCCGTGGGTGAGGTCAAGGTTGGTCTTTTCGACAAGGATTACCTGGATACGGAAATAAATAAGACGTCCGAGGATTTTCAGATCATACTGAGGGCCATGACGGAAAGGCTAAGGGACACGACGTCCCGCCTGGTAAACCTGTCCATAAAATATTACAAGCTCACGGGTTCTCTCGAATAAAGCCCTGCCGAATAAGGCCACGATGTGCCATAGTGTCGTGTCAAGGATGATTCGACGCATTCCGGCTCGTGAATCCACTGTCAGCACTTAGCTTTGGAGGGCGGTATATCTTTTGGAGATGACGCAGTAAGTGCCCCACGGGCACCGTAGGCGCTGCCTCACAGAAGAGCTCTGGACAATATAAACGAGGAACCCTCTTCTTTTTCTACCTTTTTGAAAAAATCACAAAACATGCACGATATAAGATTTCCATAAGCGGTACAGGTGTTTTTCCCGGAAAATGATCCGGCCATAGTCCAGCAGTTGCGTCCGCCATTGTCACCGTTATTGACGCCGTCGGTTTTTTCGTTGGCAGCGGCTGGACAAACGTCATGTGATTTCACGTTATGGCCGCCGGGCTCTCTGCCGCACCGCTTGAACTGCCAACAGTTTTCCTTCATATAGGACATATGGCAACAACCCTCTCACGTTAAATAACTTATACGACGTATATAATGCCGGAGACTTCGTTAGAAACCCGATATACCAAAACATGCTGCAAGACATGATATAACATGATATGATATAATCCTGTGATATATGCGATGTAAAACATCGTAGCATAGATTCCAGGTAATGTCAAATCGATGGAGAAAATTGATGGAGAAAACACAATGAGAGACGATACACGGTTAGCAGAACCGGTTAGATGTCCATGGCCGGGGGAGGACTCCCTGTATGTTGCCTATCACGACTTCGAGTGGGGAGTTCCTGCTTATAACGACGGAATCCTCTTTGAGTTTCTCGCCCTCGAGACGGCCCAGGCGGGGCTGAGCTGGATAACCATCCTGAGAAAACGTCAAAACTATCGCAGGGCATTCGATGGTTTTGACCCGGAAAGGATAGCCGCATACGGCGAGGGTAAAATCGCGGAACTTATGGAGGACTCCGGTATAGTCAGGAATCGGCGTAAGATAGAATCGGTCGTTGCAAACGCCAGGTCCTTTTTGAAGGTACGTGACGAATTCGGGAGTTTCAGCGTGTATGCCTGGCAGTTTGTCGGAGGCCGCCCGATTATTAATGCATGGAAAGGGGTAACGGAAATCCCCGTTTACACGCCTGAGGCACGGCAGATGAGTAAAGATCTCATTGGGCGTGGTTTTAAGTTCGTCGGCCCAACCATTTGCTATGCCTTCATGCAGGCCACCGGAATGGTGAACGATCACGTGGTAAACTGTTTCAGGCACGGTGAATTAGCAGACGGAGGGCAGCGGTAAGCACGCAACGGATAGCGATTAATCGGGCAATTAATTATAGAGTATCGGGTTATCGTATAAATAGAGATATACATAACCGGCGTCTTTGTTGTATCATTCCATGTATTATAAGTAACGGGGGTTTTCCGGGAATAATAAACAGGCCGGAAATAATAGACGGGAACGCCAGAAAAGCAGGCTATAAAAATTATTTCTAAATAATTTTCGAAAAATATTAATAAAGAGGGAACAAATTATGATATCAGAACGTGCCGGTAAAATAAAGCCTTCGGCTACGTTGTCCATAGACAGCAAGGCAAAAGAGATGAAGGCCATGGGAGTGGACGTCATAAGCTTTGCCGTTGGAGAGCCCGACTTCGATACACCCGACAACGTCAAGGCCGCCGCAGTGAAGGCATTGAACGACGGTTTCACCAAGTATACCCCCGTTGGCGGAATACCTCAGCTTAAGGACGCCATAATAGAGAAACTCCGGAGGGATAATTCCTTAGAATATATGAGAGACGAGGTCGTGGTATCGTGCGGGGCGAAACATTCCCTGTACAACGTGGCACAGGCCCTGTACTCTCCGCAGGACGAGGTTATAGTGCCGGCACCGTACTGGGTGTCTTACCCTGACCAGGTGCTGCTAAACGACGGCATCCCGGTATTTATCGAGACCGGCGAGGATAACAAGTTTTTGGCAACACCCGAGGCTATATCCGAAAAAATCACGTCCAGGACGAAAGCCATAATCTTAAACTACCCGTCTAACCCTACCGGATTTACTTATGGCCGCAATAACCTCGAAGGAATTGCCGAACTTGCGGTTAAGCACAACCTTTACGTCATTTCTGACGAGATTTACGAAAAGCTCCTTTACAACGGCGTGAAGCACGTAAGCATCGCGTCCCTTGACCCAGAGATTAAGAAGAGGACCGTCGTCATAAACGGCTTTTCCAAGGCTTATGCCATGACCGGCTGGAGACTCGGATACGCTGCCGGGCCGGCCGACGTCATGAAGGCCGTCGAAAACATACAGAGCCAGTCCACGTCCAATCCTACGTCTTTCGCACAGAAGGCCGCGGTGGAGGCTCTCGAAGGCCCACAGGAATTTATCGGCCGGATGCTTGCCGAGTTCGACAAAAGGAGGAAGTTTCTCGTATCCGGGTTAAACGCCATAGACGGCGTATCGTGCATAATGCCGGAGGGTGCCTTCTACGCATTCCCGAACGTGAAAAAATACGTTGGTACAGGCACTGGAAAGTGGCGGATACAAGGCTCCTCCGACATGGCGATGTATCTGCTCGAAGAGGCACACGTGGCATTGGTGCCGGGGAGTGCGTTCGGGGCCGAGGGGTATATAAGGATGTCTTATGCCACGTCGATGGAAAATCTGCGTGAGGGCACAAGCCGGATAAAGGAAGCGCTGAGTAAACTCTCCCGATAAACCGGCTTAAAAACCGGCGTAAGAGGATGTTGGATGAGCACGTTGGAGGTGAATGTTGGAGGAGAGTGTTGGCCGTTGTGGTTTTATATCCGTCGTCGGGAAGCCTAACGTTGGCAAGTCGTCCATCGTAAACAGGATAATCGGCCAGAAAGTATCTATAGTCACGCCGAAGCCGCAGACTACGAGGTACAGGGCCCTGGGAATAAAGACCACGCAGTCGGGGCAGATCATATTCGTCGACACCCCCGGCTTTCACGAGCCTAAGAACATGCTTGGCGAGCTGATACTCAAAACTTCCAGGGAAGTGCTCAAAGAAGGCGACCTCGTATACTTCGTCGCAGAGCCCGGGATGCCCGGCCCGGACGACCTTTCTATCCTAAAATTGCTGCACAGGGAAGGCAAGACGGCTATTGCCGTAATAAACAAGGTGGACACCGTGAAAAAGGAGCTTTTATTGCCCGTCATCGAAGATTACGGCAGTCGTTATCCTTTTGTACTCATAATTCCGGTGAGTGCCTCAACCGGCGACGGCATAGACGAACTGGTACGAAAAACCATGGAATATCTGCCGGAGGGCCCCAAGTACTATCCGGACGACGTTTATACCGACCAGGCGGCGCGGGACATGGCCTCGGAGCTGATAAGAGAGAAACTGATGCTATACACCCGGGAGGAAGTTCCGCACTCGGTAGCCGTCGACGTATATGAGTGGAAGGGGAGTAACAAAGGAATTATATCGATAGCGGCAAATATTTATGTTGAAAAAGACAGCCAAAAGGGTATAATAATAGGGAGAAACGGCACGATGTTAAAAAAGGTTGGCACTAAAGCCAGGAGAGAGATAGAACTGCTGATAGGGGAAAAAGTGTTTTTAAGCATATTTGTGAAGGTAAGGAAGGACTGGCGCAAAGATTTAAACGTGTTAAAAGACTTGGGGTTCAGCCGGAAGGCCATAAAATGGTGATAAGGATGAAAGTCGACGGGCTTCTTTTCGATCCCCGCAGCGGGATGTATATTTTGCTATTGAAGGCGATAGAAGGAGAGGAGACTTTGCCAATATGGATAGGCAAGCCCGAAGCCGATTCAATCGCTCTGGCATTAGGCCGCGTGGTAACGCCTCGCCCGCTGACTCACGATCTGGTAAAGAATATCGTGGAAGAGTTACACATGAACATATCCAAAGTAGTGGTCAGAGAGATAATAGACAACACCTATTACGCGACTCTGTTCGTATCGGACGGCAAGCATGAAAAGCTTATCGACTCAAGGCCCAGTGACGCGGTAGCGGTAGCCCTGAGGACTAACTCTCCCATATTCGTTGACGAGAGCGTTATAGAGCGGCGTAACACGGACGAACTCGAAGAATGGCTCAAAAACCTTAAGCCCGAAGATTTTGGCAACATCATGTAATGCTTCGCCGCACCGAAGGTATCGTCGTCAAGAGTTTTCCCTATGGCGACGCAGATTTGATAGTCTCTTTCTTTACGTTGGATTTTGGCATGCTGAAGGTCTTCGCAAAAAGTCCGCGCAAGATTAAAAGCCGTTTCGGTAGTTCCCTCGAGCCTTTCAGCCGCGACACGGTATCCTTCCTTGGAAAAGAGCACGCGTCTTTACCACGCCTCACCCAAGCCGACATCGTATATTCTTTCCAGGGCCTGAGGGAGGATTTTGGAACTTTCGTCAGGGCCACGGAACTCCTCGAGATAACCGCCGGCCTGATTCCGGAGATGGAACCCCACCGCGAGCTATACGCCATGCTCCTGGACACGATGAGGCAATTCGAAAACGGCGGGATTCAATCCGGCAAAGGACAGACCGGCAGAGTGCAACCAAATGCAGTTGCACCCAATGCCGGATATTCCAATAGAGTACACGTCAATGGAGCACAGGCCAACGGAGGAGCCAACGGGGTGCAGTCGAGGTGGAAGTTATTTTATAAAGTGAAGTTGCTTTCCATAGCCGGCTTTTCGCCCCGTCTGGATGGCTGCCTCAAATGCGGCAAAAAGGGCAGTGTGTTCCACGTCAACGAGGGGGCCATCATCTGTCCCGGGTGTTCGGCAGACCACTCGGCAGTCAATGCGATGCCGTCAAATAAGAACTACATCCTGCTGTCACAAGGCGCCATAAACCTGTACGAACACATAACGAGATGGCGATGGAACAAGCTTGGCCGTATCGTGCCTCCCCAGCAACTTGTGGACGAGCTGGACGCCCTGATGAACGAGCACATCAGGTTCAGAACCGAAAGAGAGATCAGAACAAGAGCCTTCATGGAAAAATGCCCTCCTGCCACAACCCGGGTACCGGGGCTATAGGCACGCAGACACGTGGGGAGCGTCAACAAATGGGCCGTCTTCTTGCTTATCCGCGTATTCCGTTGATATCGGCCACTTATTCCGGGTATTAACCTCACACCGGTATTATTCTATACCATAGCCGTCAAGTTAGAAGCTCCGTATTACGTCACTGCCGGTTAGTGTCCTGTCAACGGTAATATGGCGC
Organism: Nitrospirota bacterium; assembly: GCA_015233615.1. Lineage (GTDB taxonomy): Bacteria > Nitrospirota > Thermodesulfovibrionia > Thermodesulfovibrionales > Magnetobacteriaceae > JADFXJ01. Next base: position 32,044 of record JADFXJ010000002.1, read on the forward strand.
ATTCCGGATAGAGCTGAGTCGTCATCCGAATTTGCGGGATTTGCGGACCAGCAGTCTGTTCTTGTTCTGTCCTTTGCAGACGGACAAGGGCAGATTCCGGTCCGCGAATGCGGCTGACGGCTCTAACCGGAATGACGTATGGGCGGGAGATGACGGTATGAGGGTGGAATGACGGGCAAGGACGATAAAAGAGTTGAGCATCGCGTAAATAATATTATAAATTTTTTAAAATTTAAAAGAGGACTAATCTAATCTTCATTATTCCTTCATAATTAAATGCTATATTAAGTATAAGAATGAAAACGAACAAAAGATAAAAAAATGAAACAAGGAGGTCACAATGGTAAAAACTATATTAGCATCGGTAGCAGTGCTTTTACTGGCTTTTGCAGTTGTCGGCTCGGTTTCTCAAGTCGGCATGTCAGAGGATATGTTATCTTTCTCACCCGTCCATACTGAAGACTACGTTAACCTTGCTTTGCCGGCAGGCCCGGCTTTGGAAGCCACCGGGGGAGATAATATCCCATCGTATACTCCGATGTTTATGTTATCTTTCTCACCCGTGTACACGGGCCCGGCTTTGCAGACCGGCTCAATCTCGGTAGCAGGCATTAATGAGGCTATGTCATCGTATGCTGCGGAAATCGAGCTGCCTTTTTCACCCAAAAATGCAGATGACAATGACGCGCTTATTGGTACCAATTGCCATTGCTGATGACTTTCGGCAAACTATTGCCCGGTAGGCCATTACAATTATTCGGAGTTAAGAAAAGCTCCTTCCACCTGATAGGTAGAGGGAGCTTTTAACGTTTATATTACGTAACATTCCGCAACATCCTACATCATTACGCAACAGGCCTAATCATACATATTTCATCCGGCTTTCCCGTGCCTGAACAACACCACGCCAGCCGCTAAAGGCAGCGCCTGAGCCCGCTTTAGCCGTCAGGGTTACATTCGATCATAGTAGCCTCTTAGCCATGCTTTATGGCACACTTGCCCTTTGCCCGGGGTGAATGTTATATTATTCTAATGCTTGCGGTATTGTTCGATACATTAAAGGTAGTCGAATCGTTAACGTCCTCCGGTTTTACCGAAGAACAAGCTAAAGGCTCGTCTGAAGCCCTTAAAACCGCCCGTGGAACAAGCGTAGAAGATTTAGCGACAAAATCAGACTTGCAAATCCTGGAAGCCGGAATTAATGGTGAACTAAAACCTCTTAAATGGATGACGGGTATCGTGTTAGCCGGGGTACTGTCGCTCATCATGAAAGCCTTCTTCATGCAATAACGACTTGGTATACTGTCAACCCAAATTCCGAGATAGAAACAGGAGACATTATATTTTATTGTCATTGCGAGCACCTGAAAGGTGCGCGGCAATCTCATGGAAAACACGAGATTGCTTCGCTTCGCTCGCAATGACATTTTTCTATGTCGGGATTTGGGTGTCAACACATATGTTGCGTTTTTATGTTATAATTATACATGAAAAGTTTGCTTATACTCTTTTTTCTGCTGTTTTGCATGGCCGTTGGTACGGCAGGAACTCTTAACTCGGCCGATTCTTCTTTCACGCAAGAGGACAGAGAGCGGATTATAAGGCTTGAAGAAGGGTTAAAAGCCACCAACCAGAGAATCACCGACCTGAAAGAATCGGTGAATAACGACGTTAAGACATTAAGGGAATCGGTGAATAACGACATTAAGTCATTAAGAGACTTATCATACGTAATATTAGGCGGTATATTTGTTCTTATTACGTTTGTGCTATGGGACAGGCGCACAACACTTGCGCCGGTCGTCAGAACGACAAGAGAACTCGAAGAACGTACTACGAAAATAGAACACGTGATAAAAGGGAAGGCCGAGAAAGACCCGGAATTGAAGAAAGCTTTAAAACACGCCGGCTTGTTGTAACGGCTCCGGGCTGACAGATCAGTGGCACACGTGCGGGCTACGCGTTATCGACCTTATCAACCTCTCCGGCGTTTAAGTGTCTGCCTTTCCAGAGCAGGTAAATGGCGGGATATATAACGAGTTCGAGAATAGTCGATGTGACGACACCACCCAGCATTGGAGCGGCTATTCGTTTCATAACGTCGGAGCCGGGACCATGGCTGAACATAACCGGTACCAGACCGGCGAGAATTACGCTCACGGTCATTATTTTTGGGCGTATCCTCTTCACGGCTCCGTACATAACAGCCTCTTTGAGATCGTCGGCAGAGTTTAACATCCTTTCGTTTTTCCACCGATCGTAGGCCAACTCCAGGTACAGAAGCATCACTACTCCCGTTTCGGCGTCTAAACCGGCCAGGGCAATCATACCAACCCACACCGCGATGCTCATGTTGTATTTCAGAATGTAGAGGAACCAGAAAGAGCCCACAAGGGAAAAGGGCACGGCCAGGAGCACGATGAAGGTCTTGACTACGGACCGGGTATTTAAGTATACGAGCACGAAGATGACGAACGCCGTCAGGGGTATCACCATCTTAAGCCGCTCGTGGGTCTTTACGAGGTATTCGTATTCGCCGCTCCATACAAGCCTGTAACCATTAGGGAGCTTTAACGAGGCGATGCTTTTTTTCGCGTCGTCCACGAAACTGCCCACGTCTCTGCCCGAAAAATCGATATATACGTAAGAGGCAAGCAGCCCCTCCTCGCTCTTTATAACCGTAGGCCCCTTGCTAACTTTAATGTCCGCCAGCTCTCCTAGGGGAACCCCGGAAATAAACGACACCGTCCCCGGTACCGTACCGGACATATTTGACGAATTTATGGAGTCGCTTGCGGATGAGCTTTTCAATGAACCACCCATAAGCGGTACGAGCACCCTCTTGATATCTTCGACGTCGTGGCGCAGATCCCGCTGATAGCGCACGTTTACGGGATAGCGCTCTCTACCCTCTACGGTGGTAGTCACGTTCATGCCCCCTATGGCGGATTGCACAATATCGAGTACGTCGTCTACGGTAAGGCCATACCGCGCGGCTTCTTCCCTTTTGACGACTATATCCAGAAAATACCCCGTAGTCACCCTTTCGGCGTACACGCTCCTCGTTCCGCGAACCCCTTTTATATTTTTTTCGATTTCCAGGCCGATTTGTTCGAGCTCTTCGAGACGCGGCCCCAGTATCTTAATTCCTACCGGAGTCCGTATGCCGGTAGCCAGCATGTCGATTCTTGCCTTTATGGGCATGGTAAAGGAATTGGCTACACCGGGAATAGTAAGGGCGTCGTTCATTTCGTCCTTTATTTTATCGGGGGTCATTCCTTTGCGCCACTGATTTTCAGGCTTAAGGTTGACGACGGTCTCGAACATCTCGATTGGAGCAGGGTCGGTGGCGGTCTCCGCGCGTCCTGCCTTGCCAAACACACTGGATACCTCCGGTATGGCCTTGATAATCCTGTCCTGAAGATTAAGCAGCCTGGAGGCCTCCTGTATGGACGCCCCCGGCACGGTAACCGGCATGTAAAAAAGCGTGCCCTCGTATAAAGGCGGCATAAACTCCGTACCCAGCTTTCTGAAGGGATATATGGTAAGTGCCATCACTATCAGTGCCAGTATGATTACGCCCACCTTAAACCTCAGCGCCAACCGGGCCACGGGCTCGTAGAGACCGCGCAGCAACAGGCTTACGGGGTTTTTTTCCTCCGGCCTTATCTTACCCCTGATAAAAACTGACATGAGCACCGGCGTAATGGTAATTGCGAGGAACGCCGAAAAGAGCATAGCAAAGGTTTTAGTGTAAGCCAGCGGTTTAAAGAGTCTCCCGGCCTGCTCCTGAAGCGTAAAAACCGGCAAAAAACCCACCGTTATCACCAGCAGTGAGAAAAACAGAGACGGCCCAACCTCTTTTGCCGCCTCTATTATAACGTCGAGACGGCACCCCGGTTGTCTTCCATCGTTCTCCCACTGCTCAAGATTCTTGTGGGCGTTTTCGACCATTATTATAGAGGCGTCCACCATGGCTCCGATGGCTATGGCTATGCCGCTTAAGCTCATTATGTTCGCCGTCACTTTCAGGTAGTACATGCATATAAAAGACATGATTATGGCTATTGGAAGAGTCAATATAACCACGAGGGCACTCGGCAGGTGGAACAAAAACACTATGCACACCACGCTGACGGCCAGCGTGAGTTTTATGATCTCCTCTTTCAGCGTGCCTATGGCCCCCCGTATGAGATCCGACCTGTCATACGTAACCACCACCTTAACGCCCTCGGGTAAGGAGGGTTTAATGTCCTCGTCGATCTTTTTCTTTACCCTGTCTATGACGCTGAGGACGTTTTCGCCAAACCTTACTACCACTATGCCGCCGGCGACCTCACCCTTTCCGTCGAGCTCGGCCAATCCCCTCCTGATTTCGGGCCCCAGCTCCACCCGGCCCACGTCCCTTATGAAAACTGGCGTACCCACGCCATTGGTGCCCAGAACAATATCTTCGATGTCCTTTATATTCTTTATATACCCGCGTCCACGCACCATGTACTCGGCACCGGAAAACTCTATAACCCTTCCCTCCACGTCCCTGTTACTCTTTCTTATGGCCTCCGCGACCTTTGTAATTGGAATGTTGTAGGCGGCGAGCCTGTTGGGGCTCAGTGTCACCTGATATTGCTTGACAAATCCTCCGACGCTTGCCACCTGTGAAACACCCTGGACGCTTTCCAGGGCGAGCTTCAGGTTGTAATCCTCTAAAGAGCGCAACTGGGAAAGGTCGTGGCGGCCGGTTTCGTCTACGAGGGCATAGGAAAAACCCCATCCGAGACTGGTAGCGTCAGGGCCAAGGGTGGGATTTGCGTCGGCTGGAAGCTTGCTCCGTACCGACTGCAGATACTCCAGTATGCGGCTTCTTGCCCAATATATGTCGGTGCCCTCTTCGAATATCACGTAAACGAAGGAACTACCGAGAAAAGAAAACCCGCGTACAGCCGTAACCTTTGGGGCGGCCAGGAGAGTTGACGTTATCGGGTAGGTAACCTGATCTTCAACGAGATCCGGGCTTCTGCCGATCCAATCGGTGTATACTATGACCTGCGTGTCGCTAAGGTCGGGAATGGCGTCGAGGGGAGTCTTCTTCAATGACCAATACCCCCAGATAAAGAGAAAAATCACCAGAAGGGTAACGACAAAACGGTTGCGGGCACTGAATTCTATAATCCTGGAAATCACCTTTAGACCTCTTTAACCACGAAAAACCCCGCGAATCCCGCAAATTCTGCAAATACGGCTAACGGCTCAAAAAAAAGATTTTTAACCACGAAACACACGAAAAGCACGAAAGAAAGACTATTTTCCTGTCGTTTTGGGCAAGTGATGGAATCCGTCCTTAAGTCCTTGTCCTTTTTCGTGCTTTTCGTGTGTTTCGTGGTTAAAAAATCCTTTTGTCCTTTGTAAGTTGGTATTAGCCCTCGTTTCGATTTCATTTGTTCTTTTTCTCATTGGGGACAACGCCTTTAAGCTGGGATTCGGAGTCGATGAGAAATGCCGACGAAGCGGCAACCTTCTCTTTTTCCTTCAACCCCTCCCTGACCTCTACCATGCCGTCTGCCCTGATGCCCGTCTTTATAAGCCGCGGTTCGAAAAACCCGTCCCCCTTGTCCACGTAAACCACCTGCCTGGTACCGGTGTCTATGACGGCCTCGCCCGGTATGATAAGGCGTTCGCCGAGGTTTATCTTTAACTCCACGTTTGTGAACATTTGTGGCTTGAGGGTGTTGCCATGGTTAGAAATCACGAATCTCACTTTAGCCGTCCTGGTTTCGTTGGACAAGGCGGGGTATATGTAATCCACCTTCGAGGTAAAAACCTTGTCGGGGTAGTAACTGAGGTTTATACTGGCGGCCTGGCCAATCTTTACCATAGGGAGTTCGTATTCGTAAACGTCGGCAATGACCCACAGCGTAGAGAGATCCGCCAGATCGAAGAGCTTCTCCCCCGGCATTACTTTCATCCCCTGGACGGCCGTTTTCTGGACAACAAAGCCGCTCGCAGGGCTAAACAAGGTTAAAGTCCTCAGTGGCTCGCCTTTTTGTTCGATCTTCTTTATCTGGGCATCGGTAATGTCCCATCGTTTCAACCTCTGCCTGGCGGCATCGACGATGGTCTCTGCGTCCCGCTGGAGCATACCGGTAATAGCAGGGTCAGTAAGCGCATCATTAGGCGTCTTATCCTGTCCCGTTGCCCCGGCGGCTGGTTCGAAGGGTCGCTTTGCTCCTTTAAGCGTTTTGAGGAGGTTCAAAAACTCGATCTGTGTGGCTACAAGCTCAGGGCTGTAAATATCGGCCAGGGGTTCGCCTTTTTTCACGTACCTGCCCGTGTAGTCGACGTAAAGACGCTCTATCCAGCCTTCCACCTTGGTGTTTACGGTAGCCAGCCGCCTTTCGTCGTACTCTACGCGGCCTACCGTCCTGATGGTCTTTGTGATCTGTTTTTTCACGGCCTCCGTGATTCTTACGCCTATTAATTGCTGTTTGTCCGGGGGGATCTCGACGGTGGGAGTATCGCTATCGTTCGCTTTATCGGCTCCCTGTGCCGGAGTTGGAGGCGCTTTTAGAGGCGCTTTTGGCCCGGCGTATGAAGGCCCGATGAACGTAAGAACCAATAAGGTTGAAATAATGAATGACGCACACATAATGAACGATGCGGATAAATACATTTTAGATTTCATTTATCCTCTCCTGCTTTGGATATACCGTATTCGATACCGGTTAGCGCCTCTATCCTGGCTATAGCCTTTTCACGCTCTGCAAACTGCTTCCAGTAGAGGGTTTCATAATCCAGTAAGGCTTTTAACCTGGTTATTACCGTAAGGGCATCGGCTTTGCCCGTTACGTAACCGCTAAGAGACAAATTGAAGTCCTGATAAGTTTTGGCTATCAAGGCGGTCTTATACAAACTCATCAGTTTCTCCGAAGTCTTCACCATGGAGAAACTGTCCCGTAAACCGGAGGCTATTTCGAACTTAACTGATTCCAGATCGTGATCGGCCTCTCCAACCATGGAATCTGCTTCAAGCACAGCCATCCGTTGCTTGTTCTTGTAATAGATGGGTACGTTTACCGCGGCAGTGAGGCTCCACATGTCCTCGAACGGGCCGGCCCGTTTGGCGACGGCTGCCGTTATGTTAAAGTCGGGATAGTAATCTTTTTTCGCCAGCTTAACCTTTACCTTTGCCGCTTCGATCATTAGTTCTTTAGCCCGTACCTCCGGGGACGCTGCATAGGCCATTTTTAGCAAATCTTCCATAGGAGTGGCAAAGGGGGTCTCCTTTACTGACGAGGATGGTCTTGACAACTGGGAAGTCGCCTCGCGGCCAAGGGTGGAGTTCAGCATACCCTCGAGTCGGTTAATCTGCTGTTTTTCCATCTCCACTTTTTCCAGCAGCATGTATTTCTCCGTCTGGGCCATGAGGACGTCGGCCTGAGATCCCATGCCGGAGGAGTAACGTGATAAAGCGGCATCCTCTATCCTGGAAAAGAGCGAGGTCTTCTCTCCGATAAGCCCAATGTCCTTATACGCAAAAAAGAGATCGTAGAAGAGTTCCTTAACTGTCTGCACGGTCTTAAGACGTGCGCTTTTCAGGGTTTCGCTTAAGCTGTCGTACTCTCTGGACAGGCTTTCTTCCCTGAGGGAAAGCTTCCCCGGATATGGAAACTGCTGAGATACGGAAAACATCACCTGGGTCCCATCCATTTGCCCCAGGGTAAATCTATTCCACCCGGCATTCTGGTAGCCAAGCATAATAATTGGATCGGGCAGGGTAGTTACTTGCGGTATTCTAAACCCCGTAGTAGTGAGTTTCGACTCGGCCATCAGTACTATGTGATTGGACTCGAGGGCCTCCTGTATGAGGTCCCCGAGTTTCAACTCTTCTTCTGCCCGGGATTCGGTACAAAGTAATATCCATACTGCACAAAAGGATAACATACAGCACAAAATATGTTTCAATCCACGCCACTGTACTGGGGACAACGCTAAGGCAGGATAGCTAAAGGTGATATGCCTTGAAGCAAAATTAAAAAACTTATTTGGCGTCCACATTGACCTTAGCCACCACTGTTTTGTGGTTATGTGCCACTTTCACGGACACGTTCCAGGAACCGGCCATTGAAAGGGTCATCGTCGCCTTGTACCCGTCTCCGCTTTTCGGGGCGTTCGCTTTATAGTTCATGGCCGGCATTCCGGACATTGCCGGCATGGTGTAGTCCACGGTTACCTTTGCGTCGTCGACATTCTTGCCGGACGGATCTTTGATCGCTATTGTGATTACGTTGTCGCCAACGATAGGCGGGTTATTGTCGATCTTGATATTGATCGTATAGCCACCGGCTTTCTTGTCAATCTCGAACTCCTTAGCCGATGCTATGCCGGCCATGAGGAGCACTGCAAATACTACTATTAACACTTTTTTCATTTTGCTTACCTCCTGTATAGAAATTGGCGCCTTTTATCAGGCGCATTTGGTTTTCGATTATCGGGCATATGTTAAAGTTAGTACCTCGCTGGTATCCTTAGCTGGTAACTCCGCTTTGGAGCATATGTCGGAGCATATACCTGAGCCGGATCACGTACGGTTATTATACAACATTCTCACCAGACTTTAACATTCCCGATAAAATCTGCTATCGGTGTTAAAGTCTAAATGAAAATAATGAAGGAATTATGAAGATTGTTCTACGTGGACTTGTATATTTGGATAAAATTATTCCATGCCGTATCTATGCTCATTTCATAAACGCTACTAAATGAATCCTTGAAATTTTTGCTATCCTCCACCATGAGAAGAAATTTTTCGAATTTAGCATTATCGAGGTCTTTCAAGTAGGAAACAAACATCGAACTTTGGCGGTAAAACATTTGTGTAGTAAGGCCGTACGAGGCTGACGTCTTAGCAAACAATAAGCTTCCCTCGGTGTCGGGCTTAAAAGTTTTGCCCTGCGAGATTGCTTTTATCGCATCGGCCTGGCTTACGTTTTCCGCGCTTCTACCATTCGATACCATTGTGGCAAGCCCTTTCTGAAACCACGATGGCAGCAATACTTCATAATTATATGCTCCAAGTTGCTGCTGAAGGTGTACGTGAGATAACTCGTATGCCAGAATTCCGGGAATAGCATCCTGATACTCCCGCTTTTTGAGCTTGCCTGAAATAAACACCTTCCCTACGACCACCACACCGCGAGCCTGTTTCGCACCCGTATAATCGGTAAAGCTCGCCTCCGTGGCACAAACATACACAGACACGGGTTTTGGAAATGGACGGTATTGCCCTTTTTCTACCGCAGCTATCGCCTCGGGCAGTTGCGCCGCCACAACTTTGGCAAGATCCTCAGCCCCCTGCTCATAAAGAACACGACGGTCCGCCTCTAACGGTATAAAATCGGAAGTGGATTTTATCGTGTCCAACCCGGCCATAAAAAAAGAACAGCCGGACAAAATCACCAAACAAACCAGAATGGATAGTTTCATAACACCTCGCATACGTCCTCCTTTGTAAACTTTTTAAGCAAAAATCTCTTTGATGATACTCTATAGTGGACCCTGTTGTCAAGAAAAAAAATTATTTGTCAAGCCAAAATAATCTGTATTAATGTAAAATATAATAAGTAAGTAGGTGTAAAGGAGAATCGGAAAAACTGCCGGAAATTAAAGGAGGTACTGCTATGAAGAAGCGTCTGTTAATTTCGGTACTATCGTTAGTAGCGTTAGTAGTATTAATCAGTTTTCCATTAACCGCTTTAGCCGCAACGTACACGGTTAACGTGCAAAGTTTTAGCTTCACTCCACCCACTCTGAATATCAACGCCGGTGACACCGTTAAATGGGTATTCCAGTCCAGCGGACATACTACGACCAGCGGGTCGAACTGTACGCCCGATAACAAATGGGATTCCGGATTTATAGCATCGGGCGGTACCTTTCAGTTTACGTTCAATAGCGCGGGCACGTACCCATATTTCTGCACGGCCCACTGCGACCTGGGAATGACGGGGAACATAGTCGTATCTCCAACTGCGGCGGGTATTTCCGTGGCAATACAAGCCAACGGTTCAATATCCCAGTCAATCACTATCAAGAGCAGCGATACCCTGACGATTTCCATCAAACTCTCCTCCGGCTCCTACGCTGGAACCAATGCGGACTGGTGGTTTGTGGAGCAGACACCGGCCGGGACACTCCTGTCTTTCGACGTAAGCAAAACCCCCCCGACTTTTGGAGTGCCCGGGTTGAAGGCTGTGGTGACTACTAACCTTTTTGACTTACCTTACACACCGGTCTATCAGGTATCGGGTTTGCAGCCCGGAAATTACCTTTTCGCTTTTGGGGTCGATACAACACCAAACGGCAGCCTTGACGTCAATACTTTAACTCCTGCGGCTGTCCAGGTTACGGTAACCCAATAGCCGTGTTTGGTTGCTGCGCTGCAAAATATATGGCAAAATGGCAAGAATGAAAAAGACGGTTGCAACCGGTGATATGGTTCGTAAAAAGAGCCTGAAGATACCCGTCACTCTTGCCATTTTGGCTATTATCTTCGACCTGGTGCCGAATGTCCCCGTAGCGGGCTGGATAGAGGACATCTTTGTTACGGCAGCGGCCCTGCTGAATATTTTAGACCATGCGTTGCCGGACAGACTGGCATGGATTGCCAGGATAGTGCGGACAATAAAGTGGGCGCTTATAGTTTTAGGCGTAATGGTGCTTGCTTTGGGAGCTTTTGGCATTTACGGCATAATCCGGGCCATAAAGGGTTAGCGAAAAAACAGGTAAAAGCTTGAAAGAACGCAAAATAAACAGGAAAAGTCAGAAAAGGAATTAAATACGGCATGTATTTCCAGTTAATCGACTATTCCGACTACTTTTACCGTATGGTGAGACGTGGCGTCATTCCGACCGGAAGAGGAGGCAAGTTTGTCCAACTTAACTACGACGATACGGAGTTTGTGGTTATGTCCCCTATGGAGTTTTCCAGGTACCACGCCAACATAGTCGAGCGGTTTTGCATGGGCAGGCAGTTAAGTGGCTACTATAACGATAAACGCGACAAATACTACACCATCGATACCTCTCTGGAGATAATGGGGGGTGGAATGTGGAAAGTGGACGATGAACTCAGTACCTTGCACCTTTGCGGCACGTCCCGGGCATATGGAGATTACGACGATACCGGGCTTAGGGAAAAAGTAAGCTCGGTACTCACCGGTTACAGTGTTATTTTGGGCAAGTGATATTGCAGGCTGGTAGGCATAGTGCACACGGGGAAATGCAAAGCCTCACGTGGGCATCTCCATCGGGAGCGCGTTATCAGGCAAGTTACCCGCCGGCTGTTTCGAAAAGACGAAAATCGAAAAAATATTTCAACCTTTATTGGAGAATCCTGTAAAATATAACGACAAGCCAATGGAAAGGATAAGCGTACTTCTCATAGAACACGACAAGGCAGACAGCACGGCTTTTCTGCGTATGGCCAGGGACAGGGACTTGCCGTACGACTGCACCGTGGCCGGTAGTATTGGTGAAGGTAAGGCGTACCTGGATAGCGGCCGATTCGACGTAGTCATAATGGATTGCATCTTTAAAGACGGCACGGACTGCGATCTTTGTTCCATGGCAAAAATAGCCACCGTCATATGCATGAGCGGCGAGGGGGACGAGGAGACCGCAGAGAAGGCGCTGAAAGCGGGGGCCTTCGATTACCTCGTAAAAGACCCCGATCGCCACTACCTGAGCGTATTGCCCTCAATCGTCAATCACGTGGTGAAATCACGTAAGGCGGCATTTGACAACGTGCTCTTGTCTAATACCATAAAAAACATCAACGACGAGGACGCCCTCAGGGCGGCCCGCGAGTACGCCAGGAACATAATCAACAGTTCCATAGACATGATAATCACCGTTGACGAGAAGTTCAGGATTGTAGAGTTCAATCGCGCAGCCGAAGAGACCTTTGGCTACAAGGCCGAAGAGGTACTGGGTAAGAATGTGGATATGTTATTGTACGACACGGGCGATGGGAAAAGCGTGGGCTCGGCCCTGCGTGAGACCGGCAAGTACCAGGGCGTGATAACGAACCGCCGCAACAACAACGAGTTCTTCCAGTCCTTTATATCCGCATCGGTACTCAGAAACGCCGAAGGCGCAATAGTAGGAGCCATGGGAATATCCAGGGATATAACCGAACAGAGGCGCGCCGAGGACGTCCTGATGACCTCTGAAAAGCGCTACAGGAATCTCGTGGAGAACATGCACGACTTCGTCATGGAGATTGACCCCTACGGAAACTTCCTCTTCGTCAACAGGCCCTTTGCCGAAAATACAGGCTACCAAATGGAGCGCCTCATAGGTACGAATATAATAGCATACATTCATCCCGAGGACTCCGCATCCTTTTCCCTCCACTGTCCACTCTTCAAAGAAACCCCTGCCATAGTGCGGGACTTCGAGTACCGCTTCAGGAAAAACGACAACTCCTTCATACACCTCCTCACAAACGGAGATCCGGTGTACGACTACGAGGGAAACCTCATCTCGTACCTCTTTGTCTCCTTTGACATTACGAAGAGGAAAGAGGCCGAAGAGGAACTGAAAAAGGCTAAAGAGGCGGCGGAGACGGCCAACTCCGCCAAAAGCGAGTTTTTGGCCAACATCAGCCACGAACTTCGCACTCCCATGAACGGTATCATCGGTATGACGGAACTTACGCTGGACACGCATCTGAGCGGCGAGCAGAGGAAATATCTTCATATGGTAAAGGAATCGGCAAACTCTCTCATGTCGCTATTGAACAGCATTCTCGATTTCTCTAAGATAGAGTCGGGCAAACTCGAAATCGAAAAGATAGACTTCAACCTCAGGGAAACCATCGAAAACGCAGTCGAAACCCTCTTCTCCCAGGCTAACAAAAAGGGTCTTGACCTCCTGTGCTACGTCTCCCCTGACATACCGGATACTCTCGTAGGCGACGCAGTGCGGCTGAGACAGATAGTGGTAAATATTATAGGCAACGCCATAAAGTTCGCAGACAAGGGCGAAATTGTCGTGGAAGTGGTGAGATACGGCACAACGAGCGGCGACGAAGCCACCGTAAATTTCTCCATCTCGGACGAAGGTATAGGTATACCGCGGGACAAGATAGACAAAGTGTTCGACAGCTTTACACAAGTAGACGGCTCGATAACCCGTAAGTACGGCGGCACCGGCCTGGGGCTGACTATATGCAGGCAACTCGTCCAGTTGATGAACGGACGTATTTGGGTGGAGAGCGAAGAGGGTACCGGCACGACATTCTACTTTACCATCCCATTGGCTATATCGAAGTCGAAGCCAAAGGATAACGGCTCAAAAGTGACGGAGCTTTCGGGCAAGCGCGTACTCATTGCCGACGGGCACCCCACGGCCAGGAAGAGCCTGTCCCACTTGATGGCCGGCTGGAGCATCAAGACTTACGAGGCATTAGACTGTATGCAGGCACTCGGAGCTCTCAACCTGGGAGTCACCATGGGGGAGCCTTTCGATCTGCTCCTGCTGGACTCCAGGCTAAAGGGCCTGGACGTATGTGATTTCATAAGCCAGCTTAAGAGCAATCCAATGTACAACCGCACGGAGATAATTCTCCTCATCGGCACCGGCGAAAAGAGAATTTCGACGCTCTGCAAGGACTCCGGCGTTTGGGGTTCCGTATACAAACCCGTAAGGAGCTCTACTTTTCTGGACTCCATCTACCTGGCACTCGGAGGCCAGTTGAGCGAGACCTCCCTCATCAAAAACCGCCAGACGGCAAAAGACGCCAGGCGTCCCCTGCACGTGCTCCTTGTTGAGGACAACTACATAAACCGGGAGCTGGCGTTAAAAATCATCGAAAAACACGGGCACACCACCTCCACGGCCTTTAACGGCAGGGAGGCACTCGCTGCCTTATCTAAAGAGTATTTCGACGTAATACTGATGGACGTTCAGATGCCGGAGATGGACGGCTTCGAAGCTACACGCCTCATAAGAAGCTCCACTTCGGGACAATTCGACCCCAATGTTCCTATAATCGCCATGACCGCCCACGCTATGAAAGGAGACTACGACCGGTGCATCGAAGCGGGGATGAACGGCTACGTATCGAAGCCCATATCCGTCAACGAACTCCTGGAAGCCCTCGAGTTCTACGCCAAACCCTCCGATGCCAGACCCGATGCCAAACAAGAGAACCGAACGGAGGAAAATTTTTTGTCGCCGGCAAAGGTGGCTAACGTATATAAAGTCTTCGACATCGATGGAGTCCGAAGAAGGTTAAACAACGACGATGCCCTTATTAAAAAGATATGCGGGGCTTTCGTAGTCGATGCCGCCAAACAGTTGGAAGACCTGAAAAAGGCGCTCGACTCAAACGATGCCGTTACGGCCGAAAGACAGGCCCATACAATAAAGGGCATGTCCGCCAACCTCGGTGGAGAACTCGCCAAAAACGAGGCTACCCGCATGGAACTGGCCGCACGAAAACTGGACCTCACCAAGGCTAAAAAACTGTTTCCAAACCTGGCAAGCGAATTAACCAAACTTGTTGACACGATTAGGGAACATGATCTAAAATGAAATATGCGATAAAGTTTGGAGGAGCCACATGAGAGTTTTGATAGCAGAAGATGATTTTACGAGCCGAACGCTTTTACAGCATTTTTTGGCACCCTATGGAGATTGTGACGTCACGGTTAATGGTACCGAAGCCGTCGAGGCATTTTTGCTCGCCATAGACGAAGGGCAGTCCTACGACCTCATCTGCCTGGATATAATGATGCCGGAGCTGGATGGACTTAAAGTACTGAAAGCCATCAGGGACAAAGAAAAAGCGTTAGGCATAAGCCCAAAAGAGGAATCGAAGATTATCATGACCACCGCACTCGATTCGCCTAAAAACGTAATAGAGGCGTACTACAGGGGAGGCTGTACCGACTACCTCACAAAGCCGATAGACACGCAAAAGCTCTTGTCGCTGCTGAGGGATTACGGGTTTGCCCATTAAGTAATTCCATAAGTAAAAGAACTAGACTGCCGGCCCGCCAATGCGGCTTACGGCTCTATCCGGAAAATGACGTAAAAAGGAAAATGACCAGGCTGCCGGGCAAGCCGGAATAACGAAAATGGAAAAGGGCTAGGCTGCCGACCAGCGAATTCCGCCAATACTCCCTTCACGGGGGGTGGCGGCTGACGGCTCTGGCCGGCAGTAACGAAAAAAATGAAGGGATTTATCCGTGGCTAACGTTACAATTGCAGCGATACCGCTTCGTTGCAGTATATTCAGAGTCTCCGGCAGAGCTTTTAGCAAAGCAACCGGAGTAGGTACCGGCATCGAAGCCCATAATGCGCAGGTGTGCCGATGCTGAAGGTTTTGTCGAAAACGGACAAAACCATGGCTCCCCTGATAATAAGGGTGGCTTTGGGTTTAGTGATGCTCGTCCATGGCACCCAAAAGGCTTTCGGATGGTTTGGAGGTCCGGGTTTTTTGAAGACATTCGAGGGTTTTACCAGGGATGCAGGTTTTTACCCCTGGGTACCTTCTTTTGTGATGATCACGGAGCTATTTGGCGCTTTTTTCCTGATCATAGGTTTTTTAACCAGGATTTCGGCCCTTTGTACCGGGACGATGCTCTTTGCCTGTGCGTACCTGTACCACATAGACAACGGCTTTTTCATGAACTGGACAGGCAAGGCCCATGGCGAAGGCGTAGAGTACCACGTACTGGGCATTGCCATGGCCGTGGCACTGATAGTACAGGGGGGCGGATTTTTGTCCGTAGATAGTGCCATGGCAAAGAGAGAAAAGAAGTTCTTCATATAGCACTCTTAAAATAATGCCCGGCCGCAACATATTTGAGCATAATAGGAGGTTAGCAAAATGAAGGTTATCGGGTCGTTTTTTTTCTTATCGATGTTTCTCGGTGCCTTAACCGCGTGGAATACCCCGTTCGCCTATGGAGACGTAACCGCAAATTGCGACAATCTGACGAACACGGGACTGCCGGGCGTTTCGGTAGACGTGTTAAAGCTCCCGGACGGTACGTATCGCGCTTATTATATGGGCATGGGCGGTATGGTATCGGCCAGGTCTAACGACGGAATCGTTTGGACGCAGGAAACCGGACAGAGAATGGGCCCGGGCGGCGCGATTGTCTCGGTATCCAACCCCTGGGTATTTATCACGAAAGACAACCGCTACAGGATGATATACGAGGGCCACGCCACGCCCGGCAACACCACCTCGAACGCTTACTTCTACAGTGCCGTTTCTACGGACGGCCTTAACTTCTCCAATGAAGGACAGGTTATGTCCGGAATCGCCGAAGACGTAATGTCTCAAACCGGTTTTTACTTCTTAAGCGTACCCGACGGGATACGTTTGAGCGATAACTCCCTCAGGATGTACTATGTCTCGGACGGGCTTGACACCCGGAGTGCCGTATCTAAAGACGACGGCCTTACCTGGACAAGAGACGGCGGCACCCGCGTCTATAACGGCGTCGACCCCATGGTTGCCCGGCTTTCACCGGAGCGCTACGTCATGTTTTACACGGACTTTGCACTGCAGACGAGGACCAGGCAGTTATTTTTTGCCAATTCCACCGACGGGTTAAACTTTACCGTCCAATCCCAGCCGGTTGTGAGCGCTACCGGCCAGAACACGGTCGTAGACCCCTTCGTCATAATGGCCGCCGGCAATCGGATGAGGCTTTACTTCAGCGTGATGACGGGCCAAACCTCACAGAGTATCTACACCTGCCTCCTGCCGGCTTCATATAGTGCCGATAACTGCGCTTCCACTCTGTCTGCCGATTTGAAACTCCACGTGCCCGTAGTAGATTACGCCGGAGCATTTTACCGGGCCGACTTCGCACAGAGCCCGTCCCAGGACGGCTCGCTTACGTTTACCATTACCTCCGCCGGGGCTATTGCGGATGCAGCCCCTTATGCCACCTGCGGGCACTGCACTCTCGACGCCTCTCTGAAGCTCTACATACCCGTGGTCTACTACGGCAACACTTCGTACCGGGCTACTTTACAAGGCATAATCTCTTCCGCCGGCACGCCTTCATTTAAGGTGAGCGATGCCGGGGTAAATCAGTAATTTCGGCAGGCTTCACCGAAGCTAATGGTAATGGTAATGGCAAGAGTAAGGATGTCCGGGTAAAACAAATGCTCAAGAGGCTCTATTTAAAAGTCGGCGACAAGGTACGGCACCTCAAACACGAGAGCTGGGGTGAGGGTGAAGTATTGGAGGAAAAACATTCCGACCTTCCCGGTGGCGGTTGCTTTGTGAGCGTATCCTTCGATGACGGCGAAGATCGGTACTTCATCAACGACCTCGATCACCAGTGTTGCTGTTATTACTTTGGAATCAGGGTTCTGTGACTATTGTGGCTACGGTGACTCACTTTACCATACTCCGTAATACCCCGGTGGGACCGCTGTACTTCACCCACGCGGATGACACGCTGGTTGGGCTTTCCTTTAGCCGGCCGAATCCGGTTGCCCATGGCGATAAGGATACCGAATGCTCCGCTGAGGGCTTGGGTGAAGGCGTTGCCGATAAGCGTCTTTCCTCCGAATTTTCCACCGCGCTGGCCACCAAAATTTCCTCCGAATATGTTCCCGTACCTACTGCGGTCGGCAGGGAATTCGACGAGTATTTTGGGGGACTGCGAAAAACTTTTGGGGTAAAATATTCACTCGAAGGCGTCACCTCCTTTGCGATGAACGTCTATAGGGTGCTTTTGGAAATCCCTTACGGGCAGACCAGGTCTTACAAGTGGGTGGCGGAAAGAGTAGGTTCACCAAAAGCGTCGAGAGCCGTAGGGCATGCTCTCAGTACCAACCCTCTGCCCATTATCGTGCCATGCCACAGGGTAGTGGCCTCGGACGGTTCGCTGGGCGGGTTTTCGCCTTCGATAGAAATAAAGATGATTCTTCTGGATATAGAAGCCGGACACTGGAAACCCGACCTTCTACTTACCAGGATCTTTCTTAGGGGTTAGAAGGAATTCCTTTTTCGGTTATCTGCGTAGAGTTTGGTCAAAGTTAACGCCAAACGGTAATCCGTCCCTCGTATGCGAGCACGTAGTGCGATTAAGAAACTGCTTAGTCGTTGGCTATGAAGGACCGGCCGGGATAACGTGCCGCAAAAAACCGCAATTCATCGCAAATTTGCCGCAATTCGTCGCAATGTTATTGCCAACCCATTGTGCCTGCAATATGCTCCTTCACTGCTAACGATAAGTCGGCATTTTAATCGCACTACGTGTCCGCGAGCGGGGGATGGATTACCGTTTGACGTTAACTTTGACCGGATAGACATGGATAACCAAAAAAGGAATTCCTTCTAACCCTTAAGTAAGAGCATGGCCGGCAGAAGGACGTGGATGCTAATACCAACTTGCATTCATTAGGTTAACTGCGAAGCCAATCGTCAAAAGCTCCCCGACGTAAGTAACAGCTGAGCAAGCTTGTGGCGGCAGAGCAAAATTACCGTGCCGGCAGTGGCTGAATAACGGAAAAATATTCGGGAAAATGTTATTATAGCGTAAGGTTTTTTAAACGGGGTTTTCTGAGCAGTAAGGAAACATTTTATCATCGTTTTAGGGTGTTTTTGGGAGTGAACTATGAGCACGGGAAGTATTGAGGTTACACCAGAAGTTAAACGAGTACTGGTAAAGCTGGCCGAAGAGGCCAAAGGCGGGAAACGGGACGTCCTCTTCGACGGCGGTATATCCCACCCCGTAGATGACGCGGCACTTACCGTTCTGCTAAAACAAGCTACGCTTGAGCAATGGAAGACGAAACCGGTTACTCGAAACCCGTTACACCGGGCGAACTATGGGATGCGTTAGCAGACCACAAGCCCCGGATGCTTTTTCTCTCCGGTTGCAACACCGGCAAGGGGCATGGCGACGGTTCCACCGAGTCTTTCGCCTACCAGATGGTGGAAAAGGGTATACCCGTTGTCCTGGGATGGGGCCTGCAGGTGTCGGACAGTGGCGCAACTCTATTTACGGAGAAGCTTTACCGCGCCCTGGCCGCGGGCATCGGCATTGGCGATGCACTCCAGAGAGCACGTAAGGCTGTTGGCGATACATCATACCATCCATGGCCTTTGCTGAGGATATTTACCGACGGTACGGCCGCTAACGCCTATTGTCGATAAAGGCCAGGCGCTCAGGCAAGACACGGCAAGAGCGGCAACGGTTCGATACCTTAAGGGCGCGGCGGTTAAACTTCTCACCGAGGGCTTCATTGGCCGCAGAAGGGAAGTACAGCGCGGCATAAGAACCATTAAGGGCATTGGCGGCAAATACGGTGCCATCATCCACGGCACGGCCGGAAACGGCAAGAGTTGCCAGCCTTAGGCGATCAGCACCCTGCCGTTGCGACCTGGTATAACAACATCGGTGAAGCCTGGAGAGCTCTCGGAGAATACGACAAAGCGATCGGTTTTCACCAAAAGGCGCTCGATATAGGTTTGCCGGCCTTAGGCGACAAGCATCCAAGCACTCAAACAGTGAAAGAAAACCTCGAAATCGCCGTGCGCAAACTTAATTCGCAATAGCAATACGAAGTACCTGGGAGGGGAAAGCCTTCCCCTCGCTCCGGCCGCAAAGGGCGCGTCCTTACGCTACCCCTTCTTTTGCAAGCGGAGTACCCCATAAGTGCGAACTTGCCATCATTCCCACCCCTTCCCGTCACTGCATGTCTTTTCCCGAAATCAGAGCCGTCAGCCGAATTCGCGGGCCGCAACTCCGGGTTACTCCCATGGCGGCGGCGCGTTATCGACTTCGTTCGGATTCACGGGAGTTACGGGGCCTTTCGTGGTTAAATTGTTTTACATTTGTAACTAATCGGATGTCTGAACTGTGATTTAAATGATTTATTGATTGACTATGATTCATAATGCGGAAAGCGGACATTTGTTGTTTATCATAGTCTTCATTTAATCACAGTTCAAGACAATATCTGCCGCATTCCCGTTATTGAAACACCCGCCTTTTAACACTAACCTGAATAGTTACCGACATTGGTAAATTGACACGACACTAGATCTCTATGGTGAATTCGGTACCGCCGTCTGCGTTGCTTACCGAAATCTTTCCATTACAGTTCCTTTCGATGAAGGTGCAGAAGTGCATAGTCCTTGTTCGTGTGTTTCGTGCCCTTGTTCGTGCTTTTCGTGTTAATCTTTTGTCCGTCCTTATCCTTTACTCGTTTGACCGCAACTTTTTATTAGATCTCTATGGTGAATTCGGTACCGCAGTCTGTGTTTCTTACCGAAATCTTTCCGTTGCAGTTCCTTTCGATGATGTTTTTTACCATGTACAGGCCGATGCCCCTACCCTTGTCCCTGGTAGTTGAGCAAGGTTCAAAAAGCCGGACCATTTGTTCCTCCGGTATGCCGCCACCGTTGTCCGATATTTTAAGACAACACCTTCCGCCGAAGAACGAGATTTCGATGCTGATTTCACCTGAATTCGAGACATTTTGGCCCCTTAGCCTGCTGCCCAAAATAGTGTCCTTCGAATTGTTTAGAAGGTTGAGCATAGCCTGCTTGAACTCGTTATAGTAACCTTCGATAACGTATGGCCCGTCGCCTTTGTGCTCTAACTTAACGTGTATGGAGTGCTTTTTGAACTGAGCCGAGATTATGGTGAGTACGTCCTTTATGGCGGCGAGGCAGTCGAAGGTAGTCTTTTCCTTCGAAGGCCTGAAGAAATTCCTGAAGTCGCTTATGGTGTCCGACATGAAGTTGACCTGCTTCATCATGTCGATTACGGATTTCTTAATATACTCTTTATCGAGCTCTCCAAAGTCATAGGCATCCTCGATGTCCTGTGCAATGAGGGCTATGGAGTTTAGGGGCTGGCGCCACTGGTGGGCTATGGCGCCGATCATCTCGCCCATGGCAGCCATGTTGGACTGCTGGAGGGACATATACTCCTTTTGCCGGCACCGGGAAACTTCCAACGCAACCCTCTTTTCAATCTCGCCTTCGGGTGTCGGCTCTTCTTCGGGAAGCATACCGGCTGGTTTTATATCCGGCACGTCTATCCGGCTGGCGTCCGCCTTGTTATCGGCCACCTTGAGACCGAATTCTACGGCCTGTAATGCGATTCCCAGTGCGCCAATAACCGTACCATTGCCATCCAACCCCGGCACGAGTGTACAGTGCAAGTGCTTAAGCTCTTTCCCTGATCCCATTTCCCAGTCATAAGACACGGCGGTCCCGCTTAGTGCGTCTTCCATCGCACTGACGTGAAGCCCAAAGGATTGACGATCCCATATTTCTTCGGCCGGCCGGCCTATCAGTTCTTCCCTTGAAAACCAGTCCACTGCACACCACTTGCCAAAAACGGCAACGATCGTTCTCTGCGCATCGAGCAGGAAGACGAGACCATCGACTGAGTTTAAAAAATCTTCCAAACCCTGGTACCACGCGCCGATCAAGGTATTAAACCTTTAAACGCAGGCATATTTATGGGACTTTTGCCGGCGGGACCTTTCTTAAACACCGATGGATCCCTATGAAAAATATGCATTGCATATTATATAAAAAACTACACCCTTTTTGCACTATTTCCGACAAGCCCAAACTCCGATCTCCGGTCGCAGACGGGACAGGCATAGAAAGTTGTGATTGCGAGCCACGCGAATTCCGCTAATCCCGCGAATCCGGCTGACGGCTCTGATGACGGCCCGGCTGAACGGATCCTGAAAGGGGTCAGCGACCACCGAAAATGTAGACGAGATTGCAACGGCCACGCTTGCAACGACATTTTTTCTATACCAGAATTTGGGGGTTCAAATTATATTGACAAAAAAGCGGGAAAAGTTATATTCTAAATATACTATATATATCATCGGAATTTACGGTTACTGCCGGAACGTCAATAACAACGAAGTACTATAAAGCAAAATTCGATAAAAATAAGTAACTGTATTGTAGCGGCCAGATGCTTATTAAGTTCAGGGGTACTATAGAGCCTGGTATTAGCGGGGCCTCTATGGGATAAAGCATTTGCCTGCAAGTAATGAGTGTTTTTTAAACACTCTATTTTTTGATTTCTCTCTGGGAGGTAGTATGAAGAAGCTGATTTTGTTATTAATAACGTTATTGCTCGTTTTGACGTCGCTTGGAGTAGCCTTTGCCACAAACGGCGACAACCTTATCGGGATTGGGCCAATTTCAAGAGCAATGGGAGGAGTTGGTGTAGCGTCTCCCCAAGATGCGATAAGCGCGCTTTACGGCAACCCCTCTTCGTTAAACTGCAGCGGGTCATGTCCCGGCTCGGAAGTCGACTTTGGCGGTACGCTCTTTATACCAACACCAAGCACGTCCGTTAACGTGGGCACCAACGGTAACAGCGCCAATTCCGCGAGTAAAGTTTACCCCATACCCAGCTTTGGCCTGGCCGTTCCACTGGCCGATCAATGGAGATTTGGTATCGCCGCCTACGGCGTAGCCGGCTTGGGAGTCGATTACAGGAATTCAGCAATCGACAGACCAAATTACTACGATTTTTCTACCTTGTACGGCAAACCTGCCGGTACGATCACCTATCCCCTGAGCGGCGCGCAATTTTCCCAGTTTTCGATGCTGCAGATTTCCCCTGCCGTGTCGTACTCACCGACAAAGGATTTCTCCATTGGCGTAGCCGCCAAGATAAACTATGGCACACTGGACTTTGGCGCGGGCAGCTCGACCGGTTACGGCCTTGGAGCACAGCTTGGCCTAACCTACCGCCCAATCGACATGGTGTCCCTCGGTTTGGTCTACACCTCACCTATTCCCACAACTTACAAGAGCCTCTATGACTTCAGCGGCACCGGTACAAAAAATGATATGAAACTGGAAGCTCCCCAGCAGATCGCCCTCGGCGTATCGGTAGAGCCGGTTAAAGACACGTTCCTGCTGGAAACCGACGTGAAGTGGATAAATTGGGCGGATGCAGACGGCTACAAGGACTTCGACTGGAAAAATCAGTGGGTCTTAGGAGTCGGTGCCCAGTTTAAGCCGGTTAAAGGCTTTGCTTTAAGGGCAGGCTATGATTACGGCAAAAACCCCGTTAATCTCCACAACAACTTCGTAGGCGCCTCCATGGCCTCCTTACAAGGCCATAGCATGCCCGCTTACTACTTCGAAAATTTCAGGATAGTAGGATTCCCTGCATTAGTCGAACACCATCTTACCCTGGGTTTCGGCTATGATTTTTCCACGAGGTTTGCCTTAAACGTTGGATACATGCACGCATTTTCCAATAGCCTCACGGAAAACGGCGTCAACATGATGGGTACTCCCGTTGCGCTGACATCCAAGCTAAGCGAGGATTCTATAGAATTCGGCCTGACCTGGAAATTTTAAAGGGCGGGTCCCCGGAAATGATTTTTTAAGCCATAAATCTACAGGCTATAACGTAAACGGAGGGCGCTTTCTAACGCTTCAGGGCTGAAAACAAGCCGAAAGCGCGGGAAAGCGCCCTTTTTAATATCGAAAATACGGGGCCTCAGACGGGGTCAATTCTATTCTACGATCTACAGGTAAAACCCGGCTCCTGCGAGCAATTACACCATGACGCCGCCAATCCTTCGCGGATACTGGTTGTCTTTAAATCTGAAAATAAAGGATGCACCTGCGTTAGTGCCAATCTCCACGCTTCCCCTTAGTTGAGACTCGATAAGTCCCTTGACGAGTTGCATACCAAGAGTCGGGGTCTCATCGAAATCAAAACCGTCGGGAAACCCCTCGCCGCTGTCCCGGTAGTGTAAGAATAGCTCGCCATTGTCCTGAGCGTTAAGGGTTATGTCTATCTCTAACGTCCCATTATCACGCACGGCGTACTTTAACGAGTTCGTCATGAGTTCGTTGATGATCAGTCCGCAGGGCAAAGCAACTTCTATAGAGAGGGGGATGCTCTCGACGTCGAACCTGACGGTGATTTTTTCGTTATGCATTCTGAAGTTTCTCACCAGGGTATTTGCCAGTTCCCTAATGTACTGTCCAATGTCGATAGACGACAGGTCCTTAGACCTGTAGAGCATTTCGTGAACGAGAGACATCGAAAAGATCCGGCTTTTGATCTCCTTAAACACGTACTGAAGCTTCTTGTCCTCTACATACTGAGACTGAAGTGTAACCAGGCTGTTTATTACCTGCATATTGTTCTTTGTGCGATGAAAAACTTCCCTAATCAATATCTCCTTTTCGTTGATTGACTTATTGAGCTGTTCCTCCACCATTTTGCGTTTCGTAATGTCTATCATCGACACAAAAACCCTTCCCCACGAATCTTCATATCCCGGTGCTATGTTGGCACTCACAACTATCCATAGCCTCTCGCCCGTGAGTGTCTCGCAGTCCGATTCGCTATCGAATTCCGCCTTACCCATGGCGAAGGTTGACAGTTCCTCCGCTAATACCCTGAGCGATGCATCCGTTAAAACCAACCGGAGACCGGGCTCTATGACCTCTTCGTATGAGGCTTTGAGCATGGAGAGCGTACTGTGGTTAACGTCGATAATTCTTACGAGCCCGGCACAGACGTTAACTTCATCCGGGTGCTCCCTGAAATACGACGAAAAATCGTTTACCCCCCTTACCCGCAATTCATCCATGCGGGATTTGACCGCAGAAAAATCCTCTTCCCATAACGATATGGGAGAGTTTTCGAAGAGGCTCCTGAATCGCGCTTCGTTTGTCACCAGGGCCTTTTCCGCGTTTATGCGGTCGGTAACGTTCAGAAGTGTGTGTATTAAACCAATGATCCGGCCTTTATCGTCCTTCACCGGCACCAGGCTCCAGTCCCAGTACATGTTGGCACGTTCCTGGTGGTTTACGTACCCGAAGCGTTTGGCGAATTGGAATTGGGGCTCCCCTTTTTCGACCGCGGTTCGAAAGATCTCCTCGTTTTCCCGGCCCGGATAAAGGTCGAAGTGGTTTTTCCCCACGAAATAAGAGGGCTCGCGCATGTCCGAAAGAGCATATGCGCGGTTGACGCGTATAAAATTGAAGTCTCTGTCCAGGTAGGCAACCATCATGTGGGTGTGATCGAATATGGTTTCGAGCAGCCGATTGGCATTGCTTAGTTCCTCCGTCGCCCTCACGCGTCCCCGGATGTTCCTTTTCATGTTAAAGAAAGCAAATGCCATCAATAAAAAACCTATCGACCAGATTGCCACGTGTGAGAGAGCCAGTATTTTTATCCCCCTTTTTTCCATAGCGAAGTATTGTGCCATGGGCACGGAAACTCCAACACCTCCGCGAATGTCACCCACATTGTATCCCTGAAAGGCGTGGCACTTCAGGCAACCCTGAGTGGTAATCATCGGGCGCATAAGCCGAAGAAACGGCTTACCTTCGATGGTTGTGAGTTCAAAAACCTCTTTTGACCCGTTTTGAAAGGCGGTAAGAGCCTTTTGCTCCCACGTGTCGGGCTTGTTTGCGGGGTTGAGAGCTTTGAAACTGGTAATACGTCCGCGAATACCGTAAAAATCTGCAAACTCGTTCATCAACTGACGCAGCATATAAGCGGGATTCATTAGAGTGAGGTGTTTGCCGGCGGTGGTAACTACGTCCCGGTCCGGTATATGGCTGAGGTAAGGGTTAGGCGGAGTCCTTTCATCGGGCGGTACGTATACGCCTCCATGTCTCGATGCCCAGATGCGAAAGGCATAATCCTTGTTAAAATTGGCTACCGCTTCATTTCTCGCTAATTCGAATGAGCGTCGGCGTTCGTTTACTATATTCCATCCCGCAGAGGCTGCGATGAGTAACGTCCAGGCGATAACTATTACTCCCGTATATCGATAGAGCAGATTCATCACCTTACCCACACCTTTATAAAAGTACGGTAACGGTTGTTTTAATTTCTCGAGTCCCAATTCAGCAGGTTAACCCGCCACTAAGCCGAAAAACCACACGAGTGAAAAACGATTAAATTCTGCTCTTTACTTATACTTTTGGGTTTATACTTTTCGGACTTACTCTTTCGTACTTATACCTTTTGATCCGCCCTTCTTGACCCCATAGTATCTTCCCTTTCAATAGCCTTTTTTTTATTATATCCCATGTGCATGTCAAAAAGCAAAGAAAAAACGCCGGCGTTGAAGATTCAATTTCTCTCAAGACATATCTCTGAGTAGATTCGCACTTAGAGCGCGTTCAAAAATAAGTGAGCCATTAAAACCTCAAATTCATCAAGTGTCATAAACATCCTTTCTCAAACCAACTTTAATAATTGTAATTGTGCGTCTATCTTTATCGATTGAATATAGAACCCTGCACTTTCCAAGTCTGTAACTATACAAACCGGTATGTTCACCCTTAAGAGGCTTACCTAACTCGAAAGGGGCAGAACAAAGGTATGACATCACTTTGTCATAAACGGAGGCGGCAAGCCTTTTATCCATAGACTCTAGATCGTCAAGCGCATCTTCATGAAAGATAACTCTATAAAACAAGACGTTTTTTTACCTCTTCCGCCGTGAAATATTTGCTTTCCTTATCATTCATACGTGCAATAGCCTCATCGGCATCTAACTGCTCATCGAGATAATCATCGACAACCCTTCTTATAAAAGTTTCAAGTTCATCAACATCCATATCGGCAACTTTCATAACAAAACCTCCCATTCAACGATTAAATAAAATGTACAAGAGTTCTTTAAACCCACCGATTGACAAACAGCCGCCAAGAACAATAACGGCCAACGCACGCGTCTCGATAGGATTTGATATACATACCACTATTATACATCCTGTCATGGTCATTATCAAGCAAAAATCATCGGCGATGAAGAGTGAAGAGTGGAAGAAAACGGCAGTGCAAACGCATGCAGCTCCCTGACGTTACATCTGAAAAGTGAATCCCTTTTCGAAAACCTTCAGGCATGCATCCACTACGCTTGGGTCGTACAGTATGCCTCCGTTTCCGGATATTTCCTCCAGGGCCTTATCGGTTCCCAAAGCCGGACGGTAGGGCCGGTGGTTGGCCATGGCCTCCACTACGTCCGCAACGCATATAATCCTGGCCTCCAGGAGTATCTCCTGCCCCCGCAAGCCCATGGGATAACCGGTGCCGTTTATCTTTTCGTGGTGCTGAAGCACTATACCGGCTACGGGATATGGGAACTCTATGCCCTTCAATATATCGTACCCTATTTGCGGGTGATCTTTTATTATACTGAATTCGTTGTCCCTTAGTTTGCCCGGCTTGCTCAGTATTTCAGCCGGCACGTATATCTTGCCGATGTCGTGGATGGAGGAGGCCACACGTATGCATTCGACCTGCGTGTCGCCAAGGCCCATCTCGTGTGCTATGGCGCGGGCCAGGTCCGACACCCTTCGTTGGTGGCCTGCCGTGTAGGGGTCTTTTGCCTCCACAGCCGCCGACATGGCCTGAATTATTCCTCCGGTGAGTTTACGGAGCTTTTCGAGGCTCTGCTGAAGTTCGAGAATACCTCTGTTTCTCCTGGTCATGTCCCTGACGATGCCGGTGAAAAACGTGCCCTTTCGTGCCGTCCACCGCGCAATGGAAAGCTCGATGGGAAACTCCGTGCCGTCTTTCCTCCGACCTTGAAGCTCCACGGTCTTACCCAGTATCGCGGAGTTTCCGGATTCGATGGTCTCTGCTATGCGCATCAATCCACCGGTGTGGGCATCCCTGTATCTTTCCGGCATGAGCATGGTTATGGGGTTGCCTATCATCTCCATGGTAGTGTAGCCGAACATGGATGTAGCGGCGTTATTCCAAAGAACTGTTTTGCCTTCGCCGGTTACGGAGATTATGGCGCTTTTGGCGGTCTGTACCACGCAGCGAAGGTGCTCTTCCTTTTCCGTAAGTATCTCCTCGGCCCGTTTTCTAACTATTATGCCCGCCAGTGTGTTGGCTATCGTCTTTAATATGCTCTCCTCGCCGTAGTCCCTCTTATGTCCTTCCCTAAGGTAAATGGTTAGCACGCCTATTACCAGATCGTTGTACTTGATGGGTATAGCGTAATGGCCATGGGGCGGCATACCATCGTAGGAGAGAGTATGCATTTCGTCAATCCTGTCGTTAAAGATGATCTCGCCGCGTTGCGCCGCTACTCCACAGACGCACGTCCCGATAGCAACGGTGCCGCACAGAATAAGCTGCTGCGATGAAAAGTTGTGTACCTTTGCGCTTAGCGTATTATCGTCATCGTTTACGATAAATATGCAGCCACTGGCAAGGAGCGAAAGCCTGGGTATGGATAATATCAGCCGGAGGGCTTCTTTTAATTGCTCCTCAAACGGTATGGGCTCTAAGGATACCTGGAATATCTTATTTATGATGTCCTGAAGCTGGTATTGTTCGACGATTTTAGCCTCGGCCTTCCTGAACGGGGTGATGTCTTCCATTATCTCCAGAAAGCTCACGGTGTTGCCGTTTTCATCGAACTCCGGTATTGTGGTTAACCGAATGTACCTGTCTCCCCAAAAGCACTCCGTTACTACGGGGATTCCCTCTTTTTCACATCTGTCTTTTGTGCAGCAACTGCATAATTTGTCCATTCCAACGAGGGTTTCGTCGTTGGCAAACTCTCCTATCTTGTCGTAGCACCGCTTACCCACCAGCTCTTCATGTTTGAGGCCGGTAATTTCCGATACAAACCGGTTTGCATCCAATATCCTGTAGTCATTGTCGAGATAAGCGACGCCAATCGGCAGGTTATCGACAACGGTTTTAGTCTGAATTCCGAAGACGCCCGGCCTCTCCTGCGTCTGCTTCGATGCGCTTATTTCGTGGAAAACTCCTATAATGCCCGCTACTTTGCCGGTGATATCTCTGTAAATGCCCCTGCTGGCCATGAAAACGCCGACGGTGTTGCCAACGTTCAAAGTTTCCGTGCAGACGTAAGTACCGCCGCCGGCAAGTACCTGCCCGTCTACTTCCATAATACTTTTGGCCAATTCTGGGGACAACAGTTCCATGTCCGTCTTACCGCGAAGCTCTTCCCTGGTTTTACCGAAGAAGGTGCAGAAGGCAGAGTTAAAGAGCACGTAGCGCCCCTCTGTATCTTTTAAGTAAGCGGGGTAATCGATTCCCTCTATAACCGAGCCGACTACGGCGCTCTCGTTCCTGGATTGCTCAAGGAAAATTTTACTGCCGGTTATATCGGTTACGATTCCGCCATACCCGGTTACCGTCGAGTCCGCTGCGTAATCCACAAGAGGAGTGTTTTTCACCCACCGTAAGGAGCCGTCCTTACGGACGATACGATACTCGAAAGGCTCGTCGTTACCGGTCCTTATATATTCCATGCGCTTCGAAACCCAGGGTCTGTCATCGTCGTGAATGATGCTGCTCCAGAGATCCGGCTCTATTGAGTAATCGGAGGACGTATAACCTGTAACCGCTTCGCATCCCGGCCCGTACGTCATCTTAGGGGACATGCTGCCGTTGAGTTCCCTTTCTAATACGTCATTGTCGCGAAACTTGTCCCCGTCGGCGATCGGGAAGCGGCAGTCCACTTCCATGCTATAGGCATATCCATTTATGGCAAGTACAAGCTTCTCATACCTATTTTGAAGTCTCTTGCTCTTTTCTTCAAGATTTTTAACGTCACCCCTGAGTGCGAGGTTAGCCCTTTTAAGCTCTTCCGCTTTTTCTTTTAGTTTTAGTAAAACAACGTCTTCCGGCATATCGGTATTCCTCATCCTCTTTAATAAATGGCCTAAGCTTACACGAACACTATTTTATTACAATGGGCAGTTATTGTCAAACTGTAACCAAATTACAAGAAAAGCTCCTAATGGCTGCCGGCCATGGGAGCGACTGATTTATATGATTTGGAATGATTGGGCTGGCCGTCATGGCCGGGGCTGGCTATCATGGCCGGATTGGCCGGTATTAAACTGTTCTACGATTCCGAGAAGGCCGGAGGAAAGCTCCGACAGGCTGGAGGCGGACTCTGATATATGGCCGGAGCTCCGGGACGTGTCTTTCGAAACGCCGGCTATGGCGTCGATGTCATTTGTGATTTGTTCGGATACGGTGGACATCTCCTCCGTGGCAGTGGCTATCTGGTGGACCATGGAGTGTAAACTCTCTACGCTCGTGACGATTTTGCTCAGGGCCATCCCGGCCTGCGTGGAGTAATCCACGCCGGTTTCAACCCGCCTGGTGGCCTCGTCCATGGAGGAAACGGCCTTGTCCACCTCGCTCTGTATAGAGCCTATCATGCCGCTTATCTCCGACGTAGCCTTAGACGTGCGCTCGGCGAGTTTCCTGACCTCGTCGGCCACTACGGCAAACCCGCGTCCCTGCTCTCCGGCCCTGGCAGCCTCTATGGCGGCGTTCAGAGCGAGCAGGTTTGTCTGGTCGGCTATATCTTTTATGACGTTGACGATCTCTCCGATCTCCTTTGACCGTACGCCAAGGGTAGCGATAAACCGGGCGGATTCGCTTACAGTGTCGGCTATCGCCTTTACCTCGTTAACGGACTTGGTTACTATTTTTTCGCCGTCTCTTGCGGTACCGGCCGTTGCTGCGGCTGAATTCGCTATTTCCGCCGCGTTTCTGGCCACGTCGGTTATAGTTTGAGACATCTCCTGGGCTGCTGCAGCTATTTGGGATGCACGTGATGACTGCTCCTCCACGCCACGTGAAGTTTGTCCCGAACTGACGCTAAGCTCCCGGCTGGCACCGGCTACATCGTTGGCAGCATTACGTAACTCCTCTACCAGCCTGCGCAGATTGCCGGCCATCCCATCGAGAGCCTTGAAGAGGCGCCCTATATCATCACCCCTCTCGACGTTGGTTTTTCCGCTCAGGTCGCCCTCAGCCACGGCTTTCGCGAACTCGACGCACTTATTTATTGGGTTGCCTATGAATTTCGAAGCGAACATCCCCATGGCTGTAGCCCCTATTACGGACAGGATGCTGAAGATTATCATGACGACCCTGGATTGGCCGGAGGAAGACATGTTTGCTTTGAGCAACACCTTCCCCTGGCTGTCAATTTTTTCTATCAGATTTTCGATTGACAACTGGACATCATTCGCCGCCACGCGACCGTCGTTTTTAAACAGCATGGAGACCTCATCGGTTTTCCCTGCCCTGGCAAGGGATACGATCCGGTCGATTACCGATTGATACTTATCGTCGCTATTCTTGAATTGGTTGAAAAGGGAGCGTATTTCTTCATTCCTGATGTTTTTTTCGAATGCACCTGTATCACTTTCTATTATGCCCTTCATCTCGTTTATCCTGTCGACGTTTTTCCTGCGTTCCTCGTCGCTTGCGGCCTGCCATACGTAGTCCCTTATCTGGATCAATATTCTCTGGAAGGAAGTCTCTATTTCGTTTAACATCTCCAGTGGTTGAACCACCTCTTCATAGAGCCGTTTATCAGCTTCTTCCATTTTTATAAGACGCGTTATGCTGTATCCGCCTATTGCACCCATGGCAATGGCACCTGCCAGGAAGGCCGAGAATATTTTGCCGCTTATTTTCATGTCGACTAACCATTTCATAATTTACGAATCTCCCGTCATAATTTACGAATCTCCTGCGGAATCTCTTGCTGAATCTCCTAAACCTACCTAAGTGATTCTATCCCCCACTTAAAATTCAAGATGGCGGCCGCCTATTAAGAAACACTCTTCCTCCTTTATTATACCACAACATACAACAACGCTATGAACCAATACTTTATGAACCAATCCTTATAGTCCAGGTGTTATAACGGGGAATCCCGGACATCTGCGGAAATCGGAGAGCAAGATTAGAAACCAGGCAGCGATACGGACGACGATAAAAGATGAAAGTTACTTTACTAACGTTACTTTACCGATGTTACCCTGCCAATGTTACTTTACCAGGCAGTTTACCACTTCACCTATGTACATACGGTGGTAATCTTTTAAAGGATACTTGCTGTCAATCAAGGGGTCTGCAAAGTTTATTGGCGTTATGTCCTGGTAATAAATTTTTCGACACTCCATAACCAGGCGGGCCTCGTCGAAGTACACGCACCCGGAGGCGCCCCCGATGGGGGTAAGTCCGGTTTTTACCGGCTTGTCTACGTCTCTGCCGGAGTTTGTGCCGCAGAAGGTGAGCACGTTCCTGAATTCGACGTTAAAAAAAGAGAGACTGAAGTAATCGCTCTGCTCCATGAAGCTATAGGTGTAGCGAGTGGGCCTGATGACGCAAAAACAAACGTTCATGTCCCAAAGTACGCCCATGCCGCCCCAACTGCCGGTCATAGTATTGAAACCGTCTATTTTGCCGGCAGTAATGAGCATCCAGTCCGTACCTACGAGCTTAAACACGTTATCGGCTATGGTCTGCGGATTAACTTTCCTGAATTCACTCATTGGTACATACCTGCATAGTTATCATAGTCTCCTCATAATAGTCTCTTCTGGCTCCTCTGGCTACCGGCCATGGAAACTGCCGATTTATTATATAACCGGGGTTGGCCGTATTGGCCGCTCTGGCCGGATTGGCCTCTTTGGCCGGTATTAAACTGCTCTACGATTCTGAGAAGGTCTGAGGAAAGACCCGAAAGACTGGAGGCGGACTGTGATATATGGCCGGAGCTCTGGGACGTGTCTCTGGAAACGTTGGCTATGGTGTCGATGTCGTTGGTGATCTGTTCGGATACGGTGGACATCTCCTCCGTGGCAGTGGCAATCTGGTGTACCATGGAGTGGAGCCCTTCGACGCTCGAGACGATTTTGCTCAGGGCCATCCCGGCCTGCGTGGAGTAATCCACGCCGGTTTCAACCCGCCTGGTGGCCTCGTCCATGGAGGAAACGGCCTTGTCCACCTCGCTCTGTATAGAGCCTATCATGCCGCTTATCTCCGACGTAGCCTTAGACGTGCGCTCGGCGAGTTTCCTGACCTCGTCGGCCACTACGGCAAACCCGCGTCCCTGCTCTCCGGCCCTGGCAGCCTCTATGGCGGCGTTCAGAGCGAGCAGGTTTGTCTGGTCGGCTATATCTTTTATGACGTTGACGATCTCTCCGATCTCCTTTGACCGTACGCCAAGGGTAGTAATGAACTGGGCGGATTCGCTGACGGTGTCTGCTATAGCCTTTACCTCGTTAACTGACCTGGATACGATATTTTCGCCGGCTTTTGCCGTAGTGGTCGTTTCTGCGGCTGAATTCGCTATCTCGGACGCGTTTCTGGCCACGTCGTTAACGGTCTGGGACATCTGTTCGGCTGCAGTAGCTATCTGGGACGCACGGGATGACTGCTCGTCCACGCCCCGGGACGTTTGTCCCGAACTGGCACTAAGCTGCTGGCTGGCACCGGCTATGTGGTCGGCGGCGTTACGAATCTCCTCTATCAGCTTGCGGAGATGGTCGGTCATATCGTCGAGGGCGTTGAAAAGATGACCTACTTCGTCACCCCTGTTAATGTTGATTTTCACACTCAGATCACCACCGGCCACTGCTTTGGCAAATTCGACACACTTATTTATTGGGGCGCTTATGAGCCTGGATAGCACCATAGCAACAAGTATCGCACCTGCTACTATCAGCAAGGTAAAGACTATCATGACTATCTTGGATTGGCTTGCCAAAGAGGTGTTCTCTTCGATAAAGGCCTTGCCCTGGACGTCTTTGCTTTCCGTAAGCTTTTCGATGAACGACTCGGTACTCCTTGCCGTCACACGCCCGTCGCCCTTAAGAAGCATGAAGGCCTCATCGTTTTTCCCTGACTTATCGATGAGTATGATCCGGTCCAATATGGATACATACTTATCGTAGTCGCTTTTAAACTTATTGTACAAGGAGCGGGTTTCTTCCCCCTTGATGGTTTTTTCGAACGTGCCGGCATCTTTTTCAATTATCCCCTTCAACTCATTTATCCTGTCTAAGAACTTCCTGCGCTCATCTTCGTTTGTGGTCCAGACTAAGTCCCTTATGTTAACGCGCAGCCTCTGGAAGGAATCGTCAATTTCGCTTAATAACTTCATTGGTTGTACAACTTCTTTGTAGAGCATTTTATCCGCATCTTCCATTTTTATGAGATGAATTATGCTGTAACTGCCTATCATGCCAGCCAAAATAGCACCTGCCAGTAAAGCGGTGAGTATTTTAACACTTATTTTTAAGTCGATGAACCATTTCATACCCCGTAATCCTCCTGATACTTTATTTGATTAATTTTCCCTCTGCCATATAATAAACGGTTATGACCCATTTAGAAATACTTTGCAAATAGTAGCATACCCGATGTACTTAAGTCAATATTCGGAAGACGCTTTGTTCGGAAGACGCATATTCGTAAGAAACCCCTTTCCGGCAAACCCATTACACCGGTAAAGGAGCGATGTCGATTTTATAATTTGATTTTTTATACTGTTTCTTATTAAAATGGAATATAATAACTTAACAAGGGGGTTAGATGGAAATAACCGAAAGGAAAGAAAACAACGTAATCGTGGTTTCAGTGGCCGGCCGGCTGGACGCTGTTACTGCAACCGGTTTCGAGAAGCACATGTCCACCTTGATAAGTGGTGGAGAAAAGAAAGTAGTGGTGGACCTCGGTAGTCTGGAGTACATAAGCAGCGCAGGACTGAGGGGCATACTTTCTACCGCCAAGAAGCTTAAGGCCGAAAGCGGAGCTATGTATTTCGCCGGTCTGAGGGGCCCGGTAGCTGAGGTTTTCAAGATATCGGGGTTTTATTCCATATTTAAGATAGCCGATTCCGTGGAAACGGCTATAAAGCAAATATAACGTTTGCGTTATGGAAGCCCTTTTAAAAAAGCAAGTGCCGGCCAATCTGGAGAATCTTAACGACCTGATGGAGTTCATAGCTTCTTATGCGCTGGCTATGGGTTTTGAGAGAGACAGGATAGGCGAAATAGAGATCGCCGCGGAGGAAGCACTCGTAAACATCTTTAATTATGCTTATCAGAATAAGGACGGAGCGACGGAAACCGGTGACGTGGAGGTTGCTTGCGGCAAAGATGGTGAAAGTCTGATAGTCAGTATTACTGACGAGGGTTTGCCCTTTAACATTTTGGCGAAGGCCGATCCGGACATCTCCTCAACATTGGAAGAGCGTTCCATCGGTGGTTTAGGCATATATATGATAAAACAATTTATGAATGGCGTACGGTACAACCGGGAAAACGGAAAAAACGTGCTCACACTGACGATAAATAAGCACCGCGGGTGATAATAAACACTATAGCGCGTCATAGCGGAAACGTAACCGCTCACTATACGGAAACGTAACCTTTGGCTAAAGCGCAAACAATGGTATCAAAACGATAGTAACAGCGTTTCGACACGTAAACGTTGAAACACATAAAAATCCTCTTGCTGCCACCGGCATTGAGCCCATAGGCTCAGAGACGGAGTGGTCCTTTAATTTTCTTCCTTAGAGGACTAGACTGCCAACCCGCCAATACCACCCTCACGGGGGGTAGGAGGGTTGCGGCTGACGGCTCTAGCCGGCAGTGACGGACTAAGGATAGGAGGTGTAAAATGGAAAGAGTCTTTTCCTCGAATCTTTTCAACGAGCTGTACGTTACGATATCCAACGGCCAGTGGGAAGACGCCAACAACGCAGTCGAACTGATACTGGCCGGTTTTTTTTATCCCCAGCCGATACACGAGATTTTTAAAAGCTTTTGGGGCCGGGACATGACGGACGTGCTGAAGGATTTACAGTTACTTGAGGCTAAAGAAGGCCAGGTTATAGTAAAGGAAGGAGACGAAGGGGATTCGATGTTTATAATAGTAAAGGGGCGTGCAAGGGTGACCAGCAAGGCGGAAAAGGAGAAGCTGGGCATTCCCCTTCCCATATGCGTTATAAAGCACATGGTGGAAAACGTGGTGAGCGATGGCAAGGTAACCTTAGAAGAGATGGGGCCCGGTGAGATATTCGGCGAAATGGCATTATTCGCTTCAGGCCACAGGATGGCAACGGTCACTGCGGTTACGGACATGGACCTGATAAGACTTCGGAGGTCCGCTCTGGACAAAATCTTCCAAAGAAGTCCCCGGTTCCACGAATACTTGTTGTCCCTGTATTCCGGGCATATTAACGATCTCGTGGAAAAATTGAAGCACGCGGCCTCCAACAGGGTTGGTTTACTGGGCACAATACTCGACTCCTTAAAGAGCGGCGGTAGTTCCCACCTCACGGATACCGTCGGCGTGGACAGACAAATAGCGGAGGACCCCGGCAATCCTCTCAATTATCTTATCAAGGCGGACCTGATGTTCAGGGAAAAGTTACACGGCGAGGCCGTAGACAACTATCTTAAGGCGGCATCCATGTTACGTGAGCAGGGTTTTTTCGGAAAGGCTCTTGCCATTTATAAGGTGGTGTCAAAGATAGACTACGGCAACGAGGCAGCAGCAACGGCCATTAGCGAAATGATCGCAGCCCACCCTATCAGCAGAACTTCCACGCCGCTAAAATCCCTCGACAACAGCATCTTTTTGTCTCTCCTGTCACCCGAGGAGATACGGGATCTTTTAGAATCGAGCGAGGTGAAAACATTTTCCGCCGGCGGCAACGTCGTCAAAGAAGGGGATAGAGGAGATTGCGTTTACGTTGTCAAAAAGGGAACGGCCACGGTGGAGTCCACCGTAATGGGTAAGAAGATTACTTACGCGCCGCTATCACCAGGGGATTTTTTCGGCGAAATAGCGCTTTTTACGAACGGCTTCAGAACGGCCTCGGTCATAGCAGAAGGCGATCTCGAAGTGTACGAGATTACAAAACCACAGATAGAAAAACTGCTCGGTAAGAATCCCGAGGTGCTTTATTTCCTCGACAACCTCCAGCACCAGAGGCTTAACGAGACGATGAAGAACATAGACGAACTCAAGGGGGCCATGGCCGAGGCGGAAAAAGCATATAGGCACAAAGTTTAAATACGATATCAAGTTTAAATACGATGGCAAGCCCGTTTACACAGAAAGAGGTTAGGCGGGTTCTGCATTTGACGCAAACTCTATATTTGGCACGGACTCTATAAAAATGGATTCTAAACAAGTGGATTTCAGAAAAGAAGACGTAATATATAAAAATATATTGCAGAACATGACGGATGGTGTAATGACCGTCGATACCGAAGGACGGATAATCACCTTTAACGAGGCCGCCGGGCGAATTCTTGAAATAAAGCCCGCCGACGCCTTAGACAGGAACTTTGGCGAGCTTTTTTTAGCCCGCGAGGGTAACGACGACTTTACCGAAACCATCTTGTCGGCAGTGTACGAAAGCTCCGTTACCCACAAAAGAGTCGTCGACTATACTACCGGCACTACCGACGGTACCGGCACCTACGGCACTACCGATACTACCGGCACTATCAACACCGACGGCTCTACCGACACCTCCGGCAACCTCGTCAAAACCCTCGCCATAACTACCTCTTACCTGATGGATCACTCGCACGGTGAAGCCTTGAAGCTGGGTGTCATAGCGGTCTTTAGCGACGTTACCGAGATAAACGAGTTGCGGGATGCCCTAAAAGCTATGGAAATGATAAAACGTTTAAACGAAGAGCTCGGAAAGCGCAACAAGTTTATCCGCGAAGTCTTTGGCCGCTACGAAACGGACGCAGTGGTAGATCGCCTTATCGAGACACCGGAGGGGCTTGACCTAGGTGGCAAAAAACAGGGGATAACCATCCTGATGAGCGACCTGAGGGGCTTTACCACCCTTTCGGAGCAACTTCGTCCGGAGATGGTGGTATCCATGATAAACAACTACCTGGGCGTAATGACCGACGTCATTCTACGGCACAACGGCACCATAAACGAGTTCATAGGCGATGCCATACTCATATTTTTCGGTGCTCCCGTCGAAACACCCGATCACGCAGAAAAGGCCATAGCCTGTGCCGTGGACATGCAGCTTGCGATGCGGCAGGTGAATGAATGGAACAGGGTCCACGGTTTTCCGGAGCTGTCCATGGGAATCGGAATAAACACCGGTGACGTCGTAATAGGCAACATAGGCTCCAGCAGGCGGGCCAAGTACGGTGCCGTGGGCAAGAACATTAACCTGGCATCCCGTATAGAGTCTTACACGATAGGCGGGCAGATACTCGTGTCCGAAAGCACTCTCCAACACGCCGGTGAAGGCGTGAAAGTGAAGTCATTCAGCGTAGTGGAGCCAAAGGGGATTAAAAAGCCCATCACCATATACGACGTTTACGGCATAGGCGATTCTGTGCTGCCCATAGCCGTCGAACAACTACACCCTCTTACCGAAAGCCTCACGTTATATTTTAACGTCATCGAGGGCAAGCACAACGATACCGCCTCGGACTCCGGAGTGGTGCTGGAGATTGGCAAAACCGTGATGATTTTGCGCTCGCAATCGGTACTGGACAAGATGGACAACCTCAGAATGATGGTCGCAGACAGCCACCTTTCACTGGAGAACGAATACTTTTACGCGAAGGTAATCGAAGTGCTCGAAGCGCCGGGCACCGGCGGCAACGAGGGCGGCCGCTACAAGCTTGGCTACAGTTCCCTGCCCGGCAAAGTCAGGGAGTGCTTCGACAAGTATGCCGGTATGGTGGATCGGGGTTAGAACCTTCGAATACTCAAACATGGAAGGCTTAACGATATAATTTAAAGAACTCTTCGACAGTTAACCCTGCTTTTTTGATTTCATGAAGCAATATAGGCTCTTTTATAGGCTTACCTTTATGGATAGGTAGAATGATAGTAGCTCCGTTTTTAGTAAGTTTTATATGGCTGCTTCTCCGTGATTTAAATACCCATCCTGCTTTCTTTTTGAAATGCCTTCAATACCCTATCCGGCTGTAAGTTGTTAAGTCCGGTCATTAAGCTATATTTGATTACGTGTTTTCCGTATCTTCAAGGTGAAGCTCCATTGCTTCCTTAATCATGTCAAGACTTTCCCCGACGGTATCACCCTGGGAAACAACGTCAAGCTCCGGACACTCTACCCAATAGCCACCGGCTTCCGTATCCGGATGTATAATAACCCCATATTGCCTGCCGTAAACGGTCACGGTATAATGTTTATCTTCAATCGTCATTGTTGTGGGCATAACATTAACTCCTTTCCTTGACTGTAACCGGTTTATCTTATTATAACATAGGGGTGCGGCTTGAATCCACCCCATCTTTAAAATATAGAGTTGAAAGGGTGATGTCGAGTGATTGATTTTGCCCATTGAAAAAAACTTGATCATCGAGTTTTAGCTCTTTGAGGGGATCGAGTGGACTCACCCGGTAAACGTCAACAGGCGAGGACAGAAGAACGAGCATCTTAACCGGGGATAGAATGGGTTTCGGACTTTTATTCAGTGAAGACACGTCGCGAACTATGTTTATATTGTTTGATCGCAGCAGAAAGCCCGACTCGGTACCGTCTCTGTTCATTAACTCGAAGGGTACGTCATGAAGCCACTCTTCCTCCGAGTTGATTCTTATGGTAAGCAGGCCATGATTACCCACGTCAGCTATGAGCGATGCAAGATAACCCCGCCTCTTTTGCGTAGCAAAGACGTTGTCGTATATGTTCCTGCCTAACCTCTCAAGTTCGCCACGATCGAGGCTTTCGCCTTTTCGCAGCTTTTCCAGGTAGTGGTCAATGAACTTAAATTGGGTCGGCTCATCGTCGATTCGTATACCGTGCGAATCTATGTATACGTCTATAATCTTATCGCTGCCGTTTCTCTCGCTCATCTGATTAGGCATAGGATTAAGTGTATACTTTTCCAGAGCTTTAGGTCAATTGCCGATTTGCAAATCGTGTCTTTGCAAATCGGCCACTGTTGGCTGTAATACCAGGTTGCAATCAGTCCGATAATATTAATACCTATCAGGCATGAAGAATCGGCGAAGGAGATTAGCAACCCCCAATAATTATGGAGCATTTTGTTTCGAGCATAATTAACGACAAAAGAGCCTAATTGCTTACGGTGACGGTTATCGTATTGGAAAAAAATGAGTCCGGGTCGACAACGCCGTTTGGATTTAAGTCGACTCCGAATGTAACGGTGTAGGTGCCGACGGGCAGTCCGCCGGTCTTAAGTACCTGCGTAGTTGGTATCGCAACCATGGGGCCCTGGTAGCTTACACCTGCACCCGCTATCCAGGCCACCCTGGCAGGATCGAAATGGTACGTGTTTCCGGAGCAGTCTTTCGCAAATAGCCACCAATCGGCCTTCATGTTGGTATAGATACCGGGAGACAGGCTGACCGTAAGGATAAGTACGTCCGACGATCTTATGGAGATGGAGGCATTGGTGCCGTTGGCATAGACCATCGGTATGGGATAGGGATTATTGCCGTATATATTCAGCGTCCATGATTGAAACGTGCCGGTAAACCCCTGCGATCTATCCCTGACGGTAAGCGTCCAGGTGCCCCTGGTGTTTTCCCCTAAATGGCGTACGGAGCCAAACTTCCAGTTGTTAAAGGCGTACGTGGATGGGCATGTAATGGTGTGTGACTCGGCCAGATTGCTTTTAGTTCCCGACGGAGACGTAAGAATTACGTCAAGGTCCGCGAAACACTTGTGGTCGGGCGAGTTGAAGACTACTTCGACGAATTCCGCCATATAGGCGTTTGGCACGTAGATAGAGTCGGAAACGCCGGTGGAGTTAAAATCCGGTATGGCCAGATTTGGATAAGAGGACAGTGACACTGTCGTTTCCGCGGGCAAGTTCTGCCATGTTTTTGCCACGTTTATGGCGTCGGCCACGTTTAACCTGCCAAAGCCGTACTTGTGGTTGACGTGTAGCC
Source organism: Nitrospirota bacterium (assembly GCA_015233615.1). GTDB lineage: Bacteria > Nitrospirota > Thermodesulfovibrionia > Thermodesulfovibrionales > Magnetobacteriaceae > JADFXJ01. Next base: position 72,819 of record JADFXJ010000002.1, read on the forward strand.
CGGCCGAGTTGGTGGTCCAATCCGTGTCGCCGGGGTCATTTTTTGTAGCAGAGGCCGCGACAATGAAACGCACGTCCCTGCGGGTAAGGTTGGGATTGGCCTCAAGCAGGAGTGCACCGGCACCGGCCGCAATGGGAGAGGCTGCCGAAGTACCGCCGAATTGGCTGGTATACTTGCCGTTCGATGTGAGTGTGGTAGTGGTTATGCCGAGGGTACCACCGCTCGATGGAGCGTTTACAAGTATGTTGGCGCCTTTTTCCGAGTAGTAGGCGTGGGTACCGTTGTTGGTAGTCGCCGATATGGCAAAGACGAAGCGGCTGTTGGCAAATCCGTCGTCATTCGAATTATCGCCAACCACGTAGCCGTTGCCGCCGGCCCAAAAATAGAGGGATCCAAGGCCGCCCCTGCCGTTGGTAGCGCTTGACTCGAGTGCATCCAGGATGACGGGTGAGGGCCCTTCCAGGATGTCTCCGGTATCGTCCGGCCCCCAGCTATTGGTGTATATGTCTACAATGCCTGTGGCGCGGGTAAATGCGTCGGCTGCGTTGGAGTCGGTAAAGTTTTCCAGTAAGTTGTAAGCTACCAGGCCGGCCTCGGGCGCTACTCCGATAACGCCTATCCCGTTAAAACCTCGTGCCGCCGCTATGCCGCCACAGCTCGTACCGTGGGCGTCGCTTGAGTCGACGGCTGTTGGATCGCCGGTCATGGTAACGTAGTTGTAGCTTACGCCGGGGATTACGTTTGGTGATAGATCTTCGTGGCCTATCTCCAGTCCGTCGTCAACTACGGCAATAACCTCTTTACCCGAAGCCCTGTACGTATCCCACACGGACTGGACGTCGATGTCCGCGCCTGTGGTGCCACCCCACTGGCCGGTATTATTAAGGTGCCATTCCTGGGAGTACTGAGGGTCGTTTGGAACGGCTTTTTCGGTTATACCGGAGGCTGTGGCGCCAATTATATTGCCGGTTGTATCTCTGGTTATATTGCCGGTTATATTGCCGGAAAATATCGTACCGTCTACCGTGCGTGCTTTTATGGGCCTTAGCCAGTTGGGATAGCAGTATTGCGTCTTACCCGTTGCGTAGATGGCGTTGGCAATACCAATAGGGTCGCCCGCTGTATCGTAAACGAAAACGCTTTCAATGCTTATGGCCGAATCCTCAAGCGCCTCCTCCCACGTGGTGTTTCCTGAAGCGCCTCCTTTCGAAATCGATGACAAGGGAGGCGCTTGTGGAAATGCCAGCCTCTTACCGGACAGATTGAAACGCTTCTCTATATCGCCGATGGCCCGTGCGGTTGTGCCGGCGCGGTACCTGACGATAATCTCACCCGTGAGCGCCATCCTTTGTGTCTTGTTTTTATTCGTGTAATAAACAGACGACAGGTATTTTACGCCTTCGAAACCTTGAAGGCCTTTAACCCGCCTGGAATGAGTTTGGGAAACGCCTTTGAGAAATATGGCGGAGGGGCGGCTTTCCGTTATCCCTGATCCGGGCCACAAGCTCGTTGTGGCCTTTTTTATGATTTCGTTGGCTTTGGACCGGGTGTTCTCCGCGCCATTGCCTTGCCCATAGGTGTCCAATATGAGAGCAACCTCGTCTTGTGAAGTCCAGGCCCGCATCAGAGTGTCTCCCTCATGCCAGGATACGACTGCGTCAGTCGGGAGTGCCGGCACTTCCTTACCGCCGATCTGCCCTGCCATCGATATGCCTTCGCTAATAATAATGATAATGGCGGTAACAATGGCGATAATAATAATGGCAGCGAAAATCGATAAGACGATACGTGGTTTAGCCATTAAGCCTCCGATGAATAGATTAAACCGTTTATGAATAGAACGTCGTATAAACCATATTAATGAACTTTAAAACGTCTCCTTCACGATTTTGTCGTCTTACAGTAACTACACAGGTTATGGCAAACGCATTTTAATCCCGCGAATCCCGCGAATACGGCTGACGGCTCAGGTTCCGGAACAAGGTCTGCAGTGACGGGCAAACGGAAGCCAGGGTTGTCGTTGCCCTGAGAATAGGGTAATGACATACCGGACGTTACCGTATTAGTACGAGCCGGCTGAAGATTGCCTGGGTGCTATCGGAACCATACGCTGTTATGGTGGCTGCGTTAAGGCCGTTAGCGGCTACGACTACCACACCCACGCCGGGTGTCGTTGTAAAGAGTGAATCACCGGTAAAGGGACTCTTGTCGCCTTTGTTTGCGTGGTGTTTTATAAAATCGCCGAGAACATTGCTTATACCGCCGGGATATGGAGGATAAGACGTGGCGTTTGTGACGGTATTAGGATAAATCGACGCACAGGTCTTACCGGTGCTAGCTGCCATGGAAGACTGTGTGCAGGTACGACTACCGGCAGTGTCGATAATTAAGTATGGGTCACCTGATGCGTAAGCGTCGAGATAAAACTGTAACTCCGCTTCCGCTTTTTCTGCGGCGGCCTGCACTGACCTAACCCTTTCTTTTTCTCTCTGTCCAAGGAACTCCGGTGCTGGTGCCGATACTGCTGCCGGTTCTTCCGCCTGTGATGCCACCGGTGCCGCTGTCGTTGCTACAGGTGCTGCCGCCGGAGTTATTGATTGTGATAACGTCGGCTGTGGTGCCGGGGTTATCATAGCCGTCGTTATCGATGGTTTGGATTCCTTCAATAATAAAAGAACAACGATAATCAAAAGTATAACCATGCCTGACAGGGTAAGGAGATATAAGGGCAGAGGCTTTTGTATCTTTCTATCTGTAAGGTGCTTTATAAACTCATTACAGTTGCTGAAACGCTTTCCCGGCTCTTTTTCAAGCGATTTCATAACTATGTCGTTTAACCAATCGGGTACGGCGGGATTTAACCTTTTAGGTGGAATGGGTGGAGTCGTAGCGTGCATTATCCCCGTTGAGGCCGGCGTGTTGCCTATGAATGGAACCGTGTTCGTCAGCATCTCGTACAACACTATCCCTAATGAATAGATATCGCTTCGCCTGTCGATGTCCTTTCCAAGATGATGTTCGGGAGACATATAGGCCGCAGAGCCAAAGAACTCGTCAGTTGCCGTTATTCTCGGGTCCTGAAGCGCTACGGCAATGCCGAAATCCGTTACAAACACATGCCCTTTCTTATCCAAAAGAATATTACCGGGCTTAATGTCTCTGTGTATAATCCCCTTTTCATGGGCGTTGTCTATCACAGATGCTATATTTATGATATTCCTTACAGCCTCTTCCCACGAAAGCGCACCCCGCTTTTTAAGCCTTTTGCCGAGGTCTTCTCCGTCTATGTACTCCATTACGATGTATTGTATGCCGTCTTCAATCCCGTAGTCGGTAACTTTCACCACGTTTGGATGGGTTATTTTTACCGATTTCTCGGCTTCCCTTCTGAATCTCACCCTCATATCGGCATCTTTCGAATGTTCAGGTTTCATAACCTTCAATGCCACGTAGCGCTCATCAAAGGAGGTATCCTTAGCCTTGTACACCGTACCCATGCCGCCATCCGCTATTTTTGAGATGATTTCGTATTTGCCTATCTTCTGAATGTCAGACACGATTTCCGGCCTCCAAAATTCATAAGTCCCTTATAATATAGTAAGCGGCTACTATTTTGTTAAAAACTCATGTAACTCTCGTATTAATAACGGATCTATGTAAATATTCTTTTCAGTTTTATAAACGTCTTCGAACTATTCTATCGCTTCTTTGAGTTTTTCGATTGCCTCTTCTTTTGTAACACCTTGCCCTACGATACCATTTTCCAAACACAGCGCTACCCAATAACCGTGGCTTTTCCTTAATACACTTGTATAAACATCCATAATCCAGTCATCAATCCAACCATCTTAAAGGACGACAAAAGAGTTGAGAATCTCATAAATTACGAAAGGCGCCATGATTTTCAAAATGGGATCCAAACTCAGATATAGAAAAGAAGGTTGAAATGTATTGTTACAACAGCCCGACGTGCTTGAGCGCTTCTTTGACATGAGGGTCCTTCGTGGCCACTTCTTTCAGGGCTCTTTTAAGTAATTCGGATTGTTCCTCAATTTCTTTAGTTTTTCGTACAGCAGGGGCAAGGGCTGTACGCCTGTCCCATAATATAAACCCAATTAAAACCCACATACCGCTAAAAAGTGTTCCAAAGCCCCAGAACATAAAGTTCGTCATCTGTTCGAACCGCTTATCAACCTGCTCGAACCGCTTATCAACCTGCTCGAATCTTCTATTCATATCAGCCCTAATATCGTCAATCCTTTGGTTGGTGGCCTTTAACCCCTCTTCAAACCTGATCATGCGATCCCTGTCCGACTGCGTGAACGACGACTCTGCCGCCACGGCGACGGTTGATATGCAAAACAGCAAGCATATGAGTATCGATAAGCTTCTCATGCTTCTCATTTCTGATTATAACATAATGTTAACGTGATGTTCGACTTTTTTCCGTCATTCCAAACAAGTCCCGGTAGTGACGGACGTGACAAGGACGACAAAAGAGTTGAGCATCGAGTGAGGTTCCATCCTTTTAACCTTTTTGTTGAGGCAGAACTTATTAATCTCCTCAATTCAGTCATTTCTTCTTCGTGTTCCTTAGAGCCGTCAGCCGTATTCGCGGGGTACTTCGTGGATTATTCCTTTCCCAAAGATTACTTTACCCTCTTAAGGCGCAAGCCAAGGTTATAGTGGCTATAACCAGGCAATTCGGCGCCCCGAACGGCGCACCGAACGTCCTTCTGGCCGTAGAACCAACTACCGCCGCGATTAACACGCATGTCGCCCTTTCCCGTATATACAGGATTATCACGCCCAAGTTTTTTATAAGCGTCATCGTCATAGTTGGCATATTTATCTTCCACCCACTCCGAAACATTACCACTCATGTCATATAAACCAAGCCCGTTGGGCTTGAAACTTCCTACGGCACGGGTCTGCTTATATCTTACATCAAAATTAGCAACGTCCGAATTTATCCTGTCCGTGTCCGTTCCAAACCTCACATCCTTTCCTCTGTCGCGGCAGGCATATTCCCACTGCGCTTCGTCAGGCAGACGATATTTCCCATCCGTCCGACGGTTTAGCTTTGTTATGAACTTTTGCGCATCATTCCAGCTTACGTTTTCCACAGGGTAATCATCACCGTTTCTGAAGCTTGAAGGGTTACTCCCCATAATCTTCATCCACTGCCGTTGTGTCACCTCGTACTTCCCTAACCAAAAGTCATTTACACACACCTCGTGCACGGGCCTTTCATCAGGGTATTCATTGTCTCCCATGGCGTCTCCCATCCGGTAACACCCACCCTTTACAAAAACAAACTCCATGCCGGTTACCCGATCCGTATAATGTAGTAACGATGGAACCGAAGCCACAGTCACTGCCACTGCCACAGTCGCGGCTGCCGGTGCTTTAGCCGCAGTTGCGCCTGATGCCACCTGTACCGCTGCAGGAGTCGGGGCTATTAATGGCGTCAGAGCCGATGGTGTCGCCGAGGGTACTGGTGCCGTTGCCTGTGGTTTGAATTCCTTCTTAAGTCGCAAGCCAAGGTAGTGGCTGCTGCGACCCGGCGAATCGGCGAACCGATAGGCGCACCTGACGTTATTCTGGTTTTCGAACCAGCTACCGCCGCGATTAACACGCATGTCGCCCTTTCCCGTATATACAGGATTATCACGCCCAAGTTTTTTATAAGCGTCATCGTCATAGTTGGCATATTTATCTTCCACCCACTCCGAAACGTTGCCACTCATGTCATATATACCAAGCCCGTTGGGCTTGAAGCTTCCTACGGCATAGGTTTTCTTATAATCCGCGATTGCATCAAAATTAGCAACGTCCGAATTTATACTGTCCGTGCCCGTACCAAACCTCACGTCCTTTCCTCCCTCGCGGCAGGCATACTCCCACTGCGCCTCGCCAGGCAGACTATAGCTCCCATTCGTCTGCCGGTTTAGCTTTGTAATGAAATTTTGCGCATCATTCCAGCTTACGTTTTCCACAGGGTAATCACCACCGTTTCTGAAGTTTGAAGGGTTACTCCCCATAATCTTCATCCACTGCCGCTGTGTCACCTCGTACTTCCCTAACCAAAAGTCCTTTACACATACCTCGTGCACGGGCTTTTCATTAGGGTATTTATTATCTTCCATGGTGTCCCCCATCCGGTAACACCCACCCTTTACGAAAACAAACTCCATGCCGGTTACCTGATCCGTATAATGTAATAACGATGAAGCCGAAGCCACGGGCGCTGGTGCCGGTGCCGGTGATGTCACGGGCGCTGCTTCAGCCGCCGGTGCGCCTGATGCCGCCTGTACCGAAGCATGTGTCTGGATTATTAACGGTAATAGCGCCGGTGGTGCCGGGAATACGGGTGCCGTTATACGTGGTTTGGTTTCCGGCAATAATAAAATAAGAACGACCAGCAAAAGCACAACCATGCCGGACGGGGCAAGCATACGTAAGGACAAAGGCCTCCGTATCTTTCTATACTTTAATGCGTTTAATAAGCTCATTACAGTTGCTAAAATGCTTTCCAGTCTCTTTTTTGCCTATCTTCCGAATATCAAACATGGTTTCCAGCCTCCAAAATTCATAAGTGCTTTATATAGTAAATAGTAACTCAACTTTCGCACATAGAAATAGCCAATTTACCTATAAAATACATGGGGTAGAGCAGGGAAAAATCACTATAACCGCACAGGCTGCATATCCCCCCAGCCATCATTCCGGGCAAGTCTCAGAATCTAGTCCTTGCCCTTTCCCTTTCCCTTGCTCTTTGCGGGCGAACAAGGATTGAAAAAGGGATAGATTCCGGGACTTGCCTGGAATGACGATGGTTAAAAACTCATGTAATTCTATAGAGTTGAGCATCGCTTAAATTACGAAAAGTGCCATGGTTTTCAAAATGGGCTCCGAACTCGGGTATAGAACAGAAGGTCGAAATGTATTGTTACAACAGCCCGACGTGCTTGAGCGCTTCTTTGACATGAGGGTCCTTCGTGGCCACTTCTTTCAGGGCTCTTTTAAGTAATTCGGATTGTTCCTCAATTTCTTTAGTTTTTCGTACAGCAGGGGCAAGGGCTGTACGCCTGTCCCATAATATAAACCCAATTAAAACCCACATACCGCTAAAAAGTGTTCCAAAGCCCCAGAACATAAAGTTCGTCATCTGCTCGAACCGTTTATCAACCTGCTCGAACCGCTTATCAACCTGCTCGAACCGCTTATCAACCTGCTCGAACCGCTTATCAACCTGCTCGAACCTTCTATTCATATCAGATTTCAGGTCGTCAATCCGCTGGTTGGTGGCCTTTAACCCCTCTTCAAGCCTGATCATGCGATCCCTATCCGACTGCGTGAACGACGAATCTGCCGCCACGCCAACGGTTGATATGCAAAACAGCAAGCATATAAGTATCAATAAGCTTCTCATTTTTGATTATAACATAATGTTAACGCGATGTTCGACTTTTTCTGTTATTCCAAACAAGTCCCGGTAGTGGCGGACGGGACAAGGACGACAAAAGATCTGAGCATCGCGAAAAAGACATAAGAAGTTACTCCTCAAGGATAAGGCGGAAGCCAAGGTCGCGGTAGCTGGAACCCGGCGAAATGTCGCTGCTGCCGGCACACCGAACGTCCACCGGGCCGAAGAACCAACTGCCGTCGCGATACACACGATCGCCGCCCGACACAGTACGCGTCCATTCCCAAACGTTACCCAGCATATCGTAAAGCCCGAAATTGTTCGGTTTAAATTGTCCCACAGGCGCAGTAACTTCGTATCCATAATTACAATGATGATATTCTCCACCAAAATGAAAAGCATTTTCGGTCGATTCATCAAATACATTAGCATAAACACAGGCTTTATCCGGCTCATCCCCCAAATAACGGCTTTTCGTTGTTCCGGCCCTGCAAGCGTATTCCCATTCTTCCTCATTCGGCAGTCTGTAATTCTTTCCCGTTTCACCTTTAAGCCAGTTCACAAATTTATCCGCATCTTCAGCCGAAACATAAACTACCGGCTGATTATCCCCATCCAATGAATGACCTTTATAATCTTTGCTGTCATGGCCAGACCTGAACTTTCTGAACTGTTTATTTGTAACGTCATATTTGCCCATGTAAAAGTTTTTGTCGAAACATCTTTCTTTTTGATCTTCGTTTCTAAATCTACCTGCCTCAGTTGAAGGACTTCCCATCATGTAGCATTTACCCTTCGCTTTGACAAGCACAAACTCCATGCTGGTTACTGGATCTGTATAATGTGATTTTTCGGATGCCGGTGCTGCTACCGACGGTTCTTTAGCCGGTGAAGCTACCGGTGATGCAGCAGGTACTGCCGTCGTCAATCCCATAGTCGGTAACCTTCACTACATTTGGATGGGTTATTTTTACCGATTTCTCGGCTTCCCTTCTGAATCTCTCCCTCATATCGGCATCTTTCGAATGTTCCGGTTTCATAACCTTTAATGCCACGTAGCGCTCATCAAAGAAGGTATCCTTAGCCTTGTACACCGTACCCATTCCACCATCCGCTATTTTAGAGATGATTTCGTATTTCCCTATCTTCTGTATGTCAGACATCGTTTTTGGCCTCCCAAATTCATCAAAAAAAAGAATTGTAACCGTTCACCAATAATATGTGAGATTATCGATTGGCGGGCAAGAGAGAG
>JADFXJ010000059.1 GCA_015233615.1 Nitrospirota bacterium
GTAATATACTAACTCATTAAGGGAAATGTCCAATTCCGTCTGAACTAAAACAGAGGCAGGCGACACTGTGGATTCGGCGCTTCCGGATGAACTAAATTTATTACAAGGAGGACAGAAAGATGGAATGTATTAGAAAAATCATATATTGCAAATCAAGGAGACGGATCATGCTAAAAAGAATGAATTTGTTTATGGTAGTTCTGGGACTATTTTTGTTAATGGCGCAGTCGGTAACGAATTCGATAGCGAGTACCGTTAATCTTTCGCAAACCGGGCAGACAAGCTGCTGGGATACAGACGGCAATGTCATTCCATGTACCGGCACAGGGCAGGACGGAGACAAACTGGCCGGAGGCACCTGGCCAAATCCAAGGTTTACGGACGACGGCGACGGTACTATAACCGACAACTTAACCGGACTTGTATGGCTTAAAAACGCCGGTTGTTTTAGTTGTGAAACATGGGCCGCGGCTCTGGAGAGCTCCAACAACCTGGGGAGCGGCCAATGCGGACTTATGGACGGCTCGCAGGCAGGCGACTGGAGACTGCCCAATTTTGAGGAGCTTAAAAGTCTGGTTAATCACCAACAATCGGATCCGGCCACATGGCTGAACAGCCAGGGATTTACCGACGTGCAGTACGCTTACTGGTCGTCCACGACCGTTGACTTCGCAACGTCTGCCGTCTATGGCGTCTTTATGTACAATGGCACCGGCTTTTCCTACAATAAGACGAACCCCAGCGGCTTTTGGCCGGTTCGTGGCGGACAGGTTGTTAATTTGGTCAATTTGGTGGTTTCGACTGACGGCACGGGGCCCGGCACGGTAACGAGTTATCCCCCGGGGATTTCCTGCGGCGACGGTGGAACCGGGTGCTCGGCACGGTTTGCTAAAAACAGCAACGTACTCCTTATCGCCACGGCTCCGGTGGGGGTGATGTTTTCAGGCTGGTCGGGCTGCGATTCCCTCACCAACGGCTGTACTGTCAATATGGCTGCGCCGGCATCCGTAACGGCCACCTTCACCCTGATGACGGTGACGCTCAATGTGTATAAGGCCGGCACCGGCAGCAGCATCGGTACCGTAACGAGCTCACCGATAGGTATATCCTGCGGTAGCGACTGCTCGGCACAGTTTTTGCTAGACACACAGGTAGTTCTTACCGCGTCAGCTCCCTCCGGCACGACGTTCCAGGGCTGGTCCGGTTGTACCTATTCGGAGGGCTATTCGGATAACTCTTCGCCGACTTGTAACGTAACCATGTCGACGGGTAAAAACGTTACCGCTACTTTTACTCAGCCCTGAGCGGATGCTAAAGCGGTAAAGGCTGCTTTCACATAACGGTTGTGCGGGCGGCGACAGGAAAGAGGCGCTTGGTATTAATCGATGAGTAGGCGCATGATGAGTGCGACAATAGAGAAGATAGTCTCATATCAAGTTGCAGTCAAACGAGTAAAGGACAAGGACGGACAAAAGATTAACACGAAAAACACGAAAATAACGAAAAACACGAAAAAGGACTATGCACTTCTGCACCTTTTCGTGCCTTTCGTGCCTTTGTTCGTGCTTTTCGTGTTAATCTTTTGTCCTTTACTCTTTTGAAAGCCACTTAGTCTCACGCGTATAAGCGAAGAACGCGGAGAAAAGCAAACTCCGTGTCCTCTGCGTCTCCACGTGCCAACTTGTCGCTATATCGACAACCTTAAGCATATTTAACGCCAAAAGAGCCTTAATTAATCTTGAAGGGTTGCGGCATGAAAGTGGCAATGAAAATTATAAGTGACGCAAGTGCTATCTTTTTCCTGGAGGGGTGAAGCGGAATGTTATCGAACAATACCGGTGGATGGTTAACCCCCATGACAAGCAAGAGGACGGCCCAGACAATCCAGCCATCCCAGTACATGACGCCCATCAGGCCGAGTGAGAAAACCAGTCCCCTGGAAAACCAGGGATGTTTTTTGTTTAACAACGCGTAAACGATATGTCCACCGTCAAGCTGCCCTATAGGCAGGAGATTCATGGATGTAACGAAAAACCCTATCCATCCTGCCACCGCTACCGGGTTTAACAGTACGTCGTATCCTTCGTGTTGAGTGCCAACGATCAACTTCGTAAGCACGGCAAAGAGCATGGAGTCACCCAAAATTATCCCCTTGCCGCCGGCCACCGGAATAGACGCGGAATAAAAGAGTCCGATTACGACGGCAACAACCGAGACGACGAATCCGCAGATGGGGCCCGATGCTCCTATGTCTATCAGGGCAGTGCGCGTGGTTATGGGCGATTTCATCTTTATGAACGCGCCGAAGGTGCCAAAGAGCGACGGAGCAGGTATAAAGTAGGGTAGGGTGGCTACGGTGCGATGCCTGGCAGCCGTTAGGTAATGGGCGAGTTCGTGTGACAGGAGTATCGTCATGAGGGTAAGGGCAAAGGGTAGTCCTTCCAGAATACGCCGGGGTTGCTGAAGGGGGTCTATCCCTTTTTGGAGCATCCCCGCAAGTATAGTGGAAAAAATCGTCGCTATAAAAAGAACGACGTGCAGCCACGTAAGTTTTCTCATAATCTCCTTTTTCGTCATTCCGGGCGGGTCCCGGAATCTGCTTCCCTATTACCGGTTTATCGGCCGATTTGCCGGGGATTATTCTGCATTCCGGGGTTACTTCAACGATCCGGGGTACCTGATTGCTTCAATGTTCCATGGTTACTTCAAGGCTCGATGTGCCCCATCAGATCATATTCGGAGCAGTCATCTATCTTAACCCTTACGAAACCTCTTATGTCTGAGGCGTGTGGATTTTTTATTATAACGTTGCCGTCGATTTCCGGTGCGTGGCAAAACATGCGGCCTATCGCGTAATCGCCACTGTGGTCGTCTATGAGACACTTGTAAGAGTTCCCAACGTACCGCCTGTTATTTTCCAGAGACAGGTGGGACTGTAGTGTCATAATATCGTCGAACCTGCGTTTTTTTACGTATTTCGGCACCTTTTTCTTAATGAGCGACGCCGGAGTTCCCTCCTCGTCTGAGTACCGGAATACGCCGAGGTTGTCAAAGCACACCTCTTCGACGAAATCCCTGAGACCGGCAAAATCCTCTTCCTCCTCGCCCGGATAACCTACGATAAACGTAGTGCGCACAACCGCGTCCGGAATTTCGGTCCTGATAGCACGTACCAGTTCCAGATATTGCTTTCTGCCGCCGGCGCGGCCCATGGACTTGATAATACGATCCTCCGAGTGCTGTAGCGGAATATCGAAGTAGTTGCAGAGCCTGGATTGCCGCTTGAAGCAGTCGAGCAACTTCTCGTCCACCCTCGTCGGGTATAAGTATAACAACCGCAACCAGAAATCACCGTTGATTGAGGCTATGTCGTCTATCAGCCTCTCCAGGGTATAACCTATGTCAACGCCGTAGTTCGTCAGGTCCTGGGCGACAAGGATTAGCTCTTTCTTTCCAAGCTTCACCGCCTCTTCGGCCTCCGCGAGCACTACGCCGGGCTTCGCGCTTACCAGCGGGCCCCTGATGCCGGGAATGGCGCAGTAGAGGCACCGGCGGTTGCACCCTTCGGCTATTTTCAGGTATTCGTAAGGCGGCTGAGGCGTTTTGGGACAAGGCGCTTCGGGATGAGGCGCTGCGGTGGCGGCGAAGGTAACGGGTATGGGTTGCATCCCAACGGAAACGGACTTGCAAAAACCGGCCACTTCAGTCTCCTTGCCAACTCCCCAGAGGGCATCGATCTCGGGTATCTCCCTTATGAGTTCATCTTTGTACCTCTCGCCGAGGCATCCAAAGACCAGGAGCTTCCTGTTGTGGGCCCTGTACCTGGAGAGGCCTAAAATCTCCTCTATGGATTCCTCTTTTGCGTCCTGTATAAACCCGCAGGTGTTTACGAGAATCAGGTTGGCGTCTTCCACGTTTTCCACGGACGTAAGCCCGTACTCAACTAACAGGCGGGAAAGCTTGCCGGAATCCACCTGATTTTTAGGACATCCCATCGTAACTATCGAAAAACTTGCCATATATTACATTATCTCCCTGGTATAATATCGCCACTGTCTGGACTGTGATTTGTATGATTTTCTGAATACCCCCCTCATGGGGGTAGGGGGGTCACTATGATTGTCCTTATAATTATTCGTCATTTTCCCGATGGAGCTTCGCCAGCAGAGCCGTCCAGTCGCATTCGCGGGATTCGCGGGCGGGAATCTAACTCCTTAATCATAGCCCTCATTTAATCACATTAATCACAGTTCAAGACAATTACTGGTAATCAGGTTAATCCCCCGGTGAATCTTCTACCCGTGCATAATCCATTTTCGACTTTATCTTGTAAATGTACATTACTATTATAAACATCAGGACGGCGGCAATGACTCCGACCAGCGTAGTACCCAGGACAAAGGGCATGAGGAGAGAATCCAGGTCATTTAAGAGACATTTCAATTTCAGGTGCTTGAAGTTGACGTGCGGGAACACGTCGTGCCTGCCCATTAGTTTAACCCCAACCCAGGTGCTGAAGGTATAAATAGGTATTATCGTAAGCGGATTGCTTATATATGCCGCGGTAATGGTAGCCGCCTTATTAAGCTTGAAAAACCATGCTGCAAAGATAGCCAGAAACGTATGAATTCCCAGAAGAGGAGAGATACCAATAAACGTGCCAACGGCAAAGGACATGGCAACCTTTTCGGGGTGGTCTTCAAGCCCGGCCAGTGTCTTAAAGCAATCCTTAATCTTTGAAATGTTCATATCCGCATTCCTTTAATTCCCGCTCCGTGCCTGAGGCATCTTGTATAATGATTCCTTCGGGTATTATTTCGCCTATGCAAAAGGCTCCGTCAACGGCTACGGGAGTCGTAAACAAGTACTCGTAATCTTCACCTCCGCAAAGACAAAACTCAAGAGGGTCTTCTTTCAGATATAAGCAGGCCTCCACCATCTCCTTCGACATGGGAAGTTGCCTCTCGTAGACCCTGGCACCCGTGCCGCTTTCGGCACAAAGCCTTATAAGGTCTATAGATAAACCGTCGCTTACGTCCATCATCGCGCTGGCACACCCCGAAGCAACCTCCGGCTTATGCGGACGGGGCATCAGGTGTTTCCAAAGCAGGGGTTCCATGGCCGGCCAACTTAAGGGTAGCTCCACCCGTTGTCCTTTTTCCAGAAAGACGGGCCGGCCTCGTTGCTTAAGCAGTCCAAGGGCACAGGCCGAATCCCCCAGGTGCCCGGTTACGTATAAAAGATCGCCAACACTCGCGCCATCTCTCTTTATTGGTGCGTCGGTAAACCCTATTAACGTGGCGGACACCGTTACTGCACTCATCGACGACGTTATGTCTCCACCTATCAACTCGACTCCATACATGTCTGTAGCGTTCATGACGCCATCCATAAATCCGGTAAAATATCCGACGTCCAGTCCCTTAGGCAGCGTCAGGGACAGAAGCAGGTACGCAGGGTTGGCATTCATGGCAAACACGTCGCTAACGTTTACCGTTACCAGCTTAAACCCTACCTGGTAAGGCGTACAGTATAAGTGGTCAAAATGTATCCCTTCGGCCATTGCGTCCGTCGTTACGACAACCTGCCGGCCTCCGGCGTCAAACACGGCTCCATCGTCACCTATGCCTACGAGCAGCTTTTCTCTTTGGGCAAGCCTTGCGGGACGCTTTTTAAAACGCTCCCTTATATATGATACAAGAGATAACTCGCTATCGATAGTTTGTTTCAATCCACGCCCCGCGCGGGGGCGACCTTTCGGGTTAGTATGACAACGGCGTAACTACGTCGGACGTCTGAACTATGATTTAAACGATTCAATGATTTACTATGATTCATAAAGTGGAAACAGGATATTTGTAGTTTATCATAGTCCTCATTTAATCACGTTAATCACAGTTCAGGAGAATTTTCGTCAGCCTTGTCCTTTATCTTGTCTTTTGCCTTGTCTTTTGCCTTGTCTTTGGCTTTGTCGTTTTCGCCGGTTTTATTATTAGCCTTATCGTTTTTGGCGGTCTTGCCGATTACGGGGATAGGTTTTAGTGCCTTGGCCAGCACGTTGTCCATGGTATCGGCAAGTATGAACTCCATGTCTTTTTTCACGTACTTTGGTATGTCTTCCAGATCCTTTTCGTTACGTTTGGGTATGATTATGGTCCTGATTCCCATTCTCTTGGCGGCTAAGGCCTTCTCTTTGAGTCCGCCTATGGGCAATACCGAGCCTCTGAGTGTAACCTCTCCGGTCATCGCTATGCTTTTGCTGACCGGGGCACCGGTAAGGGCCGAAGCGATAGCCGTCGTAATAGTTATGCCGGCGGAGGGACCGTCTTTGGGTATGGCACCGGCCGGTACGTGGATATGTATGTCTCTTTTGGCAAAGATGTCTTCGTCGATATTCAATTCCTTGGCCCTCGAACGGACGTAGGACAGTGCCGCCTGGGCAGATTCCTTCATGACGTCGCCAAGCTGCCCCGTAATGGTAAGGTTGCCCTTGCCTTTCATCGTGGTGGCTTCCACGTAGATTATGTCTCCCCCGGTTTCGGTCCATGCCAGTCCCGTCGACACTCCCACTTCGTCCTTCTTTATCTCCTCTTCGGGCAGGAACTTTGGCGTACCTAAGTACTTGTGAACGTTCTTATTGGTTATGACGTACTTTTTCTCTTTCCCCTCGGCGATGGATTTGGCCACCTTACGGCAAAGGTTGGCTATGGATCGTTCGAGGTTCCTGACTCCTGCTTCCCTCGTGTACTGGCTTATCATCAGCATAAGGGCGGAGTCGTGTATTTTAATCATGTTTTCCGTCAATCCGTGTTCGGCAAACTGTTTTTTAAGCAAGTAGTTGCGGCCTATACCACACTTCTCTTCGGCCGTGTAGCCGGACAGATGCATGATCTCCATCCTGTCCCTCAACGGGCTCGGAATGGTATCGGCCATGTTGCCGGTAGTGATGAACATGACCTTCGTCAGGTCAAAGGGCACCGCAAGGTAGTGATCTACAAATTGGTGGTTCTGTTCCGGATCCAGCACTTCTAATAGTGCCGAGGACGGGTCTCCCCTGAAATCGGTTCCTATCTTGTCCACCTCGTCGAGCATGAACACCGGGTTATTTGTACCGGCCTGCTTTATGCCCTGGATAATTCGTCCGGGCAGGGCCCCCACGTACGTTCTTCTGTGTCCCCTGATCTCGGCCTCGTCTCTTACGCCGCCAAGAGACATACGCGCAAACTCTCTGCCAAGGGCTCTCGCTATGGACTTACCCAGGGAAGTCTTTCCGACTCCGGGTGGGCCTATAAAGCAGAGTATGGGGCCTTTCATCTTTGGATTGAGCTTCCTTACGCTCAGATACTCCAGTATGCGCTCTTTTATCTTTTCCAGGTCGTAGTGATCTTCGTTCAGCACCTTTTTTGCCAGCTTTATATCCAGCTTATCGGCCGTCGAATTTGACCAGGGAAGCTCGACCAGCCAGTCCAGATAGGTTCGCACGGTAGCGGACTCCGCCGAATCGGGGTGCATCTTTTCGAGGCGTTTAAGCTGCTTTTCGGCTTCTTTCAATACCTTTTCAGGCATTTTCGCCTCTTCTATCTTCTTTCTGAACTCTTTGATTTCCTCCATACGCTCGTCGATATCGCCCAGCTCTTTTTGTATCGCCTTAAGCTGCTCCCTAAGGAAATACTCCCTCTGGGTCTTGTCTATTTCACCGCGAGCCTCCGTCTGGATTTTCTGCTGGACTATGAGAAGTTCTATCTCCCTGTTCAGTACCTCGCTGACTTTCTTGAGTCTGTCAACCGGTTCGCCTATCTCAAGGACGTGCTGGGCCTGATCCGTCTTCAGGCCAATGTTGGAGGCCACCAGGTCGGCCAGACGCCCGGGGTCGTCGAGGTTCTCGATTACTATCATTATATCCGGCAGTATGGTTTTGCCAAGGGATACCGTCTTGTCTATCTGTTCCTTGACCGTCCTGATAAGAGCCTCTATTTCCAGCGAAATTACCGCGGGTTTGATATCCTCGATCTTTTCGATGTCCGCAACGAATATGTTGTCTTTTTCATAAATATTAACGCACCGTGCCTTTGTCAGACCCTGGACGAGTATCTTTACCCTGCCGTCGGGGAGCTTTAGCATCCTCATTATAAGCCCCACGGTACCGATGCTGTACATGTCGTCTCTTTCGGGGTTTTCCACGTTCAGATCTTTCTGGGTCAAAAGCATTATCATTCTGTTAGTGTTCAAAGAATAGTCTATCGAGTTGATAGACTTATCCCGCCCAACAAACAGAGGGAGTATCATGTATGGAAACACTACTATGTCCCTTACGGGGAGAACCGGCAACGTGCCGGGTATCTCTATTTCCTTCTCGTCTTTCTTGTCATCCTTCTTCTCGCTCTCAGACATGATAATTCCATCACTCCTTTTCTATTGATATTCGAATAACTTTGTCCTTTATTTTTGGAAATGCCAATTTTACTATTCCCTCCGAATAAGTGGCCTTTCCGGCCATCGTATTGACCCTAACCGGAATTTTCACCATTCTCCTAAAGCTTTCGAAACTACGTTCCATGCACAGGTATCGATACCCGGCTCCCCCTGGACGTTCCCTTTTGACCCCTTCTATGATTACGATATCGTCGTAAACTTTTATGCTCACGTCTTCAGGGTAAATTCCAGGCAGGTCTATCTCGAAAACCAGCGATTCAGCCGTCTCGTAAATATCCATAAACGGTAAAGACCCGGATTTGTCGGCACTATAGTACAGGCATTCTCTCTGCTCTTTCATCGTTTAAACCTTTAGCCGTCTCCTCGATTGATTAATTCCAGTTATAAATTCCCGACTATTAAATTACCGGCGTTAGCATAGATAGCCCCGGCGGCATTAAAGCCCGGCAACTAAGAGTAAAAATACCACTCAGACTTAATTGTAATAGAAGCGGGGGAAAAAATCAAGGTAAAAAAGCAATCGGCTTACCGGTTATTCCATAAACCGGGTCATAAAAGGACATTATCCACGAAGAACACGAAGGATTCTTCTTTGTGTTTCTTCGAGCCGTCAGCAGAGCCGTCAGCCGTATTCGCGGGGTACTTCGTGGATAAATCCTTTATTTAGTATATGTAACTGTAGCTTAAAACTGGGCAAGCCTCTTTCTCGACCTCGTCGTTGGCTATTTCCCAGCATTCTCTGCAGGAGAGGAGTTTTTTCAAAAACCTTATGTTCGTGGTGTGCCCTGATTTATCGGCGACTATGTGCCCCTCTATAGGTAACGGTATCAACGAAAAATCGCCTATACTGTCCAGTATCTTGTGCCGTACGCACTCGTCGGCATACCTGAGACCGGACTCGTTCACTACATGCGTCGCGCTGAATATCACCGCGTTGTCCAGCGAGCCTCCCTTGGCTAACCCATTAGCTCTTAAGTACTCGACGTCCTTTAAAAAACCAAAAGTTCTGGCGGAGGCTATCTCCTGAATGAACGTATCCTCGCTCAGGTCAAGAGACATCGACTGCTCACCCAGAAAATGGTTCTTGAAAAAAAGCCTGAAAGTAATTTTACGTCCTTCATAAGGGTATATAGCCACGCTCGAATGTGTATCCTCAAGTACTATGGGAGCCAGTATCCTGATGTAAGGCATCTTCTTTTTCTGCTTCTTTATGCCTGCGGACAGGATGAGCTCCGCTATTTGAATCGCACTTCCGTCCAGTATAGGTATCTCGGGCCCATCAACCTCGATGTTCAGGTTGTGGATGCTTAACGCCGATAAAGTAGCTAAAAGATGCTCAACCGTGCGAACACGCGCTCTTTCGTTACCAATGGTCGTGGCAAAGGCCGTGTCTATTACAGACCCCACCTGGGCACTGAAAGAAGCGTTCTTATTTACCCGGTGAAATACGATACCCGTGTCTACGGATGCCGGACGAAGACGCACCTTAGTATGAACACCCGTGTGCAAACCTAAGCCTTCGAAGGTTAGCTCTTTTTTTATAGTCCTTTGTGACCTCATATTCAATTATTTATGTTTGCAAATAATGTGCCAATGAAAAAGCCTTTAATAATCAAGATATCCTGTTAAAATTATGTATAAAAAATATAATGGTTGTGTTACAAACGACACAATTGTATCCAGCCCGGCATATTCCCACTTACATATTTCCCGGTATTGCTTCCCGGAGCTTCCAGCGTTACTTCCCTGATCTTATCGCCCATTAGTGGCCGGCCCCCACTCCACCTACCCATTCACCCATCAACAATCCATCTAACTTTTCTACCTAAAACCCCGTTGGGGGTTTATGATCTTCATCATTGCTTGCAGGCAAGCGTTGCAGGTAATATAAATAAAAAGGAGGTACTCCGGGATGGAAAGTTTTGTAAAGAATTTTATACTGATGAGTATTATCTATCTTGCACTTGCATCGTTTATTGGTGTGGCTATGCTTGCCAACCCCCAGTTCTACAGCCTGAAGTTCGTTCATTCCCATTTAAACGTACTGGGTTGGGTTTCGATGATGATCTACGGAGTTGGATACCACGTCCTGCCGAGGTTTGCCGGAAAGAAGATAAAGAGCGTAACCATAGGCAAGGTGCAATTTTACCTTGCCAACGCCGGACTCATAGGCATGTTGCTGTTCTCCGTGCTTGGCGTGAAGGCTCTCACCGTGGCGTTTGGATTAATCGAGGTCGTATCCATCTTTCTCTTTTTCTACAACATGATCGCCACACTCTACGGTCATGAGCAGTAGACGATAGCGTCTTGTCAACAATGAAATGTCGCACCCCACGTCCGTCATCTTTCCGGCTAGAGCCGTCGCCGTATTTTTTGTACCGGAATCCTTCCTTATATTTCCTTCAATTGTCCCGGGTATCATCCGCTCGCCCTAAAAGGGCAACAAGGGCACCAATCACCTCCGCCTCTTTCCTAAGGAAAGAGGAGCCAAAGGTGGCTTCGCCCCCTTTTGAAACCCCCTTTAAGGACATCTTGTCGTTCGGGGTTCATTACTCACTGTGCGCTTGACTGCGTATGGGGGGCAAGGGGCGGGGATGGGTGCTTTGCGATTACTCAGTTCAGCCCCTCAGGGCAACCCGAATTGAAAATAGCTCCCCCAAGCAAAGCTATGCCGATTGCAAAACATAACGTTGACGCTCACGACGCGCTGCGTGTTTCACTGCGTGGTTAACGCCAACGTGGTTAACGTAAATTGGTGCCGATAGAACCGGCTTTTACTCGGGAAAGCAGGATTTAGGCGTTTTTACGAGCCATTCGGGTAAAGGCAATCCCTTCTCTTTCATAATGCCGGCCATCAACTGCCAGGTTGTGGGTTTTACGCCTCCGCAGAAGAGTTTCCCATAACCTTTGCTAAGGTTAATGGCGGCAAAGAGATAAAGCAGGCCAATCGGCAACAGAACAGGCAACAGCACTATTCCAAGAGGTAATGCCACCGGCATCAGCAGGTACATAATTTTTTGATTCTTCGTTTTTTGTCGCATATAATAATATTAATCTTATCTGTCGCAAAAAATCAACATCTTTCGGATTTTTCGGATTTTTGTAAATTTATACTTGATTTTCTGCCTGTCCATCATTTATGCTATCATTATGATTCGTTGCTATATGCCATGGAGTGCTCAGAGCATCTCCCTGCCACGACTTAGTCGGTAAGTGGCCGGTGGGGAGGGATTCCTGCCCGATGAAATCTTGCCAATGAAATCTTGCCGATGAAATCTTGCCAATGAAATCTTGCCAATGAAATCTTGCCAATGAAATCTTGATGGTATGGCGCTTCGGGATCTTTTTGATAGTACATCGATAGTATAGATAGTTTCCCGGTTCATCCAGAGAATCCCCAGGAAAACCTGATAATAAGCAACCCCGTAACGGCCGCGGTATTTTACCGTGGCTTTTTTTATTTCGAAAGCCGGTTTAATCTAATAGGCAATTTAACTTTAAAAACCGGTTTAATTAAAAGGAGGTATAGACGTGGGTATTAAGCCGCAAGACAAGTACTTACCCTATGGCACTGTGAATTTGACGGACCGCACGTGGCCTTCGGCAACCATAAGCAAGCCGCCTGCATGGGTTAGCGTCGACCTGCGGGACGGCAACCAGTCACTCGTAATACCGATGAGCGTGGAGGAGAAGCTTGATTTTTTCGCCATCCTCACGGAGATTGGCTTTAAAGAGATTGAAGTGGGGTTCCCCTCCTCCTCGCAAATAGAATACGACTTCATGCGCAGGCTCATCGGGCAAGGGCTGGTTCCCGGCGACGTTACTATACAGGTGCTGACGCCGTCAAGAGAGGATCTCATAAAGAAAACCTTCGATTCGCTCGAAGGCGCAGAAAGGGCCATTATACACCTTTATAACTCGACGAGCGAGGTACAGCGCCGCATCGTCTTTGGTATGTCGAAAAGAGAAGTCATCGCCATGGCCCAAAGAGGTACGGAAATCATCAGGGCGGAGGCGGACAAGCGTAACGGAGGGCGGATAACATTCCAGTATTCGCCGGAGAGTTTTACCCATACGGAACCGGATTTTGCCCTGGACATATGCACGGCGGTCATGGACGTATGGGGCCCAACGCCTGAAAAGAAAGCGATAATAAATCTCCCGTCCACGGTGGAGGCTTCGACGCCAAACGTCTACGCAGACAGGATAGAATGGTTCAGCCGCCGATTCAAGTACCGCGATAGCGTACTATTGAGCGTTCACGCCCATAACGACAGAGGCACCGCCGTAGCGGCCACGGAATTGGCGATTCTGGCCGGAGCCGAAAGAGTTGAAGGCACTCTTTTTGGCAACGGCGAGCGTACGGGCAACGTGGATATCATCACTCTTGCCATGAACATGTTTACCCAGGGAATAGATACGGGACTGGACTTTAGTAATGTCAACCGCATAATCCAGGTGTACGAAAGGTGCACAAAAATGCAGGTGTATCCCCGGCACCCATACGCCGGCGAACTCGTCTTCACCGCCTTTTCGGGTTCCCACCAGGACGCGATAAGCAAGGGGATTAGTGCCCGCAGGCACTCCGGCACCACTTACTGGGACGTGCCTTACCTGCCCATAGACCCTGCCGACGTAGGACGTGCTTACGAATCCATAATACGCATCAACAGCCAATCCGGCAAGGGTGGAATCGCATACGTGATGGAGCAGGTATACGGCTTGAAACTGCCGAAAGATATGCAGCCGGAATTCAGGGCCATCGTACAATCCGTTTGCGACTGTAACGAGCAGGAGCTCTCTCCGGAGGCACTCTGGCGCACTTTCGATGAGGAATACCTGAAAAGAGATCGCCCATATAGCCTGAAAAATTGCCGGATCACTAACGGCCCCGATAGTTGCGGCTCCCCATCGACCACGCCGTCAACTATGCCGTCAATCACGACATTGGCTGCGCAGTCAACCACAATCGTAACGGCCACGATCTCCGACTGCGGCACAGAAAGGGAAGTCGGGGGTGCCGGTAATGGCCCCATCGACGCCTTTTGCAGAAGCTTGGAAACAATAGCCGGCACAACCTTTAAGCTGATTTCGTATCACGAGCACGCCATGGGACAAGGCAGTAACGCAATGGCAGTTAGTTATATACAGATAGAGACGGACACGGGGAAAAGAGTTTTTGGAGCAGGCATCGACACCGATATAAGCATAGCCTCGATGAAGGCCCTGCTAAGCGCCCTTAACAGGACACAACCTGAAAATACGCGGCAGTGAACGCGGCAATCGATTTGTACAAGCAGTAATCAGATGTCTGAACTGTGATTTAAATGATTTTTTGATTTACTATGATTCATAATGTGGAAAGCGGATATTTATTATTCATCATAGTCTTCATTTAATCATTATTAATCACAGTTCAAGACAATTATCTGCTACATTTCTGCAAATAAGCCATAAGGTAAGTCCTAAGAAAGCTTTCTCTGGTAATGTGCGTGTTCACCGTCGTAGGTGACCTTGAACTGTTCGACGATATCCGTAAGCCTTTTTGCCACGGTCACCAGCCCCGACGTGGCATTTGCTACTATATCGGAGCATACGGAGGTGTTCCTGGAACTCGACGCTATCGAGTCGATGTCGTTATTTAACTGCTCGGCAACCGCCGAAATCTCCTCCGTGGCCGACGCGATACTCTGTACCATGGACTGCAACTCGTTTACGCTAACGACGATGGTGTTCAACGACACCCCCGCCCTGGTAGAGTAATCGACGCCGCTCGCTACTCTCCTGAGGCTCTCCTGCATCGATTGAACGGTCTTTTCCGTCTCATCCTGGATGGCCCTGATCATTACGTTTATCTCATTGGTAGCCTTGCTCGTCTTTTCCGCCAGTTTACGCACCTCGTCCGCTACTACGGCAAAGCCCTTGCCGTTTTCGCCGGCCCTGGCAGCCTCGATGGCGGCGTTGAGGGCAAGGAGATTAGTCTGATCCGATATGTCGTCGATGACGTTGGCGATTTCGCCTATCTGCCTGGAACGTATTCCCAGGGAATTCATGAAATTCGAGGACTCCGATACGGTACGCTCTATCTCCTTTACCTCGAAGATGGTCTTTTCGACTACATCCGACCCTTCCCTTGCAACGTTTACGGTAGACGCGGAGGACTCTGCGATGCTCGCCACGTTTTTGGCTATGTCGTTGAGAGCATGAGTCACCTCCACTATGTTGGTGGCTATCTGGGTGGTCTTCTCGGCCTGATCCGTAACGTCGGTGGACATCTTGCCGGAGCTGTCGTTCAAGTTGTTGCTCGCGGCAAACATGGTCTCGGATGCCGACTTCACGTTGTACACTATCTTTTTCAGTTCGTCAACCATGTCGTTAAAACTTTTCGAGAGCCGGCCGATTTCATCGTTGCTATATACATCTATACTGACGTCGAGGTTGCCCAGTGCGATCTCTTTCACTTTCCCGGTGAGCGTCAATAACGGTTTGTTGGTTATCTTTACGATTACGTAAATAGCCGCAGCTATCGCCAGGATCCCAAAAAAACCCAGACAAATAAACACGAACTCAAGGTACTTTATCCTCTCCGTGGTCTTTGCCAGTGGTACGGTAATGCTGACAACCCCCAGCACCTCGCCTTCCTTTACTGCGTGGCATGACAGACAGTCCCTGCCCATGACGTCGCGTCCGGCGATATAGGGATAAACACCCCGAATCGAGGAGCCCTCGACGATAACCCGTTCCTTTCCGGAACGCATAACCTCCCTCTCTACGTCGTCCTCGGGATAATCCTCAGGCTTTCCTTTCCCAAAGGCTGCGTCAATCGATTCGCTCCTGACCACCCTCAGGTCTATGGTTTTTTTCAGTTGCTGAAGGAACGGCTCCTTCGCTTCCTTAAGGCTGCCCGCCACCATCATTGACGTAAGTGCGTCCAGGACGGTATTCCTGTAACCCATAATGGCGCCGTTTTTAATCTCCTCGACGACCATTTTCTTTGTTAAAACGTCGGTTATTATAATGTTAAGGATTACACCTAACGTTACAATAAACACTATAGGAATGCCCGTCTTCATACCTAACGATAAATCATTCAGTTTCATATCTTCTTCCTCCATTATTATACTTAGCCGCAACTCAAGAGCATTACAACGCAGTAAGAGAGCATTACAACGCAGCAAAAGACCATTCGTTCGACGTAAAGCCTGATCCGAATTGTCCGAACTAAATAATCAGCCCGGTATCCATCATTAGACGCTTGAAAACTTTATATGGCTATGATACGTCGATATGCTAATTTAGCATTCAATCAAATTAAAGTCAACTTGTAATTATATTTACGATAAATCATTATATATACAATATTGGCCTGTACCGGCAACAGGCCTTTCCGGTGATGGACGCGGAGAAATTCACGAAAAAGGGAAAAAGCCGTCTTTCCGAAAAGGTGGAAGGAGCATGGTTAGACCGCCATCCCGGCACATATGAGTTCAGCCTGCTCTAAAACGGTATTAGTAGCCTTCTCCTGCTTGTCTGGTGGATAACCGTATTTTCTCAAAATCCTTTTAACATGCAGCCTGAGTTTCGCCCGGACGTTCTCCCTCACGGTCCAGTCAATCGTCCGATTCCTCATAATCGTCTCCAGCAGTTCATGGGCAATAGTCCTCAAAGTCTCATCCCCCAGCACTTTCACAGCACTATCGTTGGTTTCAAGTGCATCATAGAAGGCGAGTTCGTCCTCACTGAGCCCCAAATCCTCGCCCCGCCTTGTTGCCTTATTCATATCCCTGGCAAGCTCTATCAACTCCTCGATAACCTTTGCCGTCTCAATCGCCCTGTTATGATATCCCCTGATGGATTTTTCAAGCATCCCGGCAAACGAGCGAGCCTGTACGATGTTGCGCTTTGAGCGGGTTTTAATTTCATCGGACAGAAGCCTCTCAAGCAACTCCACCGCGAGATTCTTCTGAGGCAGCCCCCGTATCTCTGCCAGAAACTCCTCGGACAGTATTGAAATGTCGGGCTTCTTAAGCCCCGCGGCAGCGAATATATCCACGATCCCTTCGGATGCCACAGCCTTCGAGACAATCTGCCTGATGGCGAAGTCTAAATCCCTGCCCTCATCGCCGCCTTTAGTCCCCTCCGATGTTTTGGCGAGTACGGATCGGATAGTCTGGAAGAATGCCACATCGTCGATAATCGTGAGCGCCTGCTCATGCGGCACGGAAAGAGCGAATGCCCGTGTTAATTGGTTTACCGTACTTGTGAACCGCGTCTTGCCGTCCTCCTGCTCCAGTATATGCTCCTGTGCCGGTGGCAATAGCGCCAGTTTCTGCTCCTTAGTCCCGCGCTTCCATATCGACCAATCGAAGTTATGGAACATGTTTAAGCATATCTCATACTTCTCGAGCATTACTTCGACGGCTTCCTCCTGGTCTATTGCCGTCCTGCCAGTGCCACCGCTTTCGGTGTATGCCGCAAGGGCATGTTTGAGGCTATCGGCAATCCCAAGATAATCAACCACCAGCCCGCCCGGCTTGTCCTTAAATACCCTGTTAACCCTCGCGATTGCCTGCATGAGCACGTGTCCCTTCATGGGCTTGTCAATATACATCGTATGCAGGCATGGGACATCGAATCCCGTAAGCCACATGTCCCGGACGATAACTAACTTAAACGGGTCTTTCGGGTTCTTGAACCGATTGGCAAGTTCCTCGAGGCGGGACTTGTTCCTGATATGCTGCTGCCACTCCACGGGGTCTGTTACCGAACCCGTCATGACTATCTTCATCTCGCCCGTGGAGTCATCCTCGCCGTGCCATTTCGGGCGGAGCTTGGCTATGGCGTTATAGAGTTCAACGCATATACGCCTGCTCATACACACCACCATCGCTTTGCCGTCCATGGCCTGGAGTCTCCTGTCGAAGTGCTCAACCAAATCAGCCGCTATCTGTCCGATGCGCTTCTCAGTCCCGACAAGCGCCTCAAGCGCTGCCCACTTGGTTTTGAGTTTCTCCACCTGGGTTTGCTCCTCGCCTTCGGTGACTTCCTCAACCTGAGGGTCAATACGTGGGCGCTCCTCTTCCCTGAGTTGGAGTTTCGCAAGGCGGCTCTCATAATAGATGGGCACCGTTGCCTCATCCACCACTGCCTGCAATATGTCGTAAACGCTGATGTGCTCCCCGAAAACTGCGCGGGTGTTCTTATCGGATAGCTCTATAGGCGTACCGGTGAATCCAATGAACGAGGCATTGGGCAGGGCGTCTCTCATATGCCGGGCATATCCGTCGATGAAGTCGTACTGGCTTCTGTGGGCTTCATCCGCGATGACTACTATATTGCGGCGTTCGGATAGCAGAGGGTGTCTATCCTCGTCATCAAATGGGAAAAACTTCTGCACCGTCGTGAATATAATACCGCCTGAGGTAACTTTCAAAAGCTCCCTGAGTTGCTCTCTGCTTTCAGCCTGCACGGGTTTCTGTCTAAGCAGTTCATGGCATCGGGCGAACGTGCCAAAGAGCTGGTTGTCCAGGTCATTCCTATCAGTAATAACCACTATCGTGGGGTTTTCAAGCCGGGGATTCAGTACCAGTTTACCCGCATAAAACACCATCGTAAGGCTTTTGCCGGATCCCTGCGTGTGCCAGACCACGCCACAGCGCTTATCTCCCGCCGGACTTGCGGCCCGCTCTGTTGTCTCTATAGCTGAGCGGACTGCGTGAAACTGATGGTAGCCTGCTATCTTCTTTTCAACCGTTCCGTTTGGGCTTTCCTCAAACACGACAAAGTGGCGAATCAGCTCAAGGATGCGTCGTTTATCAAACATCCCCTTAAGCAACACCTCAAGTTCCAGCAGGTGCCTGGGGGCCGTATCCTGTCCGTCTATGGTGCGCCAGCGCATGAAGCGCTCTTTGGCTGAAGTAAAACTCCCAACGCGGGCATTCAGTCCATCGGATATGACCACAAGCTCGTTATGGGTGAAGAGTGCGGGTATCTGATTTTTGTACGTTTGAATCTGGTTGAATGCCTCCCCAATGGTAGCCTTGTCGTCGCCCGGGTTCTTAAGTTCGATGATCCCAATCGGTAAGCCGTTAATGAAGATAACGATATCCGCCCGCCGTGTGATTTGCCCTTCCTGTACGGTGTACTGATTCACCGCAAGCCAATCGTTATCGTCCGGGTTATCGAAGTCTATAAGCCTTGCGTTGTCCCAGGCGATCGTTCCATCCCTCCGTCTGTATTCAACGGGTATGCCGTCTGAAAACATCTTGTGAAACGTTCTGTTGTTGGCGATAAGGGAGGGGTGCTCCGGCCGGGTAATCTTCCTGTATGCGTCTTCAATGGCTTCCGCGGGGATAGAGGGGTTCAGCCCTTCGATGGCTTGTCTAAGCCGCCGGGGCAGGATGGCTTCTCTGATGTCCTCACGTTCTGCGGGCCGTTCGCCGGGCAGAATGTCCGGGCCATAGAGGACGGCATAGCCAATCGATTCGAACCATGCAAGGACGAGCCGTTCGAGGTCGTTTTCTTTGATATTCCGGTTCGACATTATGCCGCAAGTTCCATTCTGAATTCTTCCCTTTTGCTCCAAAGAATAGGGTTAATATCATAATTGATTAATGCATCCTGTACTGATGCCGATGGAGTATGTTCAGAATCGTTAAGGAAGGTATAAGCACGCGAGTTTACCGGCCTTGCTTCTCTTGTGTCGACCCAGGCAAATGCGAATGCTTTTGCGGCATCGCTGCCTGGTCTGTTTATCGCGTGTAAAATACGCTCAGGTTGCTTCTTTGACGCGGGAATTATAAAGTCAAAGAGGTAATCATATCCGCTTTTCCCCGTTAACTTTATCTTTGGCGTATATCGTATTTCATGCAAATTCAACCATGAAGTAACATCTTCAAGAAACAGACTTGCTACCATGGGGACAGCCAGGTAGAAGAGATCGTTGACTGCCAACATTGACTGTACGAGATTGTGTTTGCGCAATGAGAAATTTTCCGATGATGCTTGAACAGTCAAAGCATTGCCCTCCAGTTTGACGCCAAAGCCGTTCAATGTAAGCGTCAGAAGTTCCATTCGTTTCTTGCTTCCCAGGTCGCAGCCGGACAATTTAAGATCCTCGATTATGTATCCGTCATCCGTTAGAATGAACCCGTTTTCTTTGCGCTTTACATATATTTGCAGATAGTCATTATGTCTGTCCAGGTAAGGTGTCGTTATCTCTATCCAATCATTTACCGTGCGAAGCGCCGTTTTGTCTCTTAGCCATGTTGTATATTGACCGAATAATTTTTGCATTTCTTCAATCATCGCTTTCTCATGTCATCGTAATTGGTTGTTGCTTTTCTCGCCTGATAGGTGTCAAAAAGGAATACTGCGAGGGTGCTGGCTGCACCTACGGCCAACCGGGCATGTCTGGACTTTAATCCTTTGAACTTCGCATCCTTTCCGTGCCCGGATCCATAGAGACTTCGGAGTTCCGCAAGTCCTTGTGCCACAGATCCAAGATTGCTGAGTATTCGTTTTATATTCTCAGCACCTTTCGCCTTGTCAGGGATGTCTGCTGGTAGGAGACTAAGTTTTTTGCAAACTTGCTTGACCAACTGCGGAAGAGTAACGCCGTTGGGTATTGTTTCCTCATGTTCTCGGAGTATGGTCTTGCAAATGGTTTCCACAAATTCCTTTGCCGTTCCAATCGCTAGTTCCGGGTCCGATTCTATGGCGGTCTCCATGCGAGTTATCTGCTGAGTCATGTATTCGGCATTCAACTCAACGATAAGTAGTGCTACAGCTTTCAAAGCAGAATTGCCTTTTACCATTAGGGGTCGCGCCGCGAAGACAGGCATGTTGGATATCCGAGTTCGTTCAGCATATATTTCCCATCCATCAGCAACTAGACATTGGTTGAAGTCGGCAAGTATTTTTTCGACATCTTGACTGCTCGGCCGGACTACCGGGTGGATCATCTCACAAAGAAACCGAAGAAACACCTTGTCGGGCGACCGGATTAGATCAAAACGCGAATCAGAAAAGACCCAATCGTTTAGCCAATCATCGTTGTTTACACGATGTTGAAAAATATCTCCTTTTGCGGTCTCGAACCTATGATCACTGGAGGGAAGGTTTTCCAAATCATAAAGACGCGAGAGAAAGTCTATTTCCGATAGGCGGCCAGACCAAGCTGTATTATCGATCCGGATTTTGTCAAGAATATTACGTCGCGTGATTTCGGAAATGTTGTTGTCAGAGCGTGCTTCGTCAAATACCCTTCGAGTTTCTGGTATGCTTGAGGTGAGCTTTCCATCTTGATAC
Organism: Nitrospirota bacterium; assembly: GCA_015233615.1. Classification (GTDB taxonomy): domain Bacteria; phylum Nitrospirota; class Thermodesulfovibrionia; order Thermodesulfovibrionales; family Magnetobacteriaceae; genus JADFXJ01. The sequence goes on from JADFXJ010000059.1 coordinate 20,743, forward strand.
TTAAAGCCATCCTTTTTCAGACATGCAACGAGGTTCTCAATTGCCCGTTCGGTTGCCGCCTTGTCGTATTGGGTCGGCAACTTCCGTGTTGCAGTATTCAATATGTTCTCGTAGGCGGAAAGGAGTCTGTGAACATCATCAGGATTCGTAAAATCCAGCGTGTGGTAGTGCTGTTCTACAAACCTACGCCTTTGTCCACTGAGCTGAGGATCATACTGGCGATCACAGGCGATGTGGGCGGCATCGAACTCCATCTCGATTTCGCGGAGCGTCCAGTTGGTGAGGAACTCGCGGAACTCATTTCGAGTCTTCTTGCTGACAAGTTCGCCATTCATGCGCTGGCCTCCACAAACTTCTCCGCATCCATAATACGGATTTCACCCGATAGGAGCTTCGGCAAAAGAGCGTCGCGGATGGCGGCCATGGTTCGAGAATTTTCATTATTATCGCTAATTAGCTTGTCAAGCGATGCTACTATTTCGAAAAATCGCTTTGATACCTCTGATGTTGGCACAACGAGTCTTACCCTGGCAAGAACTTGGGCGCTCGCGTTTGGTTGGGCAGACCCACCAATGTTGCCTGCAACAAAGTTAAAATATGCAGGTGTACGCATGAACGCACCAACCAATCGAGCGGTTGCTGGATCTTCAAAATGGAACCGTACAAGGTAGGAGGCAAACACAGCCTCCGGAACCTCAGGAAGATAGATGTTCTCTCCTGTGGACGCGCCAGTTCTCGCAACCAAAATATCATGAGGCTTCAAGTGGTAACGGTCATGTTCTTCCGGTGAAACAAAACAATAAGGAACATTTCCCCAATCCACGCGCCCACCCTGAATATCCGTAATACGGAGAAAGCGAGGCCCAACTGGTTCGGTAGAGGCACTTTGCGTCAGACCATATTGGATATTACTTGACAATTCGCGTATAGTCGTTATATACCATCCTTTCGGTATCTCACCAAGTTCCGAGTTCTCAAACTCAGAGGGGAATAAGTTGGCGATAGGTTTGGGCAGGCCAGAGTCGCGGCCCTGGGCCTTTGAGCGTACCGGGTCGAAGTCCACAAACCAACTCTTGAATATCGCCCGTGCCATTGCCGCCAGCGTCTCGTTCATACGTCGCAGGCACTCAATTTTGTCATCCAACGTGCCAAGAATGTGAGCTATGGCCTGCTGCTCGGGAAGTGGAGGAATTGAAACAGATAGATGATCCAAGGCTGTTGTCGGTACGCGCTGTCTGCCTGAAGTGCCAGTCATCTGATTGATAGCGTAACCGCAAACTTTTTCCCATTTAGTCAGATAGTAGGCAAATGCAGTATCTGTAATACCATCACGACCACGAATAACGATGAACTCGGTTGATCCATGGGCCGCAGTTTCCGGTTCCGCACAGAATCGCGCGATTTTCCCGTTCTCGAGACAAGGGGTAATACGTGCCATCAGCGTATCGCCCGTCACGAATCGAGCCCCGCCACCTTCAAATAAGCGACTCTCACTTGAGTGAACACACCGGGAACTTTGGTTGATCGCCTGCATATCAACAAACGGGTAGTCTTGCCCCCGCTTCAGCTCAACGCGAGGGTTTACGGAAACTGCTTCACTATAGGATACTGTTGTCCACTCACCAGCCATATCCCTGCTTTTATTTACCCCCTTCGATACAACCTCGAAGTGCTTTTCGATCTCCTTCCGAAAGCTCTCGTGGATTCTATGCCAGTCGAGAACATCTACCCGGAAGGGTAAATCGGATTCCTCGAAAGCCTCCTTTAGGCGGTGGAGCGTGCGCGATTCCAAAGGTTGAGTTCCGACGACGGCCAGGTCGAGATCGGAATAGTCCTTGGCCGTCCAGGTTACGCGGGAGCCGTAGGCGCGGACTTCGCAATCCGGCACATGCTCGGCCAGAATGCGTTTGACTGTTTCAAGGTGGTTGGGATTAATGTCAATCATTCCGGGCTTCCAGCGCTTCTAATAGCCTTTTGGCGTCCCTGACGAAGTCGTGTGCTGTCAAGTAAACCTTTTCGGCTATTTCGGATTCATATATATGCGACGTCTGGCTTATAGCGTCATGATACCGCATCCATTGTTCGAAGTCATCGATTAAGCGGTTTTCCGCAGCCAGACGGAACAGTTCTCGCCGTGTTACACCTTCGGCAGTTGTCGGACTGATATTTATTGATAGCCGGCGTTTCATGAACTTCCAGCAAAGCTCGTAGGTAAACTCGAAGTGTTTAATGGCACCGGACTTGATGGCGTTTTGTGTAATCTCATCCAACCCGCGCATAAACCCGGCATCGTTGCTTTTCGCCAGGATAGCGTTCAAAGCGGCAATGGCTTTCTTCAGACTATTAAGCACAAGCGGCATGTGTCACCTTCCTATTCATCAGCCTTCCCATCGCATTTTACCCGCATGATGAGGCGATAGTACATCCAGGTCAATTGTCTACGCAGCGCGTAGCTTTTTTCGAAATCGTCTTGCTCGTTCCTTACAAGTTTATTAGTCATACCCCAGCTTCTTCAGGTTAGCCCAGATGGTCTTGTCGAGCCCGGCAGCTTGTGCGTGCTGCTCTTTCAAAGCGGCGGTGAGCCGCTTCATCTTTTCCTCGAACGGTTCGTCGTCGTCCTCTATTTCC
>JADFXJ010000060.1 GCA_015233615.1 Nitrospirota bacterium
AGCACCCTGTCGGAGCTTCTCTGGAAGACCCTCTCTTTTTCCGCCGAACGCCATTTATTGCTGCTTTCGGGAATGGCTATTCTGCTGTTGTCTTTCTTATCTTCGAAACCGGTTGCTATGACGGTCACCTTGACCTCACCGGTTACGTTGGAATCGATAACCGCTCCAAAGATGATGTCCGCGTCGTCGTGTGCGGAGTCGAACACCAGCTCGGATGCACCTTGTACCGCATCGAGAGACAGGTCGCTGCCGCCGGTTATGTTAATTAATATACCCCGGGCCCCGTCTATGGAAGTCTCTTCGAGCAGCGGGTTGGAAATCGCCTTTTTGGCGGCCTCTATGTGGCCCTGTTCGCCGGTTCCCTTGCCTATACCCATGACGGCCTTGCCGGAGTACTGCATGATTGTCTTTACGTCGGCGAAGTCCAGGTTAATGAGTCCCGGCACCAGGATAAGGTCAGTTATGCCTTGAACCGCGTCCCTGAGCACGTCGTTGGCTATCTCGAAGGATTTAAGCAGGGGGGTACCCTTTTCTACGACTAATTGGATCTTGTCGTTTGGTATAACGATGGTGGTATCCACGAACTGGTTCAATTCTTTAATACCCAGGGTTGCGTTGCTCAGGCGTTTTCTGCCTTCGTAGAAAAACGGCTTCGTCACAACGGCTACGGTTAACGCACCCAGTCCCCTGGCGATTTCCGCTATGACGGGAGCCGCTCCGGTGCCCGTGCCGCCTCCCATGCCGGCGGTTATGAAGACCATATCGGCGCCGTCGAGAAATTCACGTATTCTCTCACCGTCTTCCAGTGCGCTTTCCCTTCCCACCTGGGGATTTGAACCGGCCCCAAGGCCTCGCGTTATTTTCTCGCCAATCTGAAGTTTTTTCTCGGCCAGAGAGGTTGCAAGTACCTGAGCATCCGTGTTCACCGCGATGAACTCGACGTTTTTCAAGTCCGAAAGTATCATGTTGTTTATTGCGTTTCCTCCGGCTCCGCCTATCCCTACTACTTTAATGTTTGCCTTACCCTCTGTAGTTTCTACGAGTTCAAACATAATGCTACCTCCTTGTTACTACGATTTAGTTTCTGTTGGACCTGAATACCTTAACCACTACCTCTTTGAGCCACTTTTTCATAGAGCCGAATTCTCCGCTTATTACGTCTATGGAGGATTCGTTTTGGTTCTTCTGGCCATACATAGCCAATCCCACGGAGGTGGAATATATGGGACTCTTAATCTTGTCTATGATAGCCTTTCCCTCGGGCATACCTACTCTGACGGGCATCGAGAGTACTTGCTGCGCCAGTGTCACAAATCCCCTCAACTGAGACACGCCACCCGTTAGCACGACACCGCACGGAGCCATTTCGTAGCCTGACATGTTCCTTATCTCCTCTCTTATAAGGCGAAGAAGTTCGTCCGCTCTCGGCATTATTACGTCGGTCATAAGAGAGCGTAGTATCTTCCTGCCTTCCTTATTGGACCCGCTAATGGTTATCTCGTCGGAGTCCGAAGCATAGGAGTGCATAGCCATTCCATAGGCTTTCTTCAGCCTCTCCGCTTCCTCTACGGGAATTCTCAGGCCCACCGCTATGTCGTTGGTAAACTGATTGCCTCCCACGTCGATGATCGCAGTGCTCAGGAAATTATCGTTCTTAAACATTGCGATATCGGCAGTTCCGCCTCCGATGTCTATCAATATAGCACCGTACTGTTTTTCATCTTCCCTCAGTACAGCCATGGCTGACACCAGTGGCGAAAGCTGTACGCCGGCAACCATTACCCCTGCCATCTCGCAGCACCTGGCAAGGTTATGCACGGCATTGGAGCCAACGGTGATTACCTGAACGTTTGCCTCCAGGCGCATAGCCCTCATACCTACGGGATTGTTAATCTTACATTCTCCGTCCACTACATATTCCACCGGAATGATGTGCATTACTTCCTTGTCCAGGGGCACGTAGACGCTCCGGGCGCTCTCCATGGCCCTGTCTATGTCGGACTGACGTACAATCCCGCTCGTTATCCCCACTGCACCGCTCCTGGCGTTACTCTTTATGTGGCCGTTGGATATACCTGCATATACGTTTTTTATCTCTATTCCGGATGATTCCTCGGCCTTTTGCAAAGACTCCCTTATAGCCTCGGATGCCCCCTCCATGTCCACTATCATGCCCTTCCTGAGCCCCTGGGACTGGGTTGTACCCACGCCTAGTATCTCCATACCCTCGGCGTCGGCACGGGTCACCAGAGTGCATATCTTGGTCGTTCCAACGTCCAAACCTACTATGTAATTGCCCTCTTTCATCAGGACTCCTGCTTCGACGTCTTAACTATCAAACGATTGGCAAATCTGACGTCGATGTACTCTACGGGGATGCTCCTGCGAACTATTTCGTCTTTTAACGACAGGTAACTGGCAATCTTGTCGTCGTATTGTCCAAAGCCCATCAGCACAAGGGTATTGTTAATCCTCATCGCTATGTCTTCGGGCCTCGTGCCCTGGATTTCTACCGCTTTTCCCCTGGTCTGCGCGTTTTTCGACAGGGCGTCCGAAAGCTTTAAGGCCTCATCTAACGCGTCTTTGTTAGAGTTATCTAAAGTTATAACCGGCAATACCGGGCCGGCTTTTTCTATCTTTTCCAGCAGCACGCCTTTGTCGTCCAGGTAGTATTGGTCGTTACCTTTTTTCAAAATGGCCACCGGGTCTTTTTCACTTATTTTAATGATCAGTGTGCCGGGAAGCTCCTTTCGGAGCATGACGCTTTTCGTCCATGGCGAGGCAAGTAGCCGCCTGGACAAAAGCTCCGAATTCATGATTAACATGTTTTTGCCCTTTACGTTTAAAAGCCTCAGTATCTCCATGTTGTTCAGATGGTTGTTGCCCTCCAGGTACAGGTGCTTTACCCTTAAGAAATCGGCGGACCTGACGGCATAACCGGCAGAGACTACGGCCGTGATTGATAAAACCACTCCGAGTAAGATAGATACGAATTTAAGCGGAAACTTCCTGCCGGGCACTCGTTTTGTCTCCTGAGACTTGCCTATGCTCTTGTTTTTCGTCGCCATGGATTATACCGTAGTGGTTACCTTGCAGATGCCTGCCTGGTTAATGCCTGTCTGGTTAATTATTGCATGATCCTGGGCGGAACGCTCACCGCTTAATCGCCCACTATTCGTCATTCCGGCTTGTCCGCAATCTGTTCCACTAGGCCCGTTTATGGCGTCCAAAAGTATCTCCTCGATAAGCGCAAGGAAGGAATAGCCGGCCCTCTGTGCGATCATTGGAACAAGCGACAGGCCCGTCATCCCCGGCAACGTGTTTACTTCGAGCACGTAGACGTCCCCTTCGCCGGATAATATAACGTCCACCCGTGCCACTCCCTTGCACCCAAGCGCGGCGTACGCCTTCAGTGACATATCCTCCACTCTCTCCATGGACGCTGCGTCCGCCGACGGTGGCAGCACGTACTGGGTGCAGCCGCTGGTATACTTCGATTTGTAATCATAAAACTCGCCGGAGGGGCGAATCTCTACGGAGCCAAGCACCTTGCCTCCCAGTACTCCGACCTGGATTTCCTTACCGGTAATGAACTTCTCCACCAACACCTTGCCGCCGAAAGACATGGCCTCGGCTACGGCCTTGCCGAATTGCTCGTCGCTCCTTACGACGTTAATGCCAATGCTTGAGCCCTCCGCGCAGGGTTTTACAATCCATGGCATTGGCCACGGTTTTGGCCACGGCATTAGCCGGGGCACCGTCACGGGTTTTTGCGACTGCACCGGCACGTCGTGAGTATCCGCGTCCAGCACGACGAATGGGGAAACGTTTATACCACGCTGCATGAACACCACCTTGGACATAAACTTATCCATTGCCATGGCGCTTGCCAGCACGCCGGAGCCAGTGTAGGGTATGGAGAGCACCTCCAAAAGCCCCTGGATGGAGCCGTTTTCCCCCCATCCACCGTGCAGGGCGACCAAGGCAACGCCGGGGTTTATGGCCAGGAGACTTTGGGCTACGTCCGGCCCCGCGTCTATCGGCACTGCGTCGTAACCGGCGTCTTTCAGGCTGTTAAGAATTGCCATGCCGCTTCTCAAAGATACTTCGCGCTCCGAGGAAACGCCGCCCATTAGCACCGCTATCTTCATGTGCTTCAACATTTGTTTAAACCTATCCTCCGCGTTATGAGTGGACACTTAGTTTTTCCCCCTTAGTAAGAGATTCTCACCGTATTTCCACACGTCGCCGGCACCAAAGGTTATAAGGTAATCGCCCGACGATAAATCCGCATCGAGAGAGTCCACAATGGCGTCAACCTCCGGCATATACTTTACGTCGACCCCGCATTCCTGCATTTTTCCGGCTAAGAGTGGCGAGCCAACGCCGTCGATTGGTTTTTCGCCGGCACTGTAAACATCCATGAGGTATACCCTGTCCACGTCCCCAAAGGAGTGGGCAAATTCGTCGAGGAGGTCACGCGTACGGGTATAACGGTGAGGCTGGAAGAGAACTACAAGCTTCCCGTCTATATGCTCTTTAATACCCTTAAGGGTCATTCGTATTTCCGTTGGATGATGTCCGTAATCGTCGAAGATTTTTACACCGTTAACCTCGCCTTTATATTCCAGCCTTCTCTTTATTCCTTTAAAATGCCGCAGAGACTCTTTGACCGTCTCCATGTCTACGTGCAGGTAAGTGGCTACCGCCACGGTGGCCAGTGAGTTCAACACGTTATGTTTGCCGGACAGCGGGATGGACATCCCGGCCAGGAAATCGCCCTTGTGGTAAAGGTCGTACTGCGAATTCATGAAGCCGTAGCGTACGTTCCTGGCTTCGAAGTCGGCGTCGTGGGTAAGGCCGTACGTAGTGTACCGCCTGTTTATGAAGGGTAATATTTCGCGCACATTGGGGTCATCCAGCGACACTACGCTCAGTCCGTAGAATGGAATTTTATTGAGAAAGCTAACGAATGACTCCTTTAGCTTCTCCATGTTGTGGAAATAGTCCATATGTTCCCTGTCTATGTTGGTACATACGGCAATCGTCGGATTGAGCTTCAGGAAAGAGCCGTCGCTTTCGTCGGCCTCGGCGACTAAAAACTCACCCTTGCCGGGGATTGCGTTGGAATCGGTGGCTATGAGTTTACCACCGATGACGACGGTCGGGTCGTAGCCCGAGGACAAGAGTACCGTCGATATGAGCGACGTGGTAGTGGTCTTGCCGTGGGAACCCGCTATGAGTATGCTGTACTTAAGCCTTCCCAGTTCGGCCAGCATCTCGGCCCTCGGTATAACGGGTATGGAGCGCCGTTTTGCTTCGAGTACCTCCGGGTTGCCGGTACTTATAGCCGAGGAGACAACCACCACGTGGGCGCTGTCTATGTTTTCGGCCTTATGCCCAATGAATATTTTTATGCCGAACTTTGCCAGTCTTTCCGTATTGGCGGAGGCCTTAACGTCGGAGCCGGCCACCTCGTAGCCGATATTGTGCAACACCTCCGCTATGCCGCTCATACCAATGCCGCCGATTCCGACAAAGTGTATTACTCTGTACTGGTTAAACATCTTTCGTACTCCTGTTTTAAGTATGGCGATTTGTCTCTGATTAGCATGACAACGATGTTGGCCACTTTTTTCCCGGCCTCCGGCTTGCCAAAGGTCGTACAATCCCGCCTGAGCCTGTTGCGGAGGTTTTCGTCCGCATACATGCTTATAATCTTATCGGACAGGGTTTTGCCGTTAAGGAACTCCTCTTTTATCATGAAGGCTGCGCCACTGAGGAAAAGACGCGAAGCGTTTACTTCCTGGTGTGCCTGGGCGGCATACGGGTATGGTATCAATACCGACGGTATGCCGATAGCCGTTATCTCGGCAAGAGTGGTGGCTCCGGCACGGCATATAATCATGTCACAGGTGGCATATGCTTCGGGCATGTTATATATGAAGGGTGCTACGGTGCCGCCGAATCCGTACCCGACGTAAGCGCTTCTTACCATGTCGTAACCCGATTCGCCGGACTGGTGAAGGAACTGAATTTTATCTTTGTACTCCACAAGGAATTCGAGAGACTCCGACATAACCTTGTTAATGCTCCTGGCTCCGGCACTGCCTCCGACGATAAATACCGTGAACCTGTCGGGTTTCAACGAAAACATTTTTACCCCCTCGCTGCGCGTGGCCTTAAGCATACGCTCTCTTACCGGGTTGCCCGTAAGAATCGTCTTGTTCTTAGGGAAAAAGCCAAGAGAGCTCTCGTACGTTATGCAAACCTTCGTAGCAAACTTCGCCAGCACCTTGTTGGCCAGACCCGGCAGTGAGTTCTGCTCGTGAATGACCGTAGGTATACCCTGTATGGCAGCGGCGATGACGGGCAGAAAAGAGGCATACCCTCCGGTGCCTATCACTATGTCCGGCTTTACGCTTCTAAGAAAAGAATAGGCCTCGAAAAAGGCTAAAACCATTTTTAATATGGCCCAGATTTTCTTACGCCACGAGACTCCGACGAAACCCGCAGTATCGAGTAACTTGACAAAGTACTTCTCCGCGGGCAGCACTCTTGCCTCTATGCCCCTGCCGGTACCCATGAAGAGAATCTCCACGCCGGCCAACAGCTTTTTCAATTCCTCGGCTATGGCTATAGCGGGGTACAAGTGCCCCCCGGTGCCTCCACCGGCTATTACTATTTTATATTTCTCGCTTGCCGTCATCGTAAACCTTTAATTTCCTTCTGGCATATGCCCTATGGCTGGCCGCCAGGGGCTCGTCGTTAGAAACGGTATCATCAAAAACAACGCCTGCGGGCTCTTCCTGCCGGCAGGGTTCGAATCTCTTTGCGAGATTAAGGAGTAGTCCCACCTCCGCAAGGTTAACAATCATCGACGAGCCTCCATAACTTATAAAAGGCAGGGGCAGCCCCTTCGTCGGCACCAGGCCGGTTACGACGGCCATGTTAATGACTGCCTGCATGGCTATCAGGAGGGTTATGCCGCAGGATAGATTGAAAAAAAACCCGTCTTTAAATTTTCTCGTAATAGCGACACCCCTGACGAAAAAAAGAATAAATAACAAAATGACGAATAACGCCCCTAAAAAACCCGTCTCCTCGCCTATTATGGCAAAAATAAAATCCGTTTTCGACTCCGGTAAAAAAAAGAGTTTTTGGGTACTCTTGCCAAGGCCGACGCCGTTGAGCCCGCCGTTGCCCAGTGCCACGAACGACTGGATCAACTGAAACCCGCTGTTGCGTTCATCCGCCCACGGGTGTAAAAAAACCAGAATGCGCTTTAACCTGTATGGCTCCATTACCAGCTTTATAATGATGGGTACCATCACGAGGCCTACGGAAAATATATACTTTAACCTCACCCCGTTTATGAACAGGAGCGCAAAAGTTATGGCGCCTATTATTGACGCGGAGCCAAAGTCCGGCTGAAGCAGAAGTATGCCCTGCACCATTACCATAAAAACCACGGGCTTCAAAAAAGACGTGAACTCGTCGGGCCTGAACTTTTGGCCGGACAAATACATGGACATGCAAAGCACCATAGCCAGTTTCATACTCTCGGAGGGTTGGAAGGTAAAAAAGCCTATTCTTATCCACCTCCTGGCACCGTTGACGGTGAGGCCTATGTGCGGAATCTTCACTGCCAGAAGCAGTAATACCGAGAAGATGCCAACGGGTATGGCATATTTCCTTAGCCAGTCGAGAGACGTCCTGTATGTAATCATCATGAGAACAAGTCCCAGGAATACCGAGATAAGGTGTTTTTTCAAGTACCTCAGGTCGATGAGATGGACTGCGGCGTGTGATTCACCCATCATGGGTACCGGCCTGCTTGACGGTGCTACCACGGACGTAGAGCTGTATACCATGAATATACCTATTAATACCAGAGACAGCGTGGTTACAAGCAACAAGGTATCCAGTTCGTTTTGCTTTACGGCGATAGAGGCGTTGCGGGAAGCGTTTCCGGAGGAGTTCCCCGATGAGTTCCGGGAAACGTTCATACTATCGTCGAACCCGGCGTTTATACTATTGTTCATCCCGGCGTTCATACTATCGTCGGGCCCGACGTTCATACTACCTTTCATCCCGGTGTTCATATATCTCATTAAACCGCCCCTACGCCGCCGTAGGCCAGGGTCGAGACGCATTCCTTAAAGGCAATGCCCCTTTGTTCGAAATCCCTGAACATGTCAAAACTCGCACACGCAGGTGAAAAAAGAACTACTTCCCCCGGTCTGGCAATCAATCTTGCCTTCCTGACTGCTTCATTCAACGAGTCTTCCTCGTAAACGGCCGTTACGTCCTTTAACGTCTCCCTAAGCTTATATCTGGACTCTCCTATGACGATAGCGGCCTTAACCTTATCCTTTACGAGAGGTCTGAGGTCAGAGAAATCCCCCACCTTGTCTCTTCCCCCCGCTATAAGTACGATGGGTTCGTCAAAGCCTTCCAGAGACTTAATGACGGCCCACACGTTGGTCCCCTTGGAATCGTTATAGTACTTCACGCCGTCTACCTCTTCGACAAATTCAAGCCTGTGCTCAAGCCCGTTGAAGGAGGCGAGGGTATCCCGAATATCGGAAACGTTCGAGCCGCAGACGAGGGCCACCAGGGAGGCGGCCATGGCGTTCTCTATGTTGTGCACTCCCTTTATCCTGAATTCGGACGTGTTGAGCACAGTCGAATGCTGGCTGACCAGTTCGGGACAGAGTACTTCCAGTTCGGGAATATTAAAGTATATGGCTCCGTCTCTGTAAAAAGCTCCCCTGACTTCCTTCTTTCGGCTGAAGTACAGTATATCGGGGCCTTTTTTCTTTATCCTGGACGCTATTTCGGAGGTCGAAGGCTCGTCGGCGTTGAGGATGATAAAGTTCATCTCGTCCTGGTTCATAAATATGCGGCACTTGGCCTCGATGTACTCGCTCATGTTGACGTGTCTGTCCAGATGGTCCGGTGTGATGTTCAGAATAACGGAGACCTTCGGTTTAAACTTGTCTATAGATTCCAGTTGGAAGCTTGACACCTCGGTAACGATGTAATCGGGGCTGACGAACTCCCGGGGCTTGTCGAAGTTTTTTACGAGCTTGCTTATTTCCTCGGTAATCGCAAGGCCAATGTTTCCCCCTATGATTGTGTTAAGTCCACTGTGCCTGAGAATCTCATACAAGAGAGTCGTAGTGGTAGACTTGCCATTGGTTCCGGTTATTGCCAGAAACCCAAGCGGTGTGGACTTACGAAATTCCTCCATAACCTGGTAGGCAAGTTCGAGCTCTCCCATTATGATCTTACCCATTTGTTTCGCTTGCGCAAGCTCCGCTATCGTCAGAGGCACTCCCGGACTTACGACTATTAAATCGGAGTTCCCTAAAGTTTCTCCGTTAAAATTGCCAAGCTTAATATCGACGGAGGAGTCCAGTTTCCCGATGTATTGGCTGAGTTCCCCGTAAGTCTTCACGTCCATTACGGTAACCCTGCTGCCAAGCCTGACAAGCAGGTTGGCGGCTCCTACACCACTTCTGGCCAGACCCACCACAACTACCTTCTTATCTTTAAATCTCTCAAACATTCCCATTGTCATTCACCTAGTCCATTTTTCAGGTTAAAGGCCGGCCTTACCGTTAGCGGTGCCAACCGATGCAATTTCTAATCTTTTCAGCTCCGCGCTCTGGTGCCTGCTAACAATCCTCTTCTTCGCGATGCGTCCCCTGGACCTGTATGAGGCTTTCCCCCTACCGTCCACCTTTGCCACTTTTACGGAGTGCCTGCCGGATCTTTTATTTGCCACTGCCACTAGCTTTCCTTCCCTGTACGCATTCTTTGCCACGTGACGGCCCTTTACCCCGTGTTGAATTTTTTGCGCTTTTGCAGGCTCTTTCACCAAAATTTTTGCCGGAACTTTTGCCGAAACGTTTACCGGAACTTTTATATGATTCGGCATGGCATTCGATGCCACCAGTACCGGTTTAGGCCTGGCTTCAGATTTGGCTTCGGACTTGGCTTCAGCCCTGGCTTCGGACTTGGCCGGCGGTTTTGAGACCACACCATGCGAGTGTGCCTTAGTTCTGTATTGCGCTCTTATCGTTTCGATAGTGGCCGTCTCTTTAGCGGCCGTTTCTTTAGTGGCTGACGAGTGTTTAGAAGCAGGCTTATAATGTTTCCTGGCGGATCTCCCGGCAAAAGACCCCGATGCGGTTGTGCTCCTGGCCGTGTGTGGAGCTTTGTCGTCTTTTGTGTCACTATATATTATGACGGGACTGGTATTGGACGCAGAAATATCGTATCCCTTGTTTAACACGTTCTCGGCACTCCTCCAAAGGTCGCTTCTCTTGCCGGCTCCAAGCACGGCGGCCACGTAAGTGTTGTCACCCTTTTCTGCGGCAAAAGCCAGGCAATGCCTTGCCTCTCTCGTGTAGCCCGTTTTTCCACCCAGCAGGTTGTCGTCGGACCACAGAAGCTTGTTAGTATTAGATACGGTGATGTTTCTCCCTTCGAGAGTGGATACCGTCTTGGTCTTCGTGTTTATTATCTCTTTGATGAGTGGATAGTCAAGAGCCTTGTTCATTATAAGTGCCAGGTCGTAAGCCGTTATGTACTGCCCCTCGCCGGGCAGGCCATGGGGATTTATGTACCTGGTGTTCATTGCGCCTATGGAAGCGGCTTTTTTGTTCATCATGTTGGCAAACTCACCCTCGGAGCCGGCAACGGCCTCCGCAAAGGCTACCGCTGCACCGTTAACCGAGCGCATCAACATCAGATACAGAAGATCTTTCACGTAAAACTCATCCCCTTCCTTCAGGGAAGCCCCGGAGCAAAACAACTTCGAAGCGTTCTTAGAAACGGTAACCACGTCGGTTGTCCTGAGGTTATCGAGTACCACCATGGCGGTAACCAGCTTGGTGGTGCTGGCAGGAGGTTGCTTGTGGTCGGGGTTTTTCGCAAAAAGCACCCTCTCGCTGCTGTCCATAATTACAGCGCTTCTGGCGGTTATCTCGGAACAATCCCCTTTAGCGGGACCTATCGCCTCAGCGGCGAAGTAAATAAAGACGAATAAGAGGATAAAGCACGTTTTTACACTTAATAACGCATCCCACTTTACGCCGTATGACGTATGCCGCTTTACGTTTAATAACGTATTTCGCTTTACATCGGACGGAACGTTTTTCATTGTTTCACCTCAATTTGATAGTAGTTAAACTTAGCAAAGCAAGTATAATTCCAATTATCCAGAACCTTACGACGGTTTTCGGCTCAGACCAACCCTTAAGCTCAAAATGGTGGTGTATCGGAGCCATTCTGAATAACCTGCGGCCGGTTAGCTTAAATGAAGCGACCTGCAAAATAACCGAAAGCGTTTCGACGACAAATAACCCTCCCACCACCGCCAGTACTATTTCATGTTTGGTTATCGTAACCAGAGTTCCAAGCGCCCCACCCAATCCAAGAGATCCCACGTCGCCCATGAAAACTTCTGCCGGATAGGTATTATACCACAAAAAACCCAAAGATGCACCTAGCATGGCTCCACAAAATACCGTCAACTCTCCTATTCCAGATATATAAATTACTTGCAAATACTGTGCCAGGCCAATATGCCCCGATATATATACCAGCACACCCGTAGCAAACACGGCAATTCCCACGAGTCCGATAGCTAAACCGTCGATACCGTCCGTCAAATTTACGGCGTTGGACGCCCCGACTATTACGAATGCCGCAAAAGGTATGTAAAAGATCCCCAGGTCGAAGACCCACTTCTTGAAAAATGGAACCAGTAGTATCGTACTATAGGGATCCGAGGGGTCCAGGTACTCGGCTATACCCACGAGAAGGGCCAGCACTATCTGCAGACCAAACTTGTACCTTGCCTTAAGCCCCTTATGGTTTCGTTTCGACACCTTGAGGTAATCGTCGAAAAAACCTATTGCCGCATACCCCAGGGACGACACTATCATTATCCATACGTATCTGTTTTGCAGGTTACCCCACATAAGAGTCGCAAAAGCTATGGAGAACATTATAAGGAGTCCGCCCATTGTGGGGGTACCTGCTTTCGTGAGGTGACTCTGGGGGCCGTCGTCACGTATCTGCTGGGTAAGGCTGATTCTCTTGAGAAACTTTATCACCTCCGGAGCCAGGATAAACGTTATGCTCATGGCCGTTATTACCGCCAGTGCCGTCCTGAACGTTATATACCGAAATACGTTAAGAGGTGAAAAAACATCGTGAAAGCTGTATAAAATGTAATAAAGCATTACCTAATCCATAATCCTTTCCATCTTAAGCCCTCTGGAGCCCTTGATGAGCACGGTGTCACCCTCCGAGAGGAGATCGGCCAGTTTATCCTTTGCAGATGAGGTATCGTCAAAGTGGCATGAAAGAGGAGATTTGCCCCTGGCGTAAATAAAAGCTTCATATGCCGTCTCCATCCGGGTACCTACTGCAATAAATGCGTCAACCGGCAGTTTTGCCAGCATTTCCCCTAGTTCCCTGTGCTTTTCTTCGCTGTAAGCGCCCAACTCGAGCATGTCCCCAAGCACCGCTATAGCCCTCCTGTGTCTTAACCTGACCAGTTCCTTTACCGCCTCCGCCATGGACGCCGGGTTTGCATTATACACGTCGAACAGTATGGTGGCCCCATCGCGCTGCCGTATGTCAAACCTCATGGCCACACCCCTGAAACTATCCAGGGCTTCGGCTATATCGTCGTGAGCCACTCCCATAGAGTATCCACAGGCACAAGCCGCAAGGGCGTTGTAAACGTTGAACATGCCGCCCGTGCGCAACCCTATCTCCCTTTTTTCGCCGTCTGGAAAACTCAGGCGTATCCCTATGGTAAAATCTTTACCCTTCGAATCCTTCTTCTTGTCCCCGGATACGCTTGCCGTGAAATCTCCCTTACCACCTACGGCAAACGTTATAACTTTTACGTCGGAGCGCGTATCGGGGCGCTTTGCCGGGCCGGAGTATTGTTTATCCGTTACCCCTTTCATGAGAAAATCGTCGTCGCCATTGACTATGATGGCTTTGCCCACGTGGTCCATAAGTTCGAGCTTCGTTTCCCTCACCTTTTCCAGGCTGCCAAAGCCCTCGAGGTGTGCAGGGCCCACGTTTGTAATAATCCCGTAGTCGGGTAAGGCTATTTCGCAGAGAGTTTTGATGTCTCCGGGAATGCTCGCGCCCATCTCGACGACGGCGGCATCCTCCTCTGACATTGCCGACAGTGTAAGGGGCAGACCGATGTGATTATTCAGATTACCGGGGGTCTTGAGTACTTTAAACTTTTTTTGAAGAATTGCGGCGAGCATTTCCTTCGTCGTGGTCTTGCCGCAACTACCGGTAACGGCCGCCAACTGTACCGGGTGCTTTTTTCTGATATAAGCGGCAAGCCTCTGGAGCGCCTTCAGCGAGTCATCCACGAGGACTACCGCCCTGCCCGGAAAAAGTTCGTATACCGGGTGCTCTACTACGGCACACAGGGCCTTTTCCATGGCGTCGCCAAGAAAGTCGTGGCCGTCGAATCGCGGCCCCCTGAGCGCAAAAAACACCGTTGCCTCCCCAACCGTCCTGCTGTCTATGGATACCGAAGGATAAACGGAATCCCCGCAACCCAATCCACCGGACAGTATAGTGCCGGATGTGGCCTCAAGCAGGTCGCAATGCGTAAACAATTAAGTGGCCCTCCCGTCGGGCACGTACCTTTTTTCCTTCATGCGCCTCGATATATACTTTTCGGCGATTTCCCTGTCGTTAAAGGGGTGCTTAACGTTTTTAATGTCCTGGTACGTCTCGTGTCCTTTGCCGGCGATAATAACCACGTCCCCCGCCGATGCCATGCCGATACCCTTCATGATGGCTTTTTTCCTGTCGGCCTCCACGACGTACGGGCCCGATACGCCTTCTTCGATTTGGCTTATTATGGACATGGGGTCCTCGAAACGGGGATTGTCGCTGGTCACTATGGTAAAGTCGCTGAGCGTCGTGGCCACCTTACCCATGAGGGGACGTTTTCCGGTGTCACGATTTCCGCCGCAGCCAAAGATAGTGATTATCCTGCCTGCACAGGTCTTTCTCACACTTTCGACAACGTTTTTCAGGGCGTCGTCCGTGTGGGCGTAATCGACTATTACCGAAAAATCCTGGCCCATTTCCACCGGCTCAACCCTTCCCCTGACGCTTTTAAGATTCGAAATGCCCGCCAGTATATTGTCAACCGGAACGTTCAGAGCCAACCCCGCAGAGAAGGCGGCCAGTATGTTGTAGACGTTAAAATATCCCCTGAGGTTGGAATCCACGGCAAAATAATCGGTACCGTAGTTAACGGTAAACCTCAGTCCCGAATCGCTCTTTTCTATACTCATGGCCCTCACCTCGGCAGCCTCGTGAAAACCGTAGGTTATGAGCCCCTCGGTGAGTTCCCTGGAAAGGGCCATACCGTAGGCGTCGTCTATGTTTATAACCGATATGCCGCCACGCCTCAGAAGCTCCTTGAAAAGCCTCGATTTTGCGTTGAAGTAATTATCCATCGTACCGTGGTAATCCATGTGATCCCGGGTGAGGTTCGTAAATACGGCGACGTCGAACTCGGCTGCATCCACTCTCTTTTGCGCAAGGGCGTGGGATGAGACTTCGGAGATAACGCAGTCACATCCCTCCTCGTACATATTCCTGAGGTACATCTGGAACTCGGGGGCCTCCGGAGTGGTGTGCCAGGCGTTATAGGCCTTATCTCCCACCAGATACTGGATCGTCCCGATGAGTCCCACCTTTTTGCCGTACGCCTCCAGTATAGACTTGGTTATATAACTGGTCGTCGTCTTGCCGTTGGTACCGGTGATTCCGGCAAGTGTCAGCTTTTGTGAAGGGTCGCCATAGTAATTGGCCGCTATGTAGGCAAGGGCGAGGCGCACGTCTTCCACCATGACCAGGAGCACGTCTTTGCCGGCGACCGATTCCGCGGGAATTTCGTCCTCGTAGATAATGGTCTGGGCACCTTTTTTTATCGCTTCCCTTATGTAGGCGTGGCCGTCGGTATTTTCTCCCCTGACGGCAAAAAACATGCTGCCCTCCTCGATTCTCCTGGAGTCATAGGATATACCTTTGGCATTTTTTATAATGCTCCCGTTTATCTCTTTAACGCGTATTTTATCTAAAACTTCACCAATGTTCATCTTCACCCCATATTAAGGCCGCTATCATTCGTTGTCCTATATGTCATCGTCGCAAAAGCGGGAATCAATTTCCTTATATTAAAGCCACTTTCATTTATTATGTTAAAGCAATACTTTAAGTTATGTTAAAACCACGGGCATTTCGGTTAAACCGCCGATTAGTCCCGTCAGTCAGTCCTCCCATGGTGTGATAAGGATTTATTATTGTCTACTACAAGGATTTTCTTCTTTATATCATCTTTGGGAACGTTCATGTAAGACAGCGCTTTTTCTGCGATGTTCTTAAACACCGGGCCGGCTACGACACCGCCGTATATAGCGCCCCTTGGATTCCACACGACTACTATCATCGCAAATGCCGGATTTTGGGCCGGTACGAAACCCACGAAGGAGCTGATGTAGTTGACGCTGGAGTACCTGCCCAGGGCCTTATCGAATATCTGGGCCGTTCCGGTTTTGCCGGCCACCTTGTTACCCTCCACCTCTGCGAACTTTGCCGTTCCTCCCTCCTCCGTAACCATCACCAGAGCCTCGGTCATGATATCTACGGTGCGTCTGGAGAGTATTCTCTCCTTTTTGCTCTCATCGATTTCGTGGGGATTCACAATGTCCCCGCCGGGGGTTATGAGCCCCTTCACAACGTATGGACAGATGTGATACCCCCCGTTGGCAAGCATGGAGTAGGCCGTCACAATCTGTAGTGGTGTAGTTGCAACCTCCTGGCCTATGGGAATTGCCCCGATTGAGGTGCCCGACCATTTCTCGGGCTTTCTTATCCATCCCGAAACCTCCCCGGGAATGTCTATACCGGTTTTATCGCCAAATCCAAAATGTTTGACGTAGTTATAGAGTTTAACTTTTCCAAGCCTTTGGGCAAGCTTTGCCGTGCCTACGTTGGAAGACTTCTGTATGATCCCCATAAAAGTAAGAACACCGTTGGGATGGACGTCGTGAATCCTCTTTCCACCTACGTCTATGCCGCCGGCACAATCAATCTTTTCGTCGGGCTTCACCAGCTTTTCTTCGAGTACTGCGGACGTAGTAACTATCTTGAAAGTGGAACCCGGCTCGTATACGTCAGTTATCGCCCTGTTACGCCGCGCGGCGGCACCGTATTTCGAGGGTTCGTTTGGATTGTAAGTGGGACGGTTCGCAAGTGCCAGGATTTCTCCCGTGTAAGGGTTCATCATTATTGCCGCGGCTGCGGCAGCCTTCCATTTGGACATAGCCTCGTCCAACTCGTTTTCCACTATGTACTGAAGTCCGCCATCCAGGGTCAGGGCGATGCTGTTGCCGGTTTTTTCGTTCTCCTTTTCGGTAAAGAATATGTTGCCACGGGCGTCTTTTTCCACGTAATACTTGCCGCCCTTTTCGATTAACTCCTTGTTGTACCTGCCCTCGACACCTTCGAGTCCCTTGTTGTCTATGTCCACAAATCCAATGACGTGGGAGGCGAAGGTACCCATGGTGTAGTATCGTTTTGCCTCCGGTACCAGGCCAACGCCCGGCATATTGAGCCTGGTAAGCTGCTCACCCTGCTCCACGGGAATCTTCCGCTTTATCCATGTGAAGTTCTTACTCCTGTTTATCGTCTTCATGAGGTCGTTATAATTCACGTTCACTATCCGGGCCATCTGTTGCACCTTATCGCTATCGGCCATGAAGTTTGCCTTATCGAGAAAGACCGAGTTGTTCTCGAGGTTTATAGCCAGGCGTCTGCCCTGCCTGTCAAAAATGAGCCCCCTGCGCACCTGTATTTCCTTGATGGCCGTCCTCTGGGTTTCCGACTTCCTGGCGAATTTTTCGTGCTTCAGTATCATCAGATCCGCCAGACGGCTTACCAGAGCAAAAAAGCCAAAAAATATCATACCGTATACGACCAGTTTTCTGTTATCCATAAATTTCCCGGGGTTTACCCGGGGTACCCGGAGATTCCCGGAATTCCCCGTATTTCCAAAAATTAGCATCGCTCTTCATTTAAAGAAAAAACGCTCTAAATGCGCTCCTTTACGTGAAACACCTTGTTTCTGTTTGGAAAGCTAAACCCCATCTTTTTAATGGCGACGTTATCTATACTGGCGAACGAAAGGAGATTATCGCGTTTTGCCTGCAGATTTCTTTGCTCTTTCATCCGGAGGTATTGCTTCTGCTGCAGGTTTCCAAGCCTGTACTCGAGAGATTTTATGCTTGTCCTCAGCCACAGTGTCAAAAATATGCAGGATATTATAAGAGCTATCCCTAAAACCATCGCGGCGTGCCTTAACAGCGTGTTTTGCCTGTCGTAAATCATAACTTAAAGCCTCCTCTTAATTTTGCGCTTCTGCTGGATGGATTATCCCTCTGCTCTTGCGGCGAGGGTATCATCGGTTTCTTAGTCAAAATAGATAAAGTTCCTTCACGGGCACCGTCTTTAAAAAAATGTTTGGCTACCCTGTCTTCCAGGGAGTGGTAAGAGATGACGCACAACCTGCCCCCGGTGCGCAGGAGCCCTAAAGAAGCGCCTAGAGCCGCAGACAGTGAGTCGATCTCTCCGTTTACGTACACCCGCAATGCCTGGAAGGTCCTGGTAGCCGGATGGGTACGTCCGTACTTACCATAAATACGGGCTACGAGCCCGGCCAGCTCACGGCAGTTGTCTATGGTCTTCTTTTGGCGCGATCTCCCGATGGCCCGCGCTATTGCCCTGCACCTGGGTTCCTCGCCATATTGTCGCAGTATCTTTTCAAGCTCGACCTCCTTAAACGTGTTAACCACGTCCCAGGCGGATAAGCCCTCCGACCGGTCCATCCTCATGTCCAGGAGATGGTCAGACTCGAAACTAAACCCGCGTTCCATGTCCCGAAGCTGAATCATGGAAAGTCCCAGGTCCATGAGTATGCCGTCGACCGACCCGCATCCACACTCTTTTACGGCACTCTCCATGCGGGAAAAGTTTTCCCTGACGTAACACACACGGCGGTCCCTGAGCCTTTCCTTCACTGCGGATATCGCCTCAGAATCCCTATCCATGGCTATCAGCCGGCCCGACGGGCCCAATGCCCCGAGCACGACGTCGGCATGGCCTCCGCCTCCAACCGTTGCATCCACGTATGTACCCTCTCTTGACACGTTAAGGATTTCCATTACCTCTCTCACCATTACCGGTTTGTGGTACGCCGCCATCCTGGCCTCTTACAACTCGTATCGCCGTTCATACTCCCCGTTCATGCTCCCAAATCATACTCAGAATTCATACTGCAAATTCCTACTCAGAATTTATACTCCCATACCGGCCAGCTCCAACTCGTATTCCCTGGCCTTCGCCTCATCCTGCCTGTCTATGACTTCGAACTTCTCTTTGTTCCATATCTCGATCATGTCCGTCTGGCCGAGGAGGACAATCTCGCCATTTATGCCTATTTTGGCGTAGTCCCTCAGAGAGGGCGGTACAAGGGCCCTGCCCTGCTTGTCAATCTCGGCCTCGTGTGCCGAACCGATTACCCTGCGCATAAAAAACTTTACGGATTCGCTCGTCCTGGGAAGGGTGGCAACTTTTTCCAGCAACTTAGACCAGGCTTGTTCGGGATAGGCCTGAAGGCACTCGTCCCTCAGCGCACAGGTTACGTATATCCTGCCGGCGTGCTCCGCCCGAATAGTATCCCTGAAAAGGGCAGGTATTACGATTCTGCCTTTTTCGTCTACCCTCAAGCTGTATCGTCCAAAAAAACCTACCACTTATCCTCCATTGACTACCACTTTATACCACTTAAAATATTAATGTCAAGTAGAAAATTATGTTCTCAAACCATTTGTAAATACTAAACATTTGTAGCTCGACAGTACACGCCAGACTTTGGGCGGATTCCCGATAATATTAAAGTTAAAAAGAAGAACCCTCCCCGGATAACAGAGCAGGCACACCCCCGGAAAAACGGCAATTTCAGGGATTGCCGGAGAATTACCGGGAGCTACCGGGGGGGCACCGACAGTTACCGAAGGATATCGTCGGAGGAGCTACCGGGGTTACCTGTGTTTCGTGAAGGGGGATAAGGCCTGTGTCCTGTTATCCCCCCCATGGCAGGATAATTATTTCAGGAGTTGAAGAATTTGCTGGGGGAGCTGATTTGCCTGGGCCAGCACTGCGATACCGGACTGCTGGAGGATCATGTACTTTGTCATGTTTGCCGTTTCCTGGGCAAAATCCGCGTCCTGAATCCTTGATCTTGCCGCAGAGGTAGTCTCTATGACGTTGTCTATGTTATTGCCTATGGCCGTCATCTCGTTCTCTTTTGCACCCATTAAGGATTTTGCCAGCAGGACGCTATTAAGGGAACTATCTATTATTGCAATGGCGTTGGAAGCCTGAGATACAAATTGATTCGCTGCACTGTCCCAAACCTGCAGAGCATAATAACCGGTATACGTAAACGCAGTAGGGGTAGTTATCGCCGCCTGGTTGGATGCAAGAGATGCCGCGCGTGGAACGCCTTGTTGTGCACCAAAAAAAGATTTTTCACTGAACGTTGGAGGCCAGCCTGCACCGCTAACAAATGCATTATTTCCAATATGATCGATAGTGCCTGTAGAGTTAGCGGTATGTATATCGTTTAAAAATCCCCAGTTACCGGTCCTGCTACCCTGTGTACTGGCAAATGCATTACCTGGTGCACCAGCATCGAATGTATGTCCACCGAGAAAGTCCGTGTTTAATGAATCTATACTTATACTGACGGGGGCGTTAGATGCCTGGTAGCTAACGAACAGCGATTTATTATATGTCCCATTAAGGAGCTTGATGTTGTTGAACGTGGTTTGGTCGGCTATCCTGCTTACTTCCTCCACCAATGCGTTTACCTCACTTTGCATGTACGATACGTCGGTTACGCCATACTGTCCGCTCATGGCCTGAACGGAGAGTTCTCTCATTCTCTGAAGGTTATTTACTACTTCGTTCATGGCCCCCTCGGCAGTCTGAGCCATGGACAGACCATCCGCTGCATTCCTCGACGCAACACTAAGACCGGAGATCTGGGTGGTCATCCTGGTAGAGATGGCCATACCCGCGGCGTCGTCCTTGGCAGAATTTATTCTGTAGCCGGATGACAGCCGCTGCATTGCACTCTGTAACGGATCCTGAGTCAACCTCAGATTTCGTTGAGCATTAATGGACATGATGTTCGTATTAATCGTAAAGCCTGCCATATTACACCTCCATGTGTGTTTTGCTAGTTAAACTGCCATATACCTTCGAAATACATTTCTGTAAAATACATTTTCTGTTATATCCGCGCTGCTTTTCTATCTATAAGCCTATACAGTTTTTCCGTATATTTTCGATAAAGCTTTCTATAAAAGCCTTTTTCCAGTTTGGCACTAATCTGGCACTAATGAAGCAAATATCGTGCCAACGCTGTCTTAGTTACCAGAACCTATTGATATTAAAGGGAATACCTATTCTATAGGTAATGCCTGGATAGTAAGAGCACAGTATGAAGGGCCTATGTGGCGAGGGAAATAATTACTTGCCTGAGGAAAATTTTTCTTTACGTAAGTCCCGTTACCGAATATTAGGAAATACCTTTGGAAATACCTTTAGAAAATGTTTGTCGGGGTAAGAGATGCACGTTATGAATGGTATCGCAAATAATGGTATCGCAAATATAAGTTACTACCGGTGGGATTAGGGCTTCGTCCGTCTTAAGAAGCCGGCCAGTTCGTCCACACTATCCATTGTAAAGGGGAAGACGTTAAAATACTTACCTACCGTGTCTATGGCATGGGCGTCGCTTGAGGCGAACCTGAAGACGTCCAACTTCCCGGCCAGCCGGACGGCGTACTTACCGGTAGTGGCGGTGGTGTTACTGCTCATCACTTCGACACCATCGAGGTCGAGTCCGTAACAGTATTCGCCGTCTTCATAACTGAAACGATACGGATGGGCAACGACTACGGCAGCCGATTGCCCATGGGCTATACTTATGAGATCTTCGGCCCTCATGCCGAAATGGATACCCTCCATGTTTTTAAGGCCAAAGACGAGGAAATGGCCCTCGCTACAGGACACCTCAACCCCGTTAAACACTTTTATCCTTCCCCCGGCAACGCTTTCAAGGTACTGGAGGCCGCCACTGTCCCACATACAATCGTGCTCCGTAATGGCAATACCGTCGAGTCCGGCTCCGACGGCCGCATCGATAGCTTCTTCGGGAGACATCCTGCTGCAACCGGACATCGGAAAGGTGTGAATGTGGCAGTCCATTTTGAAACTCTCTTTTGCCATCGGCAATCCTCGCTATTGTCGCTATTTACGCTATTAAAGAATTATCGGCGCGTCAACTCAAAACCACGGTTGCAGGCTACCGGCGGGAGCGCCCACTATTATTATTTATGGAAGAGTGGAAAAGAGAAGGCTGTACATATTCCCTCATGCTGGGGCACTCCTCCGAATATCGGCATAACTTACACACCTCGATATACTTGAAGCACTGCTTCTTCGGACAAAATACCTTGTCTTTATTCATCGTCATGGCATTTTAACATACCTTAGACGCTAAAATCATGATCAAACAAAGCCGTGGTAAGCTTTCTAAGAATGCATTCAATATGATATATTTACATTCTATCTATGGACAAACCGTTTCCACTAAAAGAAGGTATGACCATCGAAGGGCAGCTTTTCAATGAGCCTATGGTAGTCAAGACCATAGCGACGCGGGGTAATAACGCATGGTCTTGGGGCTTGCAGGTAAAAAAACGGAGCGTTTTCGGGAGGTTATTCTAAATGAAACAGACGTATCGGGGTTACATATTATCGATTCCGTACCGTCATATTCAGGGGACGGCAATCTCCTGCGTCTCGGACTTCAGGCCTGCGCTTTAGGTATAGCTTACGAGTATGACCCTTATTTCGGCCTCTCCATATCGAGAGTAGACCCGCTTACCCATCACAAGGATTAGCATCGAGCGTCCACCTTGTTTGCCGTCCGCGTCCTGACGATGCACTCATAGGTGAATGGGGACAAGTCTACCGGGAGCTTCCAGAGCGTGGCCGCTGCCGTCCCTTCGCCAAAGCTTTTTAAACGGTTCTCTTACAAGGCTGATAGACCCGGATACGGTGTTAAAAGGAAGGATACCGGGATTCGTCGGGCGTGGCGATTTTGGACTTGCCTCCGGACGGAAACCGGATGGCACTTTCGGGCGTGTATGGTACAAGGAACAGATCTCATCGGACGAGGTCTCGTTTGACGAGAATGTTTTTCTGGTTAAAAAAGATAAAGCGCTCGCCTGTCAAATAACACCATTAACGTCATCCCGGCAGGTGCCAACCTGGTCGATGCCCAAAAATGAACCTTCCTCCGGTACAAAGCTTCCTCACCAACAGGAGCCGGATAAAGTACCGGAACCTTCGCAGATACCCGAAGAATCCGATGGATTCCGCTGTAATTGGCAAGGTAAAAGTCAACGAAAGCCGATGAAGGTGCCAAGCCGGCAGTGACGGACATGGGGGAATGACGGAGGGTGGCTGCAACGACAAAAGGGTTGAGCATAGCGTAACTATTATTACCCTTCTGACCGCAACCGGATATGAGACCGGAAAAAAACAGTCCCGGGGGCTTCCCTACTCATACCTCTTCCGCAAAACACGGGCGGCGCTTACAATTTGCCGCATTTTTTTAACGGCGGTCTCCTCGTCGTTTATGCAGCGGTTTGCGAAGCAGCAAAACCCGCAGTCCGGATTAAGGAATATCGCATCGGGAGGGTAGAACTCAAGGGCCTCCTCCACCCGTCCGATAATATATTCGACAGTTTCCACCTCCGCCGTACGCGGGTTTACAACGCCCAGGCCAATTTCGCGATGCGCAAGTTCACGTCCCACTACGTCTATTCCTCCGGCACGCGGCGTGGCATACTCCAGTACGAACTGCCTCACATTCATCCGCTTAAATGACGGAATGAGTGGTTTATAATCGCCGCTTAACAGAACTTCGTCGTTGCGGCTCCAGTTTCCCCGGCAGACGTGTATACCGGTTCTAATACCGTCGATACCATCCACGACACGGTTAATCAATTCTGCGGCATAATCCAGCTCTAAACCCGCGTCACGGCGGG
>JADFXJ010000061.1 GCA_015233615.1 Nitrospirota bacterium
CAATCTTGAAGCATTGTCTCCATCGGAAAAGATGAAGATTTTGTGCGGCAGAAAGCATTTCGAGCAATTTCCCGGTGTGGAATTTAAAGCACCCGTTGTCAAACTGGAAGACATTGCCAATTAAAATATAAGCATTGAGCAAAGGAGGTTTAAAATGAAACTTAAAGTAATTTTAGAACCGAGCGATGAAGGGGGTTTCACGGCAATTGTTCCATCATTGCCGGGTTGCATTAGCGAAGGTGATACTCTGGAAGGAGCAATGAAAAACATTCGGGAGGCGATTGAACTTTATCTTGAACCAATCGAAGACGATATCGAATATAATCCAAAAGCCCAAATTCTTGAAGTCACTGTATGACAAAAGTTCCAGGTTCGAATTATGGACAGGTTATCATTTTAGGGCATATTAGCACACTTATTTGTAAATATTCTTTCTGTGACCCACAGATTTGATCACTATGGTATCCTCATATACGGCAAATATAATTCTCCAATCACCAACAGCATACCTGTAATGGCCATACCAATGCCCTTTAAGTGGTTTTATGTCAACATTGTCAATGTTTTTGGCAAGATATTCAACCCTATCGCTAATCCGGTTAGCTACAAATACATCGAGCTTTTCGAATTCACAAAGAGCATTGGGTGACCATTTTAAGTTTTTCCTCAAGCTGTTTTTTAACCTCCTCATGGGGGATGCCGCTTTTATCGTCTTTATGGGATTCAAGGTAATCTTTTAATTCATCGTTAAGTTCCAAACCGTAATCCGGATCTAACATTTTACCTACGACTCGCTCAATCAAGACTTCCAGTTCCTCGACTGTCATATCTGAAACTTTCATGCTATACCTCCAAAATTCAGGCACCCTGCGGTCTTGATGCAAGGATTGCAGTTAATTATATGCTAACCAATTCTGTTGCTATGACTTTTGCCGGTATAAATCTGCCATTGTCATCTTTGTTGAAGTTAGATTCCGTTAATATCTTTTCAAGAGTACCCATCTTTTCTGCTTCTTCTATGAAAAGTATTATTGCTGTTTTTAACATTTCTCTTGCATGTTCAGCACAGTTACCACAACTTGAAATGTCAAGTTCAGGGCAATATGCCACGAAGGAATACCCTTCTTTAAAAATTATCATATCATAATCAATGTGTATCATACATCCTCTATCCTCTTTTCTTGCCGCAGTCCTGTCAGCCCTGGCCTATCAGCTTTAACTTATCAGGGTCGGAGAGGGTCTGCCGATGAGATACCCCTGGGCGTAGTCGATGCCAAAATTCCTCAGCATTTCCAGGGTTTGTTCGTCTTCGACGAATTCGGCGACCTTTTTTATTCCCAGCCCGTCAGCCACTCCGGCGATGGCCTTGACGACGAGTTGGTCCTGGGGGCTTGTGCTGAGCTTCTTCACAAACGAGCCATCTATCTTTATGTAATCCACCTTCAATTCCCTCAGGTACACGAATGACGTAAATCCTACGCCGAAGTCATCCAGGGCGAACAGACATCCCATCTCCTTGAGTGCTTCGATAAACCTGATTGCCCGCTTCATGTCGTGAATGGCAGCCGTTTCGGTTATCTCGAAGATAATGCGGCCGGGCTCTATGCCCAGATCTATTATCTTTGTCTGGAGGTATCTCATAAGTTCCTCATCACCAAGGCTTTTACCGGACAGGTTCATCCCGAAGGAGTAGTGGCTGCCACTGCCGGAGAGCGACGACATAAATGCCATGGTTTTAGCGGTAATTACCCTGTCTATCCCTCCGATTAACCCAAACGTCTCGGCAGCCCTTATGAATTCGCTCGGCAAAACTATACCGCCATCCTCGGCTCGCATTCTGGCAAGGGCCTCGTAGTGGTGTATCTTGCCATCCCCGAGGCAGAGTATGGGCTGGAACCACGGTACGAACCTGTCGTCTTCGAGAGCGTTGAGGATTCTCTCCTTCTCTCTCATCCTGGAGTGGATGTTTTCGAGGTTGCGGTCGTCGTCACGGTAGACGTGGCATCTGTTACGTCCTAGTTCCTTTGCCCTCTGTATGGCCGCATCCCCCTTTCTGAGAAGATCCGAAGTAGTGACTCCATGCTCCGGGTAAAGCACTATGCCTATGCATGCGGTGGCGCGAATCTTATTTTCGGTAAATCTGAAAGTCTCTATACCATTTCGTATCTTTTCGGCTATATCGATAGCAGTCTTTCTAAGGATAGTGGGGATGAACACGGTGAACTCTTTTTCGCTGATGCGTCCAATTATACTCTTATGTATGGAATCCTGCAAAGCAGGCGTGGAGTTTAAAATGTAGTGAATGAGGCCGGCAACCCTGTTGAGAAATTCGTCGCCTACGGTGTGACCGTAAGTATCGTTGATAAGTTTGAACTCGTCTATGTTTACGAGCATCAGGGCACCCATCATCTTGTTTTTGCTGACGTAGGCCATGAGTTCGTCCATGAGAGATATAAACCGGCTCCTGTTAAGTACTCCGGTGGCCTCGTCGTAATTCGACAGCCTTTGAAGCTCCTTCTCTCTTTTTCTCCTTTCGTTGATATCCTGAATAGTGCCAAGTATGACGGTGCTGTCGCCTTCCTCGCCATGCGTTACCTCGGCCTGGACGTGGACTATACGATGCGAGCCATCCGGCAAGACGATCCTGAAGTCGAGATTGAAAGGTTTTTCGTGGCTTTTAGCCGCGTTGACGGATTCGGCAACCAACGCCTTGTCGTCGGGATGCACGCACTTAATGAAGTTCTCGTACGTGGAGGCGTAGTTGTTCTGCACACCTAATATCCGGTAAACTTCGTCCGACCAGAAGATGAAATTTTCCTTAATGTTCCATTCCCAGCTACCCAGCCTGGCAATGCGCTCCGCTTCGGCCAACCTGGTTTCGCTCTTTACGAGCGTCTCCTCCGCATATTTACGCTCTATCATACCTGCCAGCACGTTTGCGAAGGCATACAGGAGAGCCTCCTTCAGTTGATTCCTATCCCGATTCTCGTTCATATAGAGGCATATGATGCCAAGCACCCGGTCACCGGATGTTATGGGCACACAATAGTGCCAGTAGTGCCCGGGGTTTTGTATCCCTTCGTAAACGGCCTGGTGGTAATCGTTTAAGCTATCGCAGAAGACTATCTCTTTTTCCAGGGCAGCCTTGCCGCATGTACATTTACCGACCGGTACCAGCCTGCACATTTCCTTTTGACGCACGGTTATGCCGCGATCTGCGATCATTACCAGATTATCGTTGTTTTTGTCGCGCAGGAAAATACACCCTCTGGATTGCAACGAGAGCCAGGGAAGGGAAAGAATCATGTCCAAAGCCTTCTTCAACTGTTCCTTCAAAGATATGTGCTCCATAGATATCCACAGGATGGAGCTTAAAACGCTTTCGACGTTGGAGTTGATGCGAGATTTCTCCTCACTCTGAAGTATTTTCTTCTCGAACTGTTTATTTAAAATGAACTTTTCTATTCTGCGGGATATTTCCTGAAGAAGGTTTTTTTCTTTCTCGTGGGAAAAGGCATCGAAGAGGTTATCCGGGTTATCTTCACCGTTGCCGTGGAAAACCTCTATAGAGCCGGCTTTTGCACCGCTGAGCCTTATCTCCGCGTCCTCCCTCCGGCCGATCTCTTTAAACGTACGGCAGACAAAGGTTTTCGTATCGAACTTTAGCCTCACGTAAGTTTCTCCGGGAACCGGCCATCCCAGGGGTATCAGGTCAACGACTTCGGTAAGTGCTTCCTCCACGGAAACCTGCACCATGCTTAAAACATTGGATATTTCATAGATACAGTTGAGTTGCTTAACGAGGCCGGCTAACTTGCTTATGTAGTTTTTCAGCTCTTGTTCGTTACCTGTATCGATATACCCCATGTTTTGGTGCAATTCATGCACCGGCGATACGTCAAACTTTGCTTTATCCTCTGCCATCCCTTAAGCCATCTCAGATAAATTTTTCCGGTTCCCGTTGCCTAATCGGTTCTACCAGGTTGCTTCTGCCCGGGCGATTAGATCGACTATTTTGCTTAACTGGTATAGTTACCACAATAATACGGTAGCCGGATTCATCGGCTTTATGGAACTTCGATGAACACCACCTATCGCTTTCCTCGCATCTTTCCATATCATAACACAAATTTAAGAAATAATCTATCGATTAACATCCAGTGTTGTCAGATTTTTTAGGCCAGGCTTTTTGGGCGGACTTTTTGTGGCGGACTTTTTGGGCCGGGCTTTTCCTATGGTTGCCGGGAAAACTGGCGTTTGAGCACCTTAGCCACGCCTGTATAAATATTTTGGTGGACTCTTAAAATATATATAGAAATAAGCTGATGACTTGTATTACAATTAATATGATGGCTCTAATCATATGTATGATTGGAATTATGATATTCCCAACGGACGCGTTTTCCTGGGGGCCGCTAACCCATACTTTCCTTGGGAATGAGCTCTTGTCTATAGCTTACTTATTACCGCCTGCCGTTTACTCCGTGATCAGAAAGTTCAAAGACGACTTCATATATGGCAACATAGTGGCGGACATCGTCATCGGGAAAAAATACCTCCCGGAGGAAAAGAGTTCCCATACCTGGGATTTCGGTTTCAACCTGCTGAAGATGTCGGCAAGTGAGCAGCAGCGCGCTTTCGTCTACGGTTTCCTTTGCCACCTGGCCGCAGATACGGTCGCCCACGATATACTGACAAAAGAAAAACGGAATTTTCAGCACACCATGTGCGAACTGAAAGCGGATAGCTTTATCAATAAGAGGTTCTGGGTAAAGGCGATATCCATCAAGAGGAAGGTGCAAAAAAGAAACGACGCCTTTTTAGAACATTCCATAAACAGGCTATTCTTCTCCTTCAAGACCAACAAACGCATATTCAAGAGCCTGGTCTATATGTCGATCTTTACCTCGGTAAGCCTTTCCAACATAGCCGGCTCGTCTTCCCGCTTTTTCCTGTATAGTCCGGACAAACAACTTATTAAAAAGTTGACGGACGAATCCCTTCTCAGAATGCTCGACATTCTTACCAAGGGTGAGGACTCCCCGGTAGTAAAGGATAAACCAACCGGAGTGATAGTACACGGCAAGCTTTACAAAAGCCTGTTCATGAAATAATCTTGCGCGACTTGCCCGGGAGATAAGAAAACCTTGCGCGACATGCTCGGCAGAATCGAGGCGGTATCCGTCAAAAAAGCCCTGTCGCTTCTTGACTCCATAGAGTTGGTAACACTCCCGGTACTTGACGTTCATATACTCGACGGGTGCGGCAGGATTATAGCCGAAGAGATTACGGCAGACGAAGACTTGCCCGGTTTTCCGAAATCCACGATGGACGGCTACGCCGTAAATGCCAAAGATACTTTTGGCGCCTCCGAGACAATACCGCAGTTCCTGAAACTTTTTGGACAAGACGTCTTCATGGGCGAGCAGCCGGATTTTTCCCTTGCTCCGGGGACGGCGGCAAAAATACCCACCGGCGGCATGCTCCCGCCGGGTTCGGACGCGGTCGTCATGCTCGAACATACCAATGCCATAGACGATGCCATGGTAGAGATAACCAGGGCCGTGGCACCCGGCGACAACGTCATACAACCGGGAGAAGACGTCAGGGCGGGCGAAAAGCTCTTTCCCGCAGGACACCGTCTGCGTCCTCAGGACGTCGGCTGCCTGGCCGGTTGCGGTAAAACATCCGTGCCGGTATACGAAAAACCGATCGTGTCGATTATTTCGACCGGCAACGAGATTGTTGCGCCGGAACTACCCCTGCCCAAAGGCAAAGTGAGAGACATTAACTCTTACAACCTCCATGCTCTTGTCCTCGGTGCGGGTGCGGTGCCTGCTATAAAGGGGATATTTAAAGACGATTTCCGTTGTCTTAAGGAAGCGGTAGAGGAATCGCTTGTATCCTCCCACATGGTATTAATATCCGGAGGAAGTTCCGTCGGTACCATGGACTATACCGAACGCATAATAAACACGCTCGGTGCTCCCGGCGTAATTTTCCACGGAGTTGCCGTAAAGCCGGGTAAGCCGCTCATAGCGGGCGTGGCGGGAGGTAAGCCCGTATTTGGCCTTCCGGGACACCCCGCCGCCGTTTACGCGAGTTTTAAAATATTCGTCGAAAGGGTGCTGAGGCGCCTGGCCGGACAACGCATACCGTATGAGTGTCCGTGGCAAAATCCGCAAATAAAGGCCCGCCTCACGAAGAATCTATCCTCCGTCCCGGGACGGGTCGACTACGTATGGGTTAAACTCTCGCTTGAGGACGGTGCGGTACTGGCGGAAGCGGTTTTGGGAAAATCCGGCCTGATCACTACGCTTGCCATAGCCGACGGTTACATAACCGTCGATGAGGACCGGCGAGGAATCCCCGCGGGTGAAGAGGTAAACGTGAGGCTTTTCTCTTAACCAGGAACCGACCATAATTAACGTGAACATTTAGTCGCGATGCTATATATATTAACCTAAAAACGGCAGTTGGAATTCATGGAGACAGGCGTACTACCTTGCTCTACAAGGATATTTCGCATATGCAGAGCATTTCATTTTATCACCCTTTAGGTGAGTAGATTACGGTTGCGGCTATTTGGAAAAGTCCAAAAGTTCGCTACAAGGCAGGGATAGCGCCGGCCGGCAAGGTCAGGAAAGTGCTAAAGCGCTTTTAAAGGAAAATGGCTTTGGAGTAAGGTGTTTCCTTATGTTCTCTGCTCTTTTTGTCGAATTGGTTTGAAGTAGTACCCGAAACGTCGTGAATTTGCCAAATTAGACAAAAGAATCCTATCAATTCAGAACGCTTGCGTTATTTGCCTTTATCTTCCACCAGCGAGTAGCTGGTGCTTCGACCTCCGGCAGCATCTTTTTTCAGGATGTGGCGTTTGATAAGGTCGGCAATGTCTCGCCCTGCGGTGTCCTGTGAGCATTTGGCGATTTTTGCCCATTTGGATGAAGTCAGCTTGCCTTCGAAGCCGTCCAGCACCCGGTTAATGATATTGCGTTGACGGTCGTTGAAAGTTTCTCCGGTATGGAGTTCCCAAAAGCGGGCCTTTTTTAAAACATCCCTCAAAATGGTTTCCGAGTTGTCAAAAGCGCGATTCATACAATCGAGGAACCATTCAAGATACCTGGTGATGTTGAGATCACCCTTTTGGGTGTCTTCTATATAGTCATAATATTTGCCACGTTCTTTGCGGATTTGCGCTGACATGCTGTAGAAGCGCTGGGTGCTCTGTTCTGACCGCGCCAGCATCATATCGGCAATGGCTCTACCAATACGCCCGTTACCGTCTTCGAACGGGTGAATGGTGATGAACCAGAGATGTGCGATAGCGGTTCTTAAAACCGGATCGACGTCGGTTTCTTTTGATTCGCCGTTGAGCCATTTAAGAAAAGCATCCATTTCCTTATCTAGCCGTTCGGCTGCCGGTGCCTCGAAATGAATGCGTTCATGCCCGATGGCGCCGGAAACAACCCGCATCGGATCCGATTTCGCCGTGCGCCATTTGCCGACGGCGATCTTGTATAAACTGCTATAGCCGGTTGGAAACAACGCGGCGTGCCAACCAAAAAGCCTTTCGGCGGTCAGAGGACTGCTATAATTCTGCGTTGCATCGAGGATCATATCAACGACGCCTTCGATATGACGATCCGCTTGTATCAACGCTCCGATGTCTATACCAAGGCGTCGGGCAAGCGAGGATCGCACCTGCTCACGATCCAGGATTTCGCCTTCGATCTCGCTTGACTTAATGACTTCTTCCGTAAGAGTCCACAACGAGGCTTCTTCGCGCAACTTTATACCTAAACTTTCGAGCCGGCCCAACATTCGTCCCTGTCGGTGGCGTACGGCGGCAAGTTTTACGGCAAGATGCTTTTCATCCCACCGGAAATGAGGCCAGTCGGGTAATTCGTGAACGTATGTAGTCATAATCTCCGCTTATCATGCGGAGATTATAGAGGATATTCTCCGCAAAAGCAACAAAAATTATTCCTAAACATTAGACAAAACGTAACAGTTCACCCGCGAAATCTGCTATGCCTAAAACCACCCCGCCCTTCGGGCACCCCTCCTTAAAAAGGAGGGGAGTTAAAGAAGCCAAACCAGCACTTACTGCGGCGCTTTTGACGCGGTCACTTCCGTTACATTGGGAGTTAAAGAAGCCAAACCAGCACTTACTCCCCTCCTTTTTAAGGAGGGGTGCCCGAAGGGCGGGGTGGTTTGTCTCTCTCTTGCCCGCCAATCGATAATCTCAATCATTGGTGAACGGTTACGACAAAACGATGATCGAGAGCAAACACCTAATAGGAGTAAATGACAAAAATATTTTTTTAACCACGGATGAACACCCCCCGTACCCCCCGTCAGGTGGGTGTTCATCCGTGGTTAAATTCTTTGCCCTTAGGATTAATGATGCGCCCTCCAATACCGTGAATGAGGTTTAACGGCGCTGTTGCATTGGCGTAATTGGCGCCCCGGCAGTCCGGACTTCCCCTCTTTTCTTCAACCCATCTTATTTCCAATTGCCCATGAGAATGAAGGGTGCCCAGTAGTAAGGATGTCCATATCGAGATACGTTTACTCCGCTTGTTCCGGCGGCCTTGTTACCCCGAATAAACATAATCTGCGCCCGTTGAAGGGCCCCGGCCTTCGAAAGATGTTCCTTCTCGTGCGCCTTATACATGTTTCTCATAAATTCCGCCGTGCCCCCGTCGTCCACCGACCAGAGCGTTGCCAACACCGCCTTTGCTCCCTGGTTCTGGGCAAGCGCTCCAAAACCTTCTATCTCGCGGCCGTTTCCGTCTCCTCCCATTGCCGTATTGCACGCCGAAAGGGTCAAAAGGTCCAGGCCGTTAAAGTCAAAACCCTCCTTCTTCATCGTTTCGAGAGTTAAATGGCTGCCGTCTCCCATCAGCAGAAAGGAATCCCTATCCGTTCCGGGTTTAAACACAAAATGGCTTGCTATGTGAAGCACCGGGCGGCGTTTGTCGAGCATGTCGAGCATCACGCTCTCCGTAAAATACTTGTCGAGGTGAATCTCGCCCGGAAGCACTCCCGCGTTGGCCTTGCCGGTACCCTTTATTATCCAGTTAAGCTCATCCTCTACCGACGGCAGCGGGTCAAAATTCTCTATCTTCATCGTCAGCCCAAGTCCCGCCGCCGTCCAGCCTGACTTTGGTTGATCCTTCAACTTGGTACTTGCAGCCGCCGTAAAGATTATCACCCTGTACTTCTCGACAACGTACGATTCCCCGTCATGGAGGGAGGCAAAGGGGATGTAGCGTAACGCCCCGTCAAGGGAGAGCATCAATGTTTTGGCTCCCGCTACTTTGAGGTCCGCTTCGAGGGGGTTCAGCAGTATTTCGTAGAGCTTTCTGCTCTGCGGTTCGGGGTTTACGAAGCGCCTTTGGAGTGCCTGACGATACGCGAAGAGCATACCGTTCAGCTCCTTTTCCTTTATATCGTAGTGGTACGCCTTTTGTATCTCCGGCGTAGTCAGAAGCATGTGCACCTTGTCGCCGTAAATTAAATAGTTGATAACCACAGTCCCCTCGCCGAGGTCTCTAAGCGTACCCTGAAGCGCCTTAAGGCCGGGCAGGTTCTTTTCCCCGACCTCTTTAGCCCTGTCTTTACCGACGTCCTTCATGGCTTCCACCAGCTCGGTTACATATTTCCCGAAGGCGACGTTTGCAGCCTTGATGTCCTCTCTAAGGACGTCGAGCCGCTCCTTCTCCCGCCGTGTCAACGCGCCCCGCTTCAGCTTTTCCTGCAATCCGTTCATTTCCTTGCCGATGGACACGAGCTTACCGCTGATCTCGTTGTACTTCGCGAGATACCGGGCCTCGGTTTGCGTAAATGACGCATTTGTGGAGAGATTGTCATGTTTCCCTGCGTCGCGCCTTATGAAATCGAAGTATTCCTCCTCCTTGAGCATCGAGAGGACTTCCAGGGCCTCCGGGAATCTTCCCTCCCCTATGAGGAGGTCCGCCAGGTGCCTGTAAACGTCTTCTACGGTTCCAAGGTAGCTCTTCTGTGTCTCCTTTTGCATCCCCGACACGTTCAGACGCAACTTCTGGATGGTGTTAACTGCCTGCTTCCCAAAGAATATGGCCGCTCCGGCATTGCCGCTGTTTTCGAGCAGATATCCCATACTGTTGCGGACATGCCACAGAAGTTCGGGGTCGCCGCTCTTTTCGGCAATCGGTAAGGCCTGGTTTAACAAAGGCTCGGCCTCGGCATACCTGCCTGTTTTGCGGTAAAGCTCCGCCAGGTTGTTCAGGATTATGGCGACAGAGGGTTGCTCCTCGCCTAAGGTTTTCTTGTCAATCTCAAGTGCCTGCTTGAACAAAGGCTCGGTCTCGGCATACTGGCCTGTTGTGTAGTGAAGTAACGCCAGGTTATTCAGCCCTCTGGCGACATCGGGATGCTCCACGCCCAGGTTTTTTTTGGCAATCTCAATCGCCCGCTTGTACAAAGGCTCGGCTTCGGCATATCGGCCTGTTGTGTCATAAAGTACCGCCAGATTGCTCATCCAGGTGGCGACATCGGGATGCTCCTCGCCTAAGGTTTTCTTCTTTATCTCCAGAATCCGTTTAAATAATGGTTCAGCCTCAGGATACTTTCCCATTTTGAAATATTGTATGGCCTGATTTTCCATTTCTTCCAAATCATCGGCATATGACGGGGCGGCAACAAACAACACAACGGCCGTTAAAATAAAAAGTATGCCGATTTTAACTTTTAAGTCCAAAACATGTACGGTTAGCTTATTCATAAATTCCACTTCTCTAACAAGCCAGTTTATAAAAACGTATTTGTCGTTTCGTTTCGTTTCATTTTTCATTTATAATATGGTCAAGGTATCTGTCCTGTATTATCAATGCGATGTTATTCTTATTAACATTCAGGTTCTTTACTAATTCGTAACTTAACCAGTAAAGATCGACTTCGTCACCGAATATATCGCTGAACGTTTGCAGGTACATCGCCTTTTGCGTTTTCGTTTCCGATTCGCTTAAATTCTTTTTGTCGATCTCTTTCAGGTCATTCGTTACCTGATTTGCTATGTTTTCGTTTAACTGTCTTATTTTACATGTTTTAAAGCTTTTCCCGGTTTTATCTTCGATTTTCCAGGTAGTCGTCTTTCCGGGTTTTAATCTCATGTCGCCGGGTTTAATTGAGATAGTGCTTTTGCCAGCTATATTTTTCTGCAAGATTTTTACTCCGCCATCATCGGTAATCACTAAAGTTTTCGAAACCTTTTCACAAGTGAACGTTATTGGATAATTTCCCAGGACGGTAATATTGCAGCCCGGCGTCGGTATAAATATTTTTTCCGGCTCCTCATTCGAATCGCCTCCCCTCGCACCGCCGGGAATTCGTATGTGCACAGGTTCCAGAAGCCCAAAATATTTCTTGATGTCCGCAATTTTCGGCAGGATGGATCCTTTCTCCGGTTTGTTAAATACTACTCTCATCGTTGTCATATTCTTATCCGGTACGCCGTTAGTATACGGCGGTAATTTCCATTTTATCGTTAATTTATTTACGTTCGGGGTTTTGGTGACAATATCGCCTTCGTATAAATCCATCATCCATCCGCATTTTATCGTTTCGCCCCGGCTATCGGGTGCATTTGGGCCTCTTTTGACGTGGCAGTCCTCATCATAGCCGTCGGTAATCATTCCTACCGGGTTTTGAGCCTCCGTCTGAGCATAAGACAACCCGGCCGCAAGTAATACCATAAACAAACCAATAAATATACATCTGCTTACCAATTCACAACTTCGCATCGTAGCCTCCTTGAAATTTAAATTAGTCGGGTTTTCCCCAAAATTCCCTATCTTTATGCTATTCCGTTTAATGTGCGTTATTATGATCGTTTAACTTTATTATCGCTTCGAAGTCGGCAACCATTTTATGCAACCCGATACCCGATATGATAAATACAACGTTTATCAGGACATTGGTATGTATAAACATATACCAGCTTAAAGGCCCGAAAATTGCTAACATAATGATAGTTGCAACAATCTTTGCTGAGAGAGCCTGCAGGTAAAGAAAAATGTATGCCGTTAGTATTATAGTGAAGATTTCTATCGATATAGACAACATTCCTGGCATTTCCCTTACTTGTTTGCCGTCAAGTATTGTGAAAATGGAGTTACCGTGGATATACATCCCGGCCATGTCGCCAACGGGCGTATTATGAATATCGGCAAAATCAGAGGTTGAGTTTCCTATTATTACAATATTACCTTCGATTTTATCTTTGAATTTATTGAAAGCCTCCTCTTTTATCTTCGAATCTCCCTCCGCAATCAGAGGCTTTAAGTCCGATACGGTCAATCGTTCAAATCCCAGATTACCGTCTTCGCTTGCGTCATGGTTTTCCTTAAGCGAAGGCGGTCGTAATAAATACCGAATACGCTGAAGAAACAGCTCTTCGAAGGCAGCTTCGTTATGCTCTTCGTAAGCACTTTTAAGCGGTAGTTCGAAGTCTTTGCCTTTTATGTTAATGGTCGCGGGCTTCGAAATTTTGTTGACGGATATAAAATCTTTTTCGATATTTCTAAGCTTTTCAAGCGTGCTACCTGCATCATCATTCGCCAGGACGGAGGCAAGTACGGGTATGCTCCATAATATTTCGTCATTTTGTCCAACCCCGGACTTTGCTTTCCGGTATGTAACCCAATATCTTACGGTACCATCGCTCAGGGTTGCAGAGAAGTCGGGGATAGCCGGGTAGATGTTTTCATTATCGATTAGTTTCTTAAATATATTATGGTATGTATTATTATGGGCATCGATTCTTACGGGCAGGATTAGTTTCGTTTTAACTTTGCGCTTCGCGTTTTCTAACTTTATATTTTCGAGAGCGGTGCCGAGCTTCCCGTCCGCCCCTGCGTTACAGCAATCACTGCTGAAAAAAAATACGTCGGGAATAATTACTCTTGCATTAGCCTTGTTTGCAAGGTTTATTAGCCCGGCAATTTTATCGCGAGGGGTAATCAAAGGGATGCCTTCCGATTGTTTAGGACTATCCCGGAGGCTTTCCTGGTCGAAATCGATAAAAACGATCTTAGGTTTATCTTTTTGAGGAGAGACCGTTTTATAGTCACGAGCCTGCTGACGAATAAATAAATCAAACAAGCGGTTAAGGCCGTTTTCTCCATAGCCAGTATGCTCAAGGAAGCAAAAAATAACCGCGATTATAACGCCCATTAAGATGTTAAACCCGAAATGCCACTTTTGTTCACTGCTGAATTCGGTAAAATTTACATATGAAAAGAATTTTCGTATCATTTCCTTCTTCTCCGTGTCGTTTGGTGTGGCCGGTGTCTATAATTGAACGCCGATGTTACCATAGGTGTTCTTTTTGCATAAAAGAACGGCTTATTTATTAATACATGGGTATGTACTTGACTCCTGTCAAAGCCATAACATGCTGTTATTGCAGACATTTTATGCTCTTGATAATTTCGTTGTTTGTATACGATAAACTCATTCTTTTTAATAAGTTACGGTTATTTTGCATTTTTGTACGGGACTCATCGACATACCCATGTATTAATATTTTATTCTGGAACAATTATAACATACGGTAGGTTACAGATAGGATACATCGCAGATATTGTTTTACTATACAAAAAAATAATTAGTAACCGTTCACCAATAATATGTGAGATTATCGATTGGCGGGCAAGAGAGAGACAAACCACCCCGCCCTTCGGGCACCCCTCCTTAAAAAGGAGGGGTGCCCGAAGGGCGGGGTGGTTTTAGGCATAGCAGATTTCGCGGGTGAACTGTTACAATAATTATTATGGTGTGCTTTAGTGAGCAGGCAAGGACAAGGGCGATTCCGGCCCGCGAATGCGGCTGACGGCTCTAGCCGGAAAGATGACGAAAGAGGGGGCGATATGACACCACGGAAGCGGTATTAGGGGCAGATTCCGCCGCGCGAATGCGGCTGACGGATCTATCCGGAAAAATGACGGATGTGGAATGCGACATTATACAGTTGACACGACACTAGCCGGAAAGATGACGGAGTGGGGGTGAGTGACGATACGGGGGTGGAATGACGATGACGATAATGAGTCGAGCGTTGGAAAGAGGCTGGAATGTCGACAAGGGACAAGGGCAGGTCGATGGCTGGGCGAGAACGGAAAAAGCGACTTTGGGGAATTGCCCGACAGTCATCTATTTTTTATGAACGGGGTATCCTTAACTTGCGTCCGAGCTTTATCTTATGAGTTCCACCGATAGAGTTAGCGGTCATCAATGACTGAACCGACACGTTATACCGCTTCGAAATAGAGTACACGGTTTGCCCTTTCTGCACGACATGAGCCCGTTGCACGACATGGTCACGTTGCACGACGCGGTGCCCCGCCCGTGCCGACGCGAGACGTACCGTACCCGAACGTCCACGACCGCGCGCCTTGGATACAACTTTCGGTTGGGTATCGGGCAGCGAGGCAAATTGGCGCTCGAATCTGGACTCGTATTCCTCCTTCAACCCGGCAGGCAGCTTTAACCCGTATCCCTTTGGCAGCGACACCTGCGACTTTACGGCCGACTTTGTAAGCTCCGGGTTTAACCTGATTAATTCGTCCTTTTCCACGAGAGAGACGTTTTTCACCAGGGCATCGAA
Source organism: Nitrospirota bacterium (assembly GCA_015233615.1). Lineage (GTDB taxonomy): Bacteria > Nitrospirota > Thermodesulfovibrionia > Thermodesulfovibrionales > Magnetobacteriaceae > JADFXJ01. The sequence goes on from JADFXJ010000061.1 coordinate 14,651, forward strand.
CGTTACGGTCTTCGGTAGCGTGAACACGTCCGTATTGTCCCTTTCCATGAATCCGACGTCTCCGAAATACCCGTTAACGTCCTTCAACACCTCGAGTACCGCGATGAATTCGGCATAAAAATTGCGCGACGCAAAACCGAAGTACGGGCCCGTATAATCTTTTGTAATCCTGGCTATATCCGCAGAGCCGGTGCGGTTAACGGCCTTCTTTATTCCGCACAATCCGTGGTTGTATGCGGTTAAAGCAAGGGGCCACGAACCGAGTTCACCGTAATTGTAGGACAGCAACCTCGCGGCGGCCTCCGTGGATTTCATGATGTTCTTCCTGTCGTCGCTAACCTTTCCTATATGCATAAACTTCTTGCCGGTTCCGGCCATAAACTGCCACAGACCCAGGGCACCGTCCTTCGAACAAGCCTGCACGTTGAAGGAGGACTCTACGAAGGGCAGTCGGGTTAGCTCCACCGGAAGCCCACGTTCGGCAAAAATCTTTTCCATGTCCGCCAGATACATCGTAGACCTCGCCAATGCCACCTTAAACCGATCACTCTGTCCAACCTGTGACCTGACCCTGTCCACGGCGTCGAGAAACTTGTGCTCCCCGGCAACGTCCTTAAACAGGTTGTACACGCGTTGCTCATCACCGGTAAGAGAGTCGGCCTCTCCGGGCTTTAAAGCGTCGAGTTTCCTCAGTATAATCTTATATCTCTCCGCCTCCGGATTTGTAGCCTGTTTCTTACCCTTTACCGGTGCGGGGACGTCGGAAAGCTCGACGGCGGCGTAAATTATATCCATGTATCTGTTGTCATGAATCACCACCTGCTTTGTGGTATATTGCGTAAATATTTTAATCCAGAAATTGACCTGCGGCTTCAGTTCGTCGGGATAAGGAAACAGGGCACGGTTAACGTCCGGAGAGATGCGAAACTTCGCGGGGCCGGAATCATACCGCGCCGAGACGTACCGGGCGGCGTCACACTGCGCGGAGTCGGGCCGGGCGGCATCGCATTGGGCGGCTGCCGGGTGGATTTCGAAGCGGACCTCGCCTGCCGTCGATACGCGTACGGGCGCCGAGAGCATCAGCATGTTTACGCCGAAAAAAAGTACCGCCAGGTAAGTCATATTTCTTACGTACACGCTCATAAAACCTATTATACACCCTCCGTACAAAACTTTCTATCGATGAATATTATTATAGCAAAGAGTTTTATTTTTGTCTGCCGACAATTTTGTCAGCCTTTTTGCCAAACCATATTTTCAATTTTCAGAACAATCTCTTTTTAACGGTTATGACGTAAGCTCCGGGCGAAACCTCGTACTGCCTGAGAAACGCGAGTTTATCCTTGTCGGGAAAATCCTCCTCGGGCATAAGCTCGATAGTAATGTCCGAAAAAGCGTTTTCCACTTTACCCTTAACCCTCGCGAAAATACCTTTACCGGTGGCCGTAACCGATTTCATCTCCAAAACCCCATTTTCCACCCGGATTGCACCCTTAAGCTCGTTGAAATATTTTAGCGGCACATATATGCCGTGGGAATAGATGTCCTGAAACTTGAAATCCGTAACCGAGAAAACTACCTGCCCGCCTTTTCCCTCCAATGTGAACGTGCCGGACAACGTGCCGTCTCCACGAATACCCAGGCGGCGGAGGTAAGAAAAAGCGCCTACGTCAATGTCCGAAAAATTCCCGCCACCGGAGGCTTCCCCCTTTTCGGCAACTACTTCGCCGTTGATAACACCTCCGTTGAGAGTGGTCTTCAACAGCAGCTTTAACTTCCTGAAAAGCAGGGAAGATGGCTCGAAGCTTACATATGTGTCCGTAAGAGTGAGCAGCTCGCCGCTGCCCTTCGACACCTTAATGCTACCTATGGTTACGTTAAAAAATATTCCCTTTTTGATATCCCTGGCCTCGATTTTATAAGGTTTCTTCACCGAGGACTCTATTTTCCCCTTTATGAAGCTCCCGGGTATGGCTATCATCCATGCGCCAAAGGCCAGTGCAATGGTAAGCACGAAAATTACCGTAAGTGTAAAAAGTACCTTGAACACTACGTTTCCTCTCATCTGACCCCCTTTAGCCTGGGGTCGCTGACCCCCTTTAGCCCGGTGTCGCTGACCCCCTTTAGCCTGGGGTCGCTGACCCCCTTTAAGACCGGGGTCGCCGGCCTTCCCTGGCTGATTGGCTCCCCACCGTCGGTCTGTCCCCTTTCCCTTACGCAGGACAGCTCCAGTGCCACGTCAAACTTATCCTGCCCGTTAAAACTCTTTTTCATTCTGAACCCCTTTATAAAAAAACCAACCCTTCCGTTTTCTATCCTGTACAGAAGGTTTACCACTTCGTTCAGCGTCACGTTCTGAAGCTTAAACTCCGCAGAATCCTCTTCGTATCCGGAGAGTTTCTTTTGTCCCATCGACTTTATCGAGGCCTGACGATCCTTCAAACCAACGGATTGAAGCACGTCGCCAAGTGACTGGATGGCACCGTTTGCCTCTTTGCCGTTCACCTTTTTCTTAATATCCATAAACTCGCCGTTTAGGGCCGCGTAATCTTTCAGAGTTGCGTTAAACTCTGCGATTGACAGCCGGCTCTTTTCCAGCCTGGCCTCTCTGCCCCCGAGCATCCCGGCAAGCAAAATGGCCGTCACAATGGCCAGGAAAAAGCCCAGTCCTGTAAGTGCAACACGGTTTCTTAGTACAGAGAGCCAAAACTCCCTGTCATACCGTGTGCGGCCAAGGATTTCCCTCAGGTACCTCACCGGCTTGCACCGTACTTGAAAGTTATCGTAAAGAGCACACCGCCGTCTACCGCCGTCTTCGTCTCTATAACCGACACGTCCGGGAAACGGCCGTCAAGCTGCCCCTTCAAGTCTTCCACGTCACCGGCCCTCCGGGCTTCTCCCTTTATAGTTACACCCGTCGTGGACATCTCGATTCCATCGAGGGGAGCAAGCTTCAACCCCGGCATGGACAGAGCATTTAACACGCCAAGGGGAGAGATACCGTCGAAATTGTCCTTTTCATCTTTAAGCGTCTTTACCTTTGCCTTAAGCTGGTAAAGGGGAGCGACCACCTTAGTTTCTTCTGCGAATGCTTTCTTATAGGAACTTGTCAAATGTGCATTCAGCGACTCTATGCTGCCGGTAACGAGATATGTCTTCAGCACCAGGTAAAGACATAAAAGCAATAGCATTGTACCTGCAATGGCAAGCCCCACGCTAAAGTTTTTCAAGACCTTCCCTACGTCCCGGCAGCGTGCCATCCCGCCGGTCCGCAGATTTATGATTGGACTGGATATCTCTTCAAGACACAGGGACACCCGCTCCTCGTCGGAAAGTTCGAGGTGTTCACACACCGACTCCACCCGGCCGCTACGGAGCCTCATCCTTAGTTCGCAGGAGGTAATCCTGTCGGGGTCAATCCCCCCTTTTTTCAGCCCCCCGACTATACTTCCAAGCTCCCTGGCATCCATATACACGGCCAGCACCCTGTACGCTCCCCCATCCTGAAGTGCCTCCAACCCCTGTCCCAGCACCACACAGTCAACGACGGCAGCACCGAGAGGCACCTTTATCAGCCCTTCAAGAGTGTATGGAAGCGTGGAGAGCAGCTTTTTCTTTTCGGCAAACGGCATCTCCACAACCCTGTAATTGAGAAGCCCGGCAGGCACAGACAAGTAATAAGCGTCCATTCCATCTATATCCACCTCTAATCTGCCATTTAATCCGTCATTGTCGCCAGTATCGCGGGAGAGCTGACTGCCGTATTCGCGGGCCATTTCCTTTTTATCCTTACCACTGCCCGATTTATCCGCCAATTCTCCGGTTAGTTCACCGGTTAATCCGCCAATTAATTCAAAAGAGCCGGCCATGGAGTATTTCCTTGTACCAATGTGCGACACGGAGGACGCCCGTTTTTGAAATACGTCAATCACAACCGCTCCTCCGGATATTGAAACGAACCCTATCTTCATTTCATATTCCTTCCGGCATTGGTTTTCCAATACTTCTATCGGTATTCAATTTGCCTTCCTGCATTCAAAATCCCAATATTTCTATCGATATTTAACATTCTTTCCCGCACTCAATATTCCTTCCAGTACTTGATTTGCCCGTTGGTACCGTATATTATAACAGTTGCCGCCACGTCTTTAGTCAAACCGTTAAGGGAAGCCGACGAAATAATAGTAAAAGCGTCGCTTTTGACGGTAATCCTCCCTAAGAGGGTTTTACCCGTCTGCTCCATGCCCGGCACGTTCAGTAAGCTCGAAGTCATATCGAAGGGAAGACTCTTCCTGTACTGGACGATACGGTTGGCAAGAGCCTCGTCTATATCGGGGCTCAGGCATTCAAGCACCTCCGGCAGGGCAGTGTTTACGTTAACGAGTCCGCTGCCGTAAACGGTAACGAAAGGAGCGAGCTTTTTGTAATCTTCCTTCTTTACGTGCGACACCAGGAGAAGCTCGTCTATGGAAAAGAGTGGCGAGTTTTTAGCCGATTTCTCCGAGCCTGCCACACGCTCCTCGCTGTCCCGGTCTATCCAGTCGGCTATGTAGAGGGCAACGCTTTCATCGATAGAAAAGCGCCTCAACAGACGCTGGAATGAATCGAAGGCCGGTTGGTTTAACGTTCCGTTTGGGTAGACGATTGTGTTAACGTTAAACCTGGCGTTTTCGTCCCCGACGGATATGGACAGGGTATCGTCGGCGTTTTCGGAAACCTTGCCAAAGGGGATAGTGGTTTTATCGAGTTCTGTATATCTGGCAGTCGCTACGTAGCCGTCGATATACCTGATACCAAGATCAATTCCCGACGCAGCAAGGACGGAAAGCTCCTGGCCGTCCCGGAATTCGTACAGCGAATTTGCCGACACGTAGACCTTGTACGCGAACTCCACAACCATTACCACCAGGAGTGACGTAACGAGCAGTGTCAGTATGAGCGCCGAACCTCTTTGCCCGCCAAAACCGGCTTTGAAATTAAATACCACCGACTGTGAGCCGGCGGGGGGCGTTGCGGGGGGTGCTCCCCCCGCAGAAGGGGTAGCGCAGGCAACGCCTTTTGTTGCCGAAGCGAGGGGAAGGCTTTCCCCCCCTACCCCTTTTTTAAAAAGGAAAAGATTCCGTATGATCGCTATATAGCACGTCTTGTAACATGCTTTAAAGATACTCTTAGTCCTGCAGCTCATCCGCCACACGTCATTTGTCCATTACTATTTTGGGGTACGCGGTTACGGTAAAGGGCACGTCCCCGTCTTTAAGTGCCATGGTGAGTGTAATCTTCACGGAAACGGGCATCTTGCCCGTCACTGCAGTATCCCACGTCTTTACGCCCGTATTGCCACCGCCGTTGTCGATGCCTGCCTTATTGCCGACGCCGTTATTGCCGGCGTCACTGACCTCGATTGAAAACGCTTTGACGTCCTCAACCGCTTCGACGACAACCGTATCCTTTTTCATGGGGTTTGGCTGCACCATCTTATACAGAGATAAGCGCTTGCCGGTATCCACGTTAGGCGGAGAAAAACCGCTTAAGCCACCCTTGCCGGCACCATTTGCAACACTATCTCGGTCATTGCCGGTATCCTTTGCGTCTTTGGTATCGCCGGTGTCTTCCTTGCCGGCCTCGTCGACGTAATAAACCACTACCCCGTAGCCGGGGCCGCCTGCGGCAAAGGTGGTAAACACCAGGGCGGAGGTTTGCCGGCCGGCCACGTCTCTGTCTATTGCCTTAAACCGCCCTAAGTCTTTGTTTGCCGTAAAAAATGAGGATTCTATCTCCCTTCTTAGCGCGTCCAGTGTTTCCCTGCCCTCCTGGAGCCTTTCCACGTAGCCGTCCACGCTCCTTATGGCCCGGTCGGAAAGTGAGAATGAATTGTAAAGCACTAATGAAATAACGCTGAACAGCACTACCGCCACGAGCACTTCAAGAAGGGTAAACCCTCTCACGTCTTCATGTAAAGCTTTCTCGAAACGGCAAGCTTTTCCCTTTTAACATTTTCCTTTTTGCTCACGGAAAGCTCCATCACCACGACCTGCGGCAAGGTAGATGCGTAACTTTTTAACTCATAATCGAAATCGTCGAAGGGCTTTCCAAAACTCCCCTTTTCTTCGGTTATGCCCGTGGCATTGTATTGTGCAAGCTTTTCCCTTGCCAGCATCACGGCTATAGCTACGTCTTTTTGGCGCTCTACGATGGAAAGATTATAGTTAAGGGAGTGTATAACGGTAACCAATAGCCCGCTAACTATTGCGAGAGATACGAGCACTTCTAAAAGCGTAAAACCATTTTTTCGCAACACGTCACCTCTTCCTGAGCCACACGTGAGCAGGATAAATCGGGACGAGATCCAGATGTCATGACGCAACGTTACCTCAGCGGCCCGAAACACCCTTAAGACCGCACGTATAGGGGCTCAGACGTACTTTACTTCCAGACTTTCCAGGTACGCGCCAAGCTCCACCGCCAGCTCTTTCAACTTTCCGGAGTCCTTTATATTGGCGGCAGTCTCGATAGCCTGGCCAAGATTCTTAAGGTCTTCCATACCAAAGTTGCCCGCGGATTTCTTGATTAACTCTCCCATCATCTTTATGGAAGGGTACTCCGCCCTGCTTATGGAATCTGCGATCTCCTGAACGTCACTTTTTCTCTTCGTGAGGAACTTCTCGACGCGCTCCTGATGCTTTGACTCTACACTTACTGACACTTTACCATTGACGGACATGCTCTATACTCTCCTTGCTCAAAGTGATTCGGCAAACTCTAAGGTTGCATAAAATCAGATATGATTTTAACTTATTCTTTTGCCATTAATCAACGAAAAAAACGATACGAAAAAACCGATACTAATGTTAAGGTCAAGGTTTAAAATGGGTTGTCGATATCTTAAAATCCGGTTAATGGCAAAAAGAATCGGATAAAGTTGCATATTTGGATAAAATTGAGGAAAATTAAACATTTAGGGAAAACCGACTGAGGATTTAGCTTGCACCTTTGAGTTCATCAGGTATTGCGGCTTTGTTCCCGTGCTATTTCCGCCGCCAGTTCTTCACGGCAGGCTTTTTCCAGGGCGGGAAGATCGTCTTGCGCCAGCTTCCAGTGGATAATTTTACCCATGTGTTAAGCCAATACAACGCCAGGCCTGTACAGTGGAATAAACACGTGCAACAAGCAGACTCAGGCCTGAACTTATGGTTTTATCACTTTTTCACTGATTAAGTATGCCTCGATGGATTCGACGAACTCACGGACTTTCGGCGTAAGTTCTACGACGTCATCATCGGAAACCGTTATTTTCTGCGTACAACCGCAGAAATTTCTCAGCCCATAAGCACGGTGAATAGTGTTGTACTTCTCAACCGGAAATATCCCCTTTTTGACAAACCCGGCGTCAAACCCGGCGATAGCCTCAGCCTGGGTCATCCCCCCGCGCCTTACGCCAAGAAGTTCGAAAAGCGCGTAGACCATGGCGTGATAGAGCTTCACCACAACCATCTCCGGCGCCATACCGCAATCATGAAGGAATACCGCATCATCCAAATATTGGTGAACCTCGCTGAAACGATTGTCTGTCATGTTCAACCTGCGTATATTTTAGCTTTTGACGCTTACAGGTGTCAAACCATTGACCAATCTTGTGTCAATCCATGCAATGTATTAAGATTTTTCTGCATATGTATGTTATATTACCATGGATGGATAATACATGTTTATTAAAGAAAACGATAACTGAATTAACGTTTTTTTGAGTCGGTTGCGCAATAATCTTACATTTGTATCGATAGTGTGTGCATCGATAGTATCGGTATTCTTACTCCACATGCCTGCTGATTTGTATGCAGGCAATCACGCCGGCACATCGGCCGGTATTGTATTTTTAGGCGACAGCATCACATCGGAGGGGAACTGGAGCGAATTATTTCCCGGCACAAACGTGAAAAACGAAGGCGTGTGGGGTGAGACAACCTCGGATATTATCAACAGATTATCCGCGGTTATTACCAATAACCCGAAAAAAATATTTGTGCTCTCCGGGATTAACGATTTGGCAACCGGTGTTAGCCCACGGGACGTTGCAGGTAATTATAGCAAGATGATTAAAGAGTTGACGTCAAAACTCCCTCAAACAAGAATATACGTCCAAAGTATTCTGCCGGTAGCCGGAAATAATGGCATGATTAACGATTTAATAATATCCTCAAACGAAAGCCTTAAAAACACGATAGAGAAACTTAATAATAAACGGGTAAAATATATTGACATA